>BPGA01000001.1 GCA_026002795.1 Candidatus Pacearchaeota archaeon
TTAATGTTGTGTTGATTTGTTTTTTGTAGTGTTTATTGTTATGTTGAGGTGTTTTTTAATTTGTTGTTTGTTTGGTTTTTAGGGTTGTGTTTATAATTTTTAAGTGATGTTGTGTTTTATGTTGTGTTTGTTAAGCTGTTGTTGTATTTGTTGTGTTGGTTAGTGTTTCGTTTGTTTGGTTTGAAGGTATTTCGGTTGTTTCATTTCCAAGAGTCTCATTAGTTTCATTAGCTGTTTGCTCTGTTGTTTGCTCTGTTTGTTGTTCTTCTTGAACTTGATTTGAGTCCTCTCCAAAAACTAAGAATGCCCACCATGGTTTGCTTTCTCCTAGAAACTCTCCTGTTTCAGCATCAAGTTGGCCAGCAACTTTCATTTTTAATTTAAAGATTCCTAAAAATCTACCTGTTTTGTTTGTTTCAAGATGATAAACAACTTTAGGAACATTTTTATGTTTAACTTCTCTTAACTCTACTGTAAAGTTTAATGCTTTAAGTCTTTCAATTGCAATTTCTGATGCTCTATCAGGCATAACTTTTATTGCTGCTTTTCTTCCGTTTGATAATACAGCTTTAAGGTCTGTTTCATTACCTTCAAATTCATCTTCAAGTTCAAGTTCTGTTTCAACAGTTACATTTTTTCTTTCACCCTCAACCTTTATCTCTCTTGTTCCATTTTCCTCTCTTATTTCTATTTTTATTTCTCTTTCATTTCCTTGCTCGTCAATTATTTTCCTTTCAATTTTAATTCTGACATTTCCTTCTTCATCAACCTCAACTTTTCTTTCAATCTCAATTCTTCTTCCTTCAGGAGTTACTACCTCTTTTTTAAATTCTCTTCTAAACTCTCCTTCTTTTGAAACCTCACGAAGCCTTTCTCTTACTCTTACCTCTCTTTCTTCTTTTGAACTATCTAAAGAACTATCATTTAAACTTTTATCTTCATTTGTATCTTCATTTGTAGTAACTTTTGCTTCATCATTTGTTTCTGAGTTCATTGAACTTCCTGAATTTGAATCAGAATTTGTTGAACTGCTTGTTAACGCAGAATCATCAGAACCTGGCCCAGAATTTGTTCCTGAATCAGAATTTGATGATGTGTATGAATGATAATAAGCAAAAACAGCTGGAAGAGTAAAAACTAACAAAAATACTTGGAATATAAAGAAAAACCTTAATACACTCTTCATTTTTTTAAAAAGATAAAAGGGTTTTTAAATTTTCCTTTATTTTGAGTTTCTCTCTAATTAAAAAACTAAAGAATTTCGCCATAACCGATTAATCTCCAATGCTTGTCTATATTTCTTGCTATACTTACAGACTCTCCTTTTATAGCAACAACAGGAATATTTAAAGAAATTTCAATTATATTGCCCTGTATTTTTTCTACAATTCCTACAGTTATTTTTGTATTAACACTTAACATCAAAAATTCTTTTATTTTTATAGGCTCAATTTTTTTTGTTTCTTTAATGTCATAATATTCTTTAAAAAGAACTGATGAAATTTTAATTTTGTTGCTTATTTCAGGAAGCTTTCCTTCTAAAGAAACAACATTACCTACTAAAGCATCTGATTTTGTTAGTGAAGGATCTAAATTTGTTTCAATAGAAGCACTTACTCCAGGTGTTAATTTATCTACTTTTTTTGTTCCTTTGTATAACGAGAGAATTTTTGTTTTGATTGTTTTGTATTCTACTTTTCCGTGTGGTTTTTTTATGTCAAGTCCTGGTTTTATTTCAATAACATCACCAACTTTAAGAGTTCCTTTTTTTAAAACACCACCAAGAACACCACCTTTAAGATCTTTTATGTTTGTTCCAGGCTTGTTAACATCAAAGCTCCTCGCAACAAAAAAAAGAGGATCTGAATCTAGATCTCTTTTTGGAATTTCTACTTCTGCTAAAAATTCTATTATTTTATCAAGATTAACTTCTTGAAGAGCAGAAACAGGTATTATTGGTGCGTTTTCTGCAAAAGTTCCTTTAACAAACTCTTTTATTTCTTTATAATTTTCAAAAGCTTGCTCTTTACTTACTAAATCTATTTTGTTTTGTATTATTACTAGTTTCTTAATTTTTTTTGCTTGCAACGCCATAAAATGCTCTCTTGTTTGTGGTTTTATTCCTTCATTTGCTGCAATAACAAGCATAGCGACGTCAATTAAAGCTGTACCAGAAAGCATGGTTGCCATCAACATTTCATGGCCGGGATTATCAATAAAACTTACATACCTCACTGGTTTTCCTTTTCCTTTATTGTTGTAGCTGTTTTCATCTTTGTATATTGTCATCTCTGTATAGCCAAGTTTTATAGTTATACCTCTCTTCAGTTCTTCAGAGTGTGTGTCAGTAAATTTTCCAGTAAGTTTGCTAAGTAAAGTTGTTTTTCCGTGATCAATATGGCCTATAACACCCACATTAATTTCTGGTAACTCTTCCATGAATTAACTATTGAAAAAGTATTTAAAAATATGATGATTTAAAATGACCTAGAGATTATTTTTGAAATTTGAACATGCCAAAAATTTCTGCAGGTCTTTTAATGTATAGAACAAAAAAAACTCTCGAAGTTTTTTTAGTACATCCAGGAGGCCCATTTTGGAAAAACAAAGATGAAGGAGCTTGGAGTATACCCAAAGGAGAGGTTGAAAAGAATGAAAGTTTTTTAGAGGCTGCAAAAAGAGAGTTTTTTGAAGAAACAGGAATAAAACCAAAAGAACCTTTTTTAGAGTTAGGAAGCATAAAACAAAAATCAGGAAAAGTTGTTTATGCGTGTGCTTTCAAAGGAGATTTCTCTGGATTCTTAACAAGACAAAACATGATAGAAATTGAATATCCACCTAAATCAGGAAAAAAAATTAAAATTCCTGAGGTAGACAAAGCAAGTTTTTTCACATTAGAAGAGGCAAAGAAAAAAATAATTCCCTCTCAAGTTTTATTTTTAGATAGGCTTAGAGAAGTATTAAGTTAGTGTTTATATTAAATAAAATAATTAATTTTTATGAGGAGTTTGTTTCTTCTTTTCCTTTACATTCATCAGCATCAATAATTCTTTCATTACCATAACCAAAGAAATATCTTTTTATTGTTGGATTATAATAAGAACCTATCTTAATTTCTTTGAAATTAAAATTTCTTTTAGGTTCATTTGCAAATTCATAAGTTTTTTTATCAAAAACTAAAAAAACAGAGCCATCAGACATAACTCTATAACCTTTGTATTGCATACATCCTGTTTCATAACTAGGCCCAACAAAAAGCCCACCAATTCCTGCTATTGTTCCTAGAGTAATTGCTAGTTTTTTTATTAATTTGCTCATTGAAATTTAATTTTTTTAGAGTTTTTAAATTTTACTATTTTAAACTACCAAAAAGAGGTAACAAAAATTAGCCTTGTTTATTTTCTTCAGTTTTTGAAAAAATTTCTGAAAGTTTTTTTTGGCCTTCTTTTAAAACCTTTAAGTTTATTTGCACAATGTCGGAAGAAATAACTTTTCCTCTAACTGTTTTTCTTAAGCGTAAACCTTTTGGTTTCATATTTGGTCTTTTCTTTTTTCCTTCTTTTCTTGGTCTTTTGTGCATTCCTTTTCCATAACTTAGAAGAACCCTTTTTAGTCCAGTGCCCTCAACTATTTCTAAAGAAGGAAATCCTGCTTTATCGCTTGCTCCAGTAATTTCAAATTCATAACCATAAAAATCAGGACCAATTTCTTCTCCTAAAACTTTATCATGCAAAGATTTACCAATTAGAGATTCTGATTCTGTTTCAATCTTATATGTTTTACCAGACTTATCAGAGATATTTATCTTAAACATATACTTTATTATTTTAAACGCTTTTTAAATTTTTATAAAATTATATTTTCAAATACAATTAATTTTAAATCTTTCAAATTTTCATAAAGAAAAAAATGGTGAAAAAGAATTTTTATTTAGGTCTGATGATTTTATCATTTTACTTGCAATCATGTTCCACCAAAAAAACTTTTTTTGAAGATTTTTATGCAAAAGAGACTCCAACTGTTTATGTTGAAAATAACTTATGGGAAAATATATGGATAAGAACACCAACAAAAATATTAGGAGAAGTTAAAGCAAAAGAGACAGCCTGTTTTTTAATTAATGAAAAAGGAAGAACAACATTAAGTTTTGATTATGCAGGAAGGACTTATACAACACCACCATTTAATCCACAATATCATTTTAAAGGATGGAAGCTTTCTATAGGCCAAAATATTTTAGATGACATAATGATGATAGAACCTTTTTTTAGATGCTCTTATGAAAATTTAAAATTTGATAATACTTAAGAGGTTTTTTCTTTTATATTGATAATTTCTTGCAAAGATTTAATTTCAGATTCTGAAAGAACATCTTTGTTTTTCATTAAATTTTTAATTTGCTCATTTGAAAGATTTGAATACAAAAAGTTTTCTTTTGAAAGTTTTCTCTCAAAATTAACTCCTGGAACAGATATAGCAACTTCTTGAGTTTCTATAGCTTCGTTAACTTGCTTTCCTTCTGACTGAATTGCCTTTATCTTTCCAATTTTTTCATTTTTTTCATTTATTAGCTCTAATCCAGGAATTATTTTTCCAGATTCTATTTTAACACCAAAAATAGCAGGGTTTGAATTTCTAAAAACAAACTGATGCAAAATTTTAAGTTTTGCTATAGGAGATAAAGACAAAAGCCTTCTTTTTTCTATCTCTCTTGCTTTTTCTTTTCTAAACTCCTTAAGTTTTTCAATTACTCTATAAATCACTTCATCAGTTAATATAGTTATATTACCTTTTGTTTCTAATACATCTTGATCAATATTAACATTAAAACCTAAAATTACAGCATTAAGTTCATTTATTTTTAAATTTGCTTTTGCCATAACAACATCAGATTTATTTATATTTCCTATTCCTGCCTTTAAAATTTTAAAATTTTCTTGATGAAGAATTGAGATTAATGCTTCTAAACTTCCTAAAGAATCTGCTTTAACAATTATTCCTTCTTTATCTGTTTTTATAGCTTCTGAGATCTGTTTTTTAAATAGGTTTTTTATTTCTTCTTTATTGTTGTTGTATTTTAAAAAAGGCATTCCTGGTAGGATCTCTTCTTTTTCAACCAATTGCATTCTTATTCCAGTTGCAGCATTAACTTTTTCTCTTGGAATAAATTTAAATGATAAAGGAAGAATTTCTTCTAAAACACGTATCTTAGTTATTATTGGTTCTCCGTAAATGTTAGATATTGCAATCTCATCTTCTTTAGAGAGAGTTCCGTCGTAAATTATTGCTTCAACATAGTTTGTTTGCTCTTTTTTTATTTCAAGAATAACTCCTTTTGCATCTTTTCCTAATTTTAATCTCTCTTTTAAATATTTTTGACTTAACCCACATAATATCAATAAAAGTTCTTGTATGCCTTCTCCTGTTTTTGCAGAACAAGGAACAAGAGAAATTTTTTTTGTGAAATCAGTTACATTATAAAATAAATCTGAATCAAAACCATGGGCTTGCAAAGAACCCACAATCGTAAGGTATTTTTCATTAAAATCATTTAAAGTATTTTTTGGTTGAGAAGAAATTCTGTCTTTTAAAGGAATTTCATCTTTTCCTTTTTTCCAACCATGAATTTTATCTATTTTATTTAAGGCAACGACAAAAGGAACTTTATTTGTTTTTAAAATTTGTATTGTTTCAGAAGTTTGTGGTTTTATTCCTTCATTTATATCTATAACAAGAATTGCTATATCAGCAAGAGATCCGCCTCTTTTCCTAAGATTTGTAAATGCTGCATGTCCTGGAGTATCTATAAATAAAAACCCAGGTATTTCTAGATTAATATTATTTTTCTCAATTAGAGGACATGCTTTTTTTAGTTGATTAGAAGGATAAACAGTAAAAGAAATTTTTTGAGTTATACCTCCTGCTTCTTTTTCATGAATAGAGCTGCCTCTAAAATTATCAAGTAAAGAGGTTTTTCCGTGATCAACATGTCCGCATACAGTAACTATCGGCTGTCTTATCTTTAATTTTTCTTTTTCAGTCATTTTTTCATTTTTCATAATGAACTATGAATTTTAATCTTTTCAACTTTACTCTGTACTAACAAAATACAAAAATAACTCTTTTAATAATTATCATTTAAATGTCATTTCTTTATACCCTTTCTTTATATCTGTTTTCTTTACTTATAAACATTTTAATCATGAATATATGCCTTTATTAAGTCTAGTTTAACGGGTTTAAAAATAGATAATAATTTTTTAATTTAGGATTCTTAAGATACAATAAAAAGGTGTTTATCTTAAATTACTTTTTAAGTTAATTACCTTTTAGCTTTTAAGAAGTTTTCATTTACAACTTTCCAATTTATAACATTCCAAAAAGCATTTACATATTCTGATCTTCTGTTTTGATATTTTAAGTAATATGCATGTTCCCACAAATCAATTCCCAAAATTGGTTTTTTTCCAAGCATAATAGGAGAATCTTGATTTGGTGTTGTAATTACTTCAAGTTTCTTATCTTTATTTAAAACAAGCCAGCACCAACCGCTTCCGAATAAATTAACTGATTTTGTGTTAAACTCTTCTTGAAACTTCTCAAAAGAGCCAAAAGTTCTTTTTATAGCTTCAATAATCTCTCCTTCTGGCTTTATTCCTTTTTTAAGGATTAACCAAAAAAAACTATGATTTATATGGCCACCAGCATTATTTCTTACTGCTGTTCTTATATCTTCTGGTATAGACTCTAAATTTTTGATAAGTTCTTCTGCACTCTTTTTTTGAAGCTCTGGATATTTTTCAAGAGCTTTGTTTAGTTTGTCTATGTAAGCTTGGTGGTGTTTAGTGTGATGAATCTCCATTGTTTTAGCATCTATAAAAGGTTCTAGTGCAGAGTAAACATACGGAAGATTCGGAAGAGTAAACATAAAAATTAAAACACAACCTTTTTTATAAAATTTTTGTTTATGGCAATAGTTTAGAATTAATATTTGAAAATTCTAATAAATAAATCTATAAATAATTGCTTATATTAAATTAAATTAAGCCGACGTGCCAGAGTGGTAATGGAACGGTCTCGAAAACCGTGCCCTTTTGGGCTCCTAGGTTCGAATCCTAGCGTCGGCGTTTTTCATTTCAATAAAATATTTTTAAAAATGAAAGAAAGAAAAATTAGACTGACAAAAAAAGAAAGGGATATAATAAAAAAATTAAATACACCAAGGAAAATTCAAGATTATATAAACAACAACATAAAATATGATTTTGATAATGATTCTATTGTTAGATCTTTTAGAATGGTTCTTAAAGATAGAAGAGCAAATTGTTTAGACGGAGCTATTTTTTCAGCCTCTGTACTTTATTTTTATGGTAAAAAACCTTTGATTGTATGTATGGAAGCTAGAGATATGGATCATAATATTGCCGTTTATAAAGAAAATGGAAAATGGGGGAGCATTGCACAATCTAGAGATCAAAACTTAAAAGAAAGAGAACCTAGATTTAATTCAATAAAAGATTTGGTTATGTCCTACTATCCTTATTATTGGGATTGCTTTTCAGATCCAGAAGATATAACAAATTTAACTTTAAGAGGTTATTCTTTAGTTAATTTAGAAAGATTCATGCCAGAATTTATTGTTTCAGAAGAAAGCCTTAATCATATAGAAGATTTTTTATGGCAAACTAGATACAGATTTTTATTTCCAAGACATGATATGAAAAAATTTTACAGAATTGACAAAAAAACAGAAAAATTGTTTTTTGAGGAACATTAATTTTTTTAAAACTAAAAAGATAAAATTAAAAAGATTTATATAATATACAAAATTATTTGATGAATGGAAAAAGATATAGGAAGGATAAAGAAAAACGAATTTTCTGATATTGTTGTTAGAATTGACGATTTTGGAGGAAAAAAAGGGCTGACAATTAGAGAGTTTGTAACTGGTCAAAGATATACAGGATTTACAAAATCAGGTGTTAAAATTCCTTTAGCCGATTTCGAAAAGTTCAAAGAAATTATCAATTCAATAAACATAGATGATTTTAATTCAGAAGGAGACAACTCAGAAGAATCAAGTCAAGATACATCAGAGACATCAGAAAAAGAAGAAATTGAAGATTACTAATAATTTGTCGGTTTAAAATGGCTTGGTATGATCCTATTCTTTTGATTTTTTTTATTGTAGGAATTATTTTAATTTTATTTAGTCATTATCACGGAAAAATGTGGGTTTATGGTTTTGTTCTTGTTTTTGCTTCAGCAATTATAAAGATTTTCTTAATTTTCTTTGCATAAAAAATAAAACCTAAAAATTAATCAAAAAACTAGAAAATTTTAATGAAAATTTTAAATAAAAATAGAGAGGTTTGCTTTTGATAAGTTTGAAGAACTAAAGCCGTTCAAATTTAATGAAAAAATTTTTAGTGAAAAGATCAGCCTAGTACTGCAGAATTATTAAAAATTTTAAAGAGTTTTTTAGCTATTAACTTTAACTATTAACAATACTAGTTTTTTAAAAAAGAGAATCTTTATCAGAACAAATAAAAACATTTAAAAACTTTAAAAAACTTTATTTTATAAGTTGGAGGGGCTTAAGAATTTAGAAAGCAAAGATCTTTGGATCATTTATGCAATTCCTATGTGAATTGCGTGCTTTCTAACTTATGAAGTCCCCTCACTTTCTCCTTTACTCTTTTAAAAACTTTTTGACTTTTTACTTATTTTTTATTTTGTTTTTCTCTTAATTTATTTAAATTATTTTCAATTTTCATTTAAATAACAAAACATAGTAAACAAATTTATAAAAGGTAATTTTGTTAGAGTGTTATGAAAATTACACCAAAAACTCCAATAAACAAAATTATAAAAAGTAAAGAAGAAGCAGTAGAAATTTTATTATCTTATGGTCTTCAGTGTGTCGGCTGTCGCTTTTCTGATTCTGATTTGTTGGAAGATATTGTAAAACTTCACGGCCTTTCAGAAGAAGATCTAAAAAACATAATTAAAGATATTAATTCAGTTATTAATAAAAAGAAGTGATTTTTAAAAAGCTTAAAATTTATTTAAAAAGTTTAAAATTGATGGTTTTTAATTTTTTAGAGATAAGCTAAAATTTGTCTTTAAAGATTTTTTTAGGTTTGGTGTTTTTTATTAGAGATTATAAAAGCAAAAATTTTTAAATTAAAGGAATCTTTTAAAGTCATGGCAGTTCAATTTGTTGATGTTTCATTATTTGTTTTAAGGTTATTTGTAGGAGCAATTTTCTTATTTCACGGACTACCTAAATTTAAAATGACAGCTGAAATGGCTGCAGGAATGAAAAAATCAAAAACTTTTGTTGTTTTGTTAGGTTTTGTTGAGATGATTGCAGGATTGGCTCTTATTCTAGGTTTTTATACAAAAATTGCAGCTGTTTTGTTAGGTTTGGTAATGATAGGTGCTTTATACCATAAGATTTCTAAATGGAAGGTTCCTTTTTCTACAATGAACGGAACAGGATGGGAGTTTGATCTTGTGTTACTAGGCTCAAATTTGGTTTTGGTTGCAATAGGCGGAGGAGCTATTTCTTTAGATGCTTTGCTTGGTATAGCTTTTTAACAGAATATAAAAAATAAAAATAATTTACTGAATTATACTAAATTTAACAAAATAAAAAGTTAAGTATAATATTAAAAAACTTAAAAAGGTTAAATAAATTTGTGTTTAATCATGCAAACAACGAGTTTAAAAATTACTAGAGAGATTTATGATAAACCAGCAGCTGAAAAATTAGCTTTTAAGCCAAAACCAGGGCTTTCTGAAGAGCTTATAAAATATATCTCTAGAGATAAAGGAGAGCCTGAATGGATGTTAAAGAAAAGGCTTGAAGCATTTAAACTTTTTCAAGAGATGCCAATGCCAAATTTTGGTCCTGATCTTTCTGAACTTGATTTTAACAAAATATACTTTTATCTTAAACCAAAAGCAAAGAAAAATTCAAAAAACTGGAAAGAGCTACCAAAAGAAATAAGGGAAACTTATGAAAAACTTGGAATTCCTAAAGCAGAAAGAGAGGCTCTTGCAGGTGTTGGAGCACAATATGAAAGTGAAGTTGTTTATCATAAGCTTAAAAAAGAATGGGAAAAACAAGGTGTTATTTTTTTAGATTGTGACGAAGCTCTTAAGCTTTATCCTGAATTATTCAAAAAATACTTTATGAGTACATGTATTCAACCTAGTCTTCATAAATTTGCAGCACTTCACGCAGCTGTTTGGTCTGGAGGAACATTTATTTATGTTCCCAAAAATGTAAAAGTTAAGCAACCATTGCAAGCATACTTTAGAATGAATGCAAAAAGAGCTGGTCAGTTTGAACACACTTTGATTATTGCAGATGAAGGAAGCGAAGTACATTATATTGAAGGATGTTCAGCTCCAGTTTATGATGAAAATGCTTTGCATGCAGGATGTGTTGAGATACATGTTTTAAAAGGAGCAAAAGTAAGATATAGTAGTATTGAAAATTGGAGTAAAAATACTTATAATTTAAACACCAAACGCGCAATTGTTCATGAGAATGCAGTTATGGATTGGGTTAATGGAAATACTGGAAGTAAAGTTACAATGCTTTATCCTTGCAGTGTTTTAATTGGCGAAGGTGCAAAAACAAGTTATATTGGAATTGCTTATGCTTCTAGAGGACAAAACCAAGATACAGGATGCAAAGTTTATCATCTCGCTCCAAACACAACATCACATATTGTAAGCAAAAGCATTTCAATGAATGGAGGAATTACAAACTATAGAGGTTTAGTTAAAATAAAAAGAGGTTGTAAAGGAGCTAAATCCAGTGTAAATTGTGAGGGACTCATGCTTGATAATAAAAGTAAAGCTACAACTTTTCCAAGCATGGAAGTAGAAGAGAACGATGTTGCTGTTTCGCATGAAGCTGCAGTTGGTAAAGTAGGAGAAGAACAAATTTTCTATTTAATGTCTCGCGGATTTTCTGAACAAGAAGCAACAAAAATTATTGTTTCAGGTTTTATAGAACCTTTAATAAAAGAGCTACCGCTTGAGTATGCAGTTGAGTTGAATAGGCTTCTTGAAATGGAAATTGAAAATTCTGTTGTTTAGGAAATTTTAAGAAGTTAATTCAGATTTATGATCAAAAAACCATAACTAATAAAAACACGAATCTCGCTATTTTATTATGAAATTAAGTAACAAAACAGTTCACACATTAAAGAAAGATTTTCCTATTTTTAAGAATAATCCAGGGCTAATCTACTTGGATAATGCCGCAACAAGTCAGAAACCAAAACAAGTAATAGATGTTTTAAAGAAATTTTATGAAAAAGAGTATGCAAATGTTCATCGCGGTGTGTATAGACTTTCTTCAAATGCAACAGAACTTTATCTTAAATCAAAGGAAATTATTGCAGAATTTATTGGCGCAAAACCTGAGGAAATAATTTACACTAGAAATACAACTGAAAGTTTAAACCTACTTTCTTACACATTACCTTCTATAATTAATGCCACTAATAAAAAAAGAGACGAAATTGTTTTGACAGAAATGGAGCATCATTCTAATTTAATACCTTGGCAGCAATTGGCTAAAAGAGGGGGTTGGAAATTAAAATTCATTAAACTTAAAGGTTATGAGCTTGACATGGAAGATTTTAAAAAGAAAGTAAGCAAAAAAACAGCTGTTGTAGCTTTATGCCATGTTTCAAATTCATTAGGAACTATAAATCCTGTTCAGGAGATTATAAAAATTGCAAAGGAAAAAGGAGCTTTGACTGTTATTGATGCTGCACAAAGTGTTCCTCATATGAAAGTTGATGTTTTAAAGGTTGGTGCTGATTTTCTGGCTTTTTCAGGTCATAAAATGATGGCGCCAACGGGAATCGGTGTTTTGTATGGAAAAAAACAATTACTTGAAAAAATGCAACCATTTATGTTTGGTGGAGAAATGATAAAAAAAGTTACTTTAAATAGTGCAACCTGGGCAGATTTACCAGCAAAGTTTGAAGCAGGCACTCCGCATATTGCAGGAGCAATTGGTTTAGGAGAAGCAATTAATTACATTAAAAAAATTGGAATTGAAAATATTGAAGAGTGGGAGAAAAAATTGCTTGATTATACACTAGAAAAAATTAAAGATATCAAAGGAATTAAAATTTACAATAGTGGAAAAAATAGTTCTGGAATTTTGTCTTTTAATCTTGAAGGAATACACCCTCATGATGTTGCTAGTTTACTTGATGAGCAAGGAATAGCAATCCGCGCAGGCCACCATTGCAATATGCCTTTAATGAAAATTTTAGGAGTTCCAGGCACGTGTAGGATAAGTTTTTATCTTTACAACACTTTTGAAGATATTGATGCTTTGATTTCAACTTTAAAAAAAATAAAAGATAAATTTAAAAAATAAATTAAAATGGATAATAGGGTTTGGTTAATTTTAAGACCGCATTACTCACCTTCAGGTGCTCTAGAAAAAGTAGGAATTTGTGGTAGTGGGTTCTTCATTAATAAAGGCACCTTTGTGACTTCTTATCACATTTTAAATGAATCTTCTTTTATTCCAAATGCTTTTTATTTCAATAAAAATATTTTTTTGGTTAATCCAAAAGGGAAAAAAATTGAAATTAATGTTGAGGATGTTTATAAGTTCATCCCAGAATTAGATATAACAATAATAAAAATAGATGGTGGAGAGAGATTTTTAATCGAAGAAGATTATAATGAAGGAGACTATGTAAAAAATTTAGGATATCCAGAAAGGTATTCTAAAGAAATATTAGAACCTAAGGAAATTAGAATAAAAAACCAATTTGAGCAAGAAGGTAAAATTCTAAAAATTTACAATAATTATTCAATGAATGCTAATGACGTAAAAATTTTCAATAAAGAAGTAATTATCCTTGATTATACTTCTGAATTAGGTTTTAGTGGCGGTCCTTTACTAAAAAATAAAAAAGTTATTGGAGTCATGTCTCACATTTACCCACAAAATAAAAATGCTGTTGCAATCTCAATTAAAGAAATAAAAAAACACATTCAATAAATTAAAATGGAAAAAGGAATTCCTTCAGACATGTACAAAGAACATATACTTGAACTCTATAGAAGTCCAAGTAATTTTGGGATTCTTGAGAAGTCAACGCATGAGGCAACAGAGTACAATTCTGTTTGTGGTGATGAAATTACAATTCAAATGATTATTGAAAAAGGAATCATCAAAGATGCAAAGTTTTCCGGCAGTGGATGTGTGATTTCAATTGTCTCTTCATCTTTACTCACCGATAAAATTAAAGGAAAAAAAATAGAAGAGATAAAAAATCTTACAAAAAAAGATATTTTAAAATTATTAAAGATAAAAATTACACCAGCAAGAATTAAATGTGCGCTTTTGCCTTTAGAGGCAGCTAAAAAAGCATTGAAAAATGCTTGAAATAAAAAATAGAATATGTCTAAAAAAATAAAAAAAACAATAGATGAAGGAAAAGTTTATGATTTTTTTACAAATAGAAAAATTGGAAAGGCCCTCTATATTGGGAGAATTTATCATCCAGGATTTTTTGGTGCATATCACACAATAATTCGTAGAGGTTTAGATGGAAAAATATGTTGTTTTTGTTTTGATAAGTATGTATTAAGAAATAATGAAAGAGTTTACATTCCAAAAAACTCTTTTTTTGAAGTTAAATTTACAGAAAGAGAGGAAAGACATTTTAATTGGTTACTTGAAAAACAAGGAATTTAAAAATGCTTGAAATAAAAAATCTTTATGTTGAAAGAGAGGGAAAAGAGATATTAAAAGGAGTTAATTTAAAACTAAAGACTGGAAAAATTTATGCTCTTATGGGTCCAAATGGATCAGGAAAATCAACACTTGCCCATGTTATTATAGGTGATCCTAAATATAAAGTTGTCTCAGGAAAAATTTTATTTAAAAAGAAAAATATTTTAAATCTTAAACCAGACGAGAGAGCTAAACTAGGAATCTTTTTATCTTTTCAGAATCCTGTAGCAATTTCGGGAGTCACAATTTCAAATTTTTTGAGGCAGGCTTACAATAACTTTAATAAGAAAAAAATATCTTTTTTAGAATTTAAAAGATTGATTGAAAAAAAAGCTAAAGAACTAGAGATTGATACTGATTTTTTATCACGTTACATTAACGAAGGCTTTTCAGGAGGAGAGAAAAAAAAGACAGAAATTCTTCAACTTCTTGTATTAAATCCAAAAATTGCTATACTTGATGAAACAGATTCAGGTCTTGACATTGATGCTTTAAAAATTGTTGCAAAAGGAATAAATAAATTTATGTCAAATGATAAAATTATTTTAATAATAACACACTATAAGAGAATTCTTAATTATATAAAACCAGATAAAATCTTTGTGATGTTAAATGGTAAGATTGTTGCAGAAGGAAAAAAAGAGGTAATTGAAAAACTTGAAAAAAAAGGATATTCATGGATTAAAAATAAATATTAAAAAATAAATTTATCTCTTTTGTATCTGTTTTGCAAGCCAAACAATTCCTAAAATAAGAAAGATAACAATAAGTACCCAGATTAAAATCATGAATACCCACATAAAACTCAATGAACCCGCCCAATAACCTCCCATCATCCCCCAAGGCATCATTCCTGTGAATCCAGTTAATATGAAAATTACAAGTACAACTACAAGAACAACAATCCAAGAATTTTCATTTTTCATTATAAACTAAATTTTTTTAACTTTAAATATTTATTTAAATTTTTTTCCAAGCTTTTCAACCAAAGCTTTTTTGCTTGGAACTCCGCTGAAAGCCAGTTTTCCATTAATAATAGTTCCAGGGGCAGTCATCAACTTGTACTTTTTCACAAGCGCTGGCTTTTTTGTGACATCAATTACAGTATATTTAACGCCGAGCTCATCCAGCATTTTTTCAACTTTTGCGCATCCCGTGCATCCTGGTGTGGTTAAAATCTGAACTCTTACCATTTTTCCATCTTTTTTTTATTTTAAATTTAGAATAATACCAAATAATTGGTATGACTATTAATGCAATCAAAAGCCACATAGCAGCAGAGTCAGGAATTATATCTCCAACTCCTTCGTGTTCATGCTCTTCTCCCATTAATTCGGAAGGAAGTCCTGTTGCACTGACAATTTTGTTCCATCCTTTATGAACAATATTTTCTTCATACCACTCATGGGCTCCTCCTATTATAAATATTATTGCTCCAAGAATTATTAAAAACCATCCAACTCCTTTTTTAATTTTTTCTTGATGTTTCATAATGGAAGAAGTTGCATTTACTCCAAGAATGCCGAAAATTGCCAGGAATATCAAAGGAGTGGCTCTTCCTAAGCCATGGACAAAACCCATCCACCAACCAAAAAACACGTTTCCTTTGATTGCAATATCTCCTAATAAAACATAAAACAAAGGATTCGGACATGCAACTCCTGCATTTCCTAGAAAAAGACCAAGGAAAAATGCTTTACTATAATCTTTTCTTTTTTCAATGAATTTTGGCGTTCCCATGTAATGAGGCAGTTCAAATCTCAAAAGCCCTAATTCAGAAAGTCCAAATAAAATTGCAGCTGTACCTCCAATCATAAATAAAATTCTGCTAAAAGAGTTTGCTTTTTCTATAGCTTCATCAAGTCCGATTATATTTCCGATGCTAGCAATAAAAATTCCATAAATTGAAAGAGTTATTATCAAACCAAAGCTGAAAAGCAAAGCCATTCCCAAACCTTTTTTGTAACCCTTGCCCATTGCCAGAGGAACAATTATTAAAACAAGAGGAAAAGTGCAAGGCAGTACAATCATTGAAATTCCGGCAAAAAATGAAAATGCAAGGTCAACTGTATTTTTTGACAAACTAAATAAATAAAAAACACTAATTATAATTATAACTAAAAGAATTAAACCTAAGAGTGCAAGAAACTTTTTACCAATCTCTTTTTTCATTTCAAAAAACAAAATTTACTTTATTTATCTTTTTTGTGTTTGTTTAATTATCAGAATAACTAGCAATACAATTATTAAAACAAATGCTAAAAGCATAATCCAGTTTTGCCAATTATACCCATAGCTTGTATCTTTGTATCCGGTCATCATCGGCATCATTCTGTAATGCATTCCATACTCAGACATCGTTCTATAATCAATATTCTCGCCACAATAAATTCTTAAAGCCATTGCAATATGCATAGCTTTTAAGCTTTCACTTCCTTCTCCGCCCATCATTTGATCCATTAGTTTATGAGCTTCTCCAGGATGCATCTGCTCCATGTAATAATCTCCAATAAGCTCAAGTTGTTCTTCTGTTAGCTTATCACATGAAACTTTCTGTTGAATAAGTGTCTCTGCCTGCGTAAAATTTCTATCATCATGTGCTGAAATTACAACTAGGCTAAATAACAAAACTACAAGTACATATATTACTTTTTTCATTTTATTTTCCTCTTTCATTGTCCCCCCATTTATTATCAATATAATCTGAAATTTCCTGAATTGAATATTTTGGTCTCATTTCCAGGTATGTTTCATATTCTTTCATGCAAAGTCCGCATTCTGTAAGCATTCCTTCCTCATAACAATTATATAAGTCAGTATGTTCACAACCACAATAGCATGTAATTTGCCTTAAATCAGATTCATATTGTTTTATATTTTCTAAAATACTACCTTCATAATTTACATATACTTCTTTTTCAGAAAAATTATTTTTTATATTAACTATAACTATGATAGTAAAAGCTAATATTATAGCTAATATAACTAATATTAATAATTTTTTTCTTTCAAATTTCATTTTAACAACCTCCTACCATACCAGCATATGCCTGAGCAGCTTTTCCAGCTTCTGTTGAGAGCGTTGCGCTACCTGTTCCAGAACCCTTAAAAAATATTGTATAAATAACAGCAATTAGCAAAATTCCAATAATAATCCAAAGTATTATTTTTTCTTTTTCCATTTTTTAAACTTTTTTAGTTTAACAAGCACCAACCATACCTCCTTTCACTCCTTGTTCAATCCCTCTATATTTATTTGTTGTAAGATTTATGTAATCAACATTAATTCCATAATTTTCCATTACCTGTGCTTTGTTTTCAAGTATGCCTGGAAAGAAAAGAACTTTCCATTTTCCTACTTCTGTAAGAATTTCCTCATCACTCATCTCTGGATGATATTTTATCAGATATTTTGTAAGTCCACGCATTGCATAACTATGAGCGCAACCACATGCAGGCTGTCCGTTGCTGAAAATTACACTTCTAGCACCACAACAATACTCACAAGCAATTCCGTTTTCCATATAATAAAGAATATTAATATACCTTTCAAGTTCAGGTTCAGAAAGAGTTTCAACTCTATCAATATTCCCAAGTAATCTTATTGTTGAATCTGCTTTTTTTGGGTCAGTAGGAGAAACATCATCATAAGTTATTCCTAACTCTTCTCCATAGACTTTAGGAACACCTGTTGGAATGATTGATGATGCAGGTACTGTTCTAATTTCAGAACCAACACTTTTTGATCCTACTTTTCCTGAGTAGCTATAAATTAAAATTCCAGCAAGTACTATAACAATAATAGCCTGAATATAAAACTCCCAATCTACTTTCTTATTTTTTAATTTCATATTTTTTTTAAGAAAAAATAAATTATAACTGCTTTGGTGAAACTAGTTTCATAGGTTCTTATAATGTTAGAGATTGATTAAACATACTTGTTTATGATAGAATATAAATAAAATAAAAATAGCTATTAAAATAAAATAAGTTTTACTTTTTTAATCCATAAATTAGGCCAACTTTAATTGCACGATATACTATTAATCATAATGAAACAAATATTTTAATTATATCAAGAAAATGTTTTCGAAAAAATATCTCTATAAGTCAATTTTTTAGTACAACAACATTATTCATTCCGCGACGTTTTCTTTCAATTAATTGTTTAGCCTCAAGCTTATCCAAAAGCCTTGTAAGTCCGACTTTTCCTATGTCAAGTCTTTCAAGAAGCTCTGCCTGGAAAATTGTTCCATTTTCTTTTTCAAGAATCTCTATGACCCGCCTTTCTTTTTTGTCAAGCCCACTTAAATCCAACTTCTTTTTTCTTTGCCTTATTTTTTTGACAATAATCTTTTCTTTTGGTTTACTAAATATAAGAACTAAACCAAGTACAACTAAAATTCCGACAATCCCTAAAGAAAGCCAAGTTTGTTGATTAATTCCTTCATTCATTGGGCATGATATAGAATGATTAGGAGCAGTACATGTTGAAGCCACAATTTCCTTTAAAGCATTTTGAAAAAGAAAAATTATGAAAATTAAAATAATAGCAATTCCTAAAATAAGAAAACCAACATGTCTGTTTTCCATAAATTTTATCTTATTTTTCTCTTTTTATTTTTTACTAAAGCTTTTAATAAAGACCTTTTTTTGATAATCTTAATTATAATAAATAATACAACTAAAATAAAAAATAAAATCATCAAAATGGAAAAATAAAAAACTTTCTTATCTAAATGTTTTTTAACTTCTTTATTAGAAGATTCAAGTTTATTTTCTTTAGGTTTTCTAACTTCTTTTAAAGTTAAGTTTATTGTTTTATTGTAAATAGTATTTGCTGTTAAAACCAGTTCTGAAATATCGTTAATTTTCAGATTTAAAGATTCTTTTTCTAAAATGAAAAGACTTTTATTTTCTTTTCCGAAAAAACTTAAAAATGAACCTTTGCCTTCCAGCAATAAAATTACAATTTCATAACTTTCTATGTTGCCAGTTTCTTCATTTTTTATGTAAAAGATTATTCTATCTCCTTCATTAAAAATACCTGTGTATCCTTTAGAAATGTTTTCATAAGAAACAAAATATACTTGTTTTTCTGTTTCTGTTTTATTTGTTTTTGTTGATGCTTGAGAACTGCCTCCTCCACCACTTCCACCTCCTAAAAATATTACAGGAGTTTCTTCTGAACTATAAACTGAAAAATGAGTAACATTAAAAATTAAATTTCCTGAAGAGTAACTTACCTTTTGACAGATTGTTTCAGGGCAGACAGAACCATCTTTTAAAATTCTAGGATTGTTAAAAGTTAAGTTGTATAAAGTTAATGTTGCAGATTTATTTAGGTTAGGCAATAATGCTGAATTTATCTCTATTCTATTAAACTCTATTTTTACGTTTGAATTCAAATCTAATAAATTGTCATCAGGAATAGAATCGTTTGTTAAATTTACAACTTCATTAAAAACGATTTTGCCTTTATTTATTTTTTCAAAGGTTAAATTAGAGATATTTTGGATTTCTTCATAAGAAGAAATTTTTAAATTTGTGGAATCGCCATCAAATCCAGAATAATTTAGATTTAAAATAGAAGAATTAACGTAAAAACTTACATTTTTTGAAATATTGCCGAATGTGTTATTTGAAAAAACATAAAGAGTATGTTGGCCATCTGAAATGTTGAATGTTGTATTTGTGTTTGTTGTAAAGTTAGAACCTAAATCAAAATTGTAAACAATTAAATCAGATGCTAAAATTGTAAAATTAAAATTTAAACTTTCGTTTGTTATGTATGTGCTGTTTTTTGGGCTAATAATTGTTATTATAGGTTTTGTTAAATTTACAAATCTTGTTTCTGTATTAGTTGTCCCACCTAGAGTATCATTTGCAGTTGCATTAAAATAATAAATGCCTTCACTGAGGTTAGTATAATTAATAAAAAAAGAGTTTGAAGATGAAATGTTTTTGAATAAAAGAGAAGTTGAATTGTAAAGCCTTATTTCTAACATATCAAAATTTAGGTCAAAAGCACTGACATTAATTTGAATGTAATTTCTTCCTAAATAAGAATTATTTATTTCTGTTGGAGAAGAAAAATTTATTGAGGGAGAATCATCAAGTGTTTTTATTGTAGAAAAAACATCAATTCTTGAATAATTATTTCCTGATGCAGGATCAAAAATAATTTTTCCGCTTTCATTAAAATACTTTTCTAAATCTTTAGGAGTTTTAGTTTGATTTTTTAGAGAAAGGTATTGTTTTAAAAGTGCAACCGCGCCAGAAACATGTGGTGTTGCCATAGAAGTTCCTGAATTTATTTCATAACTGCCAGAGATGCTTGTTGAGTTGATGTTGTCTCCCGGAGCAAGGAGCATGTCAAGAGGCCATCTATTTGAAAAACTTGATATTGAATCTGTTTTATTGCTTGAGCCAACTCTTGTAGCATTTTGAATGCATGCTGGAGAAGAGATATGTGTGGTATTGTAGTTGTTTCCAGTTGCAATAACAACTGAAATATTTTTTGAAATTGCAGAATTTATTGCAGATGCAACAGAAGGAAAATCATTTTGACAAGAATTAAAATTATTATAACAAGAAGTAGGATCAATTTGACAATCGGTTCCTAGACTCATACTTATTACACTTATGTTAAATTTTGTCGCATTATTAACACACCACTCAATTCCAGCAACCAAGTCGTCAAAGTTTCCAGCACCAGTTGCATTAATAACTTTAATTGAAACAATTTTAGAATCAGGAGCAACTCCCTTTATAGAACCATTAGCTGAAACAATCCCAGAAACATGCGTTCCATGCCCGTGATCATCCATAGGATCAGAGTCTAAATTTATGAAGTCATAGCCACCAAGAACTTTACAAGAAGAATTTTCATCATTACTGCCGAAACAACCACCCAAGTCAGGATGCGTATAATTTACACCACTATCAATTACACATACAGTCTGACCTTTTCCAGTTAAATTTGTATTTTGAAACTTTAAATTCCAAACCTGTGTTGCATTAATTAAAGGTACAGAATCTTGTAAAGAGACATAAATTGGATAATTATAAGTTATTCTTTTAATTTTAAAATTTCTTTCTAACTCTTCTATTTCTTCTTTTGTAAGTTCAGCTGAAAATCCGTTAAAAGAACTAAACCTGTGTTTAATTTTTCCTTTTAGAAATGATTTATTATAGTTATCTAGAGTTTGGTTTTCATCTAAACTAACTATAACACTAACTTTCTTTTTTCCAGATTCAAATTCAGAATTAACCTTTAAATCAGTCTTTGAATTTAACTCTTTTTTTAAATCTTTTTTTTGGTTTTCTTTGATAGGCAAAACAATTGCAGTTAACATTAACATAAACAAACACAAAAATAAAACAATAAACCTCTTTTTTTTCATCTATATAAAAACTAGAAAAGCTTTATATTTTTTATTTTCTCTTTTGTCTCTTTTTTGTTTTTATTAATTTAAAACAAAAATGTAAAAATCTAGAGTATTTTAGGCCTTTTTGTTTAACAAATTTTAATTTAAACAAAAAAACTCGAGATAAAAAGTCCTGCACTTAAGGCGAGAGCTATCCAATAAATTCTTTTATTCCAGGCAAAAACTTTTGCTCCATCAAAAGGCATAAGAGGAATCATATTAAATACAGCTAGCAAGGAGTTAATTGTCAAACCAAAACTAAAAAACGCTTGTAATGTTTTTCCTGTATTTAGTATTAAAAGCAAAATAAAAAATAAAATAGCAAGAACAATGTTTGTCATAGGTCCTGCTAAGGAAATTTTTCCATTTTTCTCTCGTGTAATGTATCCATGAATGTAAACAGCTCCTGGTGCTGCAATTATAAATCCGAAGAAAGAAAATAAAACTGCCAGAAAAATCATCCCATAATTTGCTCTAAATTCTGCAAAAAGTCTGTATCGCTGAGCAATATACTTATGCATTAGTTCATGAAACAAAAATCCGATTCCGGCTGTAAAAAACGCAATGATAAAAATAGAAAATTTAAGATTTAGAATGCTGCCTGATAAAAGTATAGCAAATGCTAAAGATATAAATATACCTGCAAAAATCAAATCTTTAATTTCTTTTTCATTAAACCTCATAAGATTCCAAAACTATCGATGCTTTTTAATTTTTTTGAAATGTAACAATAAAATAATTTATGCTTAGAAAATTTATTAAATTAAACTCTGATAGCATGTTTTGTTATTTCAACACTACAGCTTTTGTTTTTTCTACAGAAATTTTCACATTTTTCAGCCAGGTTTTTTGTTTTATAATAGAATCCGCATTCTTCACACTGAAATAACTTAATTTTATTTTTTGTTGTTTGTTTTACCATTCTCATTAACTGAGTTAGTTTTACTTTGAACATTAAAAGAATTGTACTCAATGATTATGATATCACCATCTTTCATAAAATAATTTTCAAATTCAAAATTTTCTTTTCCATTTACTATCATTGTTAGATTACCTTTGTCTGTACAATAATTAAAAATACAACTTGAATTAAAATTTTTTTCCCACACTTGAAAAAACTCTCCTATTGTAAAATCTCTTTTATAAGGCGCTTCAATGTGTATCTCTCCAGATGCATCGTGTGTGTGTAAGGGCCTCATTACTCCTTGAGAAATTCCTATGTTTGGGGGGATTAGCTGTTCAGTATCATCAATTAAGATTTTTAGTTTTGAGTGTATATGTAATGCTGCATTTTGATGACCTATTATGTTCATTTTTGTTACATCTTCATTTTTAGAGCTCGAACTAAACAAAGCCACAGCCCCAAAAATTAAAAATCCAATAACAACAATAAAAATAAACAAGTTTCTTATTTTTTTAGTAAATAAACGATGTTCCTTTCTACTCTTGTTTTCTTCTGTTTTTTTGTCTTTTGTTAAAGAATGCTTTGCCTTGTTATGCATATCCAAAGCTTCTTGACTACCAAAAACACGGATACATTGTTCACATTTAAATTTTTGTTCTTCTGGCATTTTTTACTTTATTCTTTTAAATTATTTATTAAAATTTTTTTTATTAATGTTCGCCAATCCCTTCAACGTGCATGTGCCCGCTTCCACCACAGCCATCTTCCAAATCCCAAAGTTCTGCAATTTGCTCAGATGTAAAACCATAATCTCTAATCAATTTTTTTGCTTGACCTTCAAAAGCATACCATCTCCAACATTTACAACAGCAAGGCCCGCCCTCATGGCTTAACTTCATAGCCTCTTCATAAATTTTCTGTTGTTCTTGACTTAACTGAATTGTTTTTTGATATTGTAAAAGCTTATCAGCAAGCTCTCTTGAGATATCATAAGGATCATCTGGAATTAATTCTAGATCTCTGCCAATATAAGAATTTTTTTCTTTAATATTAGCTAAGCCTTCAATTTGTTCTTTATATCTATGAAAGTCCATTGCAGA
The DNA here is from genome assembly GCA_026002795.1 of Candidatus Pacearchaeota archaeon. GTDB lineage: Archaea > Nanobdellota > Nanobdellia > Pacearchaeales > GW2011-AR1 > ASMP01. Next base: position 23,230 of record BPGA01000001.1, read on the forward strand.
ACAGCAAGAGCCCTGAAGTTTTTCAGTATCAACTCTATCAAAAACATCAGGACCAACACAAAAATTTGTTCTAGCCTCACTTAAAACTTTAAACTTTGCTTCAAGATTGAAACCAGATATGTCAGAAGAAGCTTGATTTTTAACAGAAATACCTGGCTGAAACAAATAAATCCATAAAATTATTAGTGTTGGCAAAGTTACAATTAAAGCTAAAAGTAAAATAAAACTCTTCTTTTTTATTTTAATCTCATTAACCATTTGTTTTTTACTTTTTAATTAAACTTTACAGATAACATCTCTTGTTAAGAGGTTTATCGCAACTAATAACAATAAAGTGGAAGCAGCCTGAATTTCTAAACCATAAAAAGGAAGAATGCTTAATGTTGCTGTCAAACCAAATAAACCTAAAAAAGCAGGAAACAATCCAACAAAACATCCAGGGCATGCTCCTCCGAGAATTCCGCCAAATGCTCCTAAACCAATTATTCCTGTATGTTTACCAACTCCAGCTTCTTTAAACCTCAAAATTGAAAGGTTGATTGTTAAAGCTACAAGTGATGGTACGATTAAAAAATTAAAAAGTAAGAAAGGAATTCTGAACCACAAAACAAATGAATTAAAAACATAAAAATTTACATACAGCTTATTTATTATTAAATTTATAGCAATATAAATTATAAAAATTCCTATAAAGGAAAAAACATATGGCCTTTCAAAAATAGCTTTTTTTATTCTTTCAATTCTACTTTTTTTCATATTATTCTACTTCTTTTTAATATTAAATAAAATTATAAAAAAGCAAAATTATAAAATAGATTGTATAGCACCCTCAAGGTTCTGCCATGGAACAGCGCCTGAAACAGGTATAGCTCTATTTGATTCTTTGTTTACAATTATAAAGTAAGGGGTTCCTTGACCTCCAGAAGAAGTTGCTTGAGAAAATTCTTTTGTGACTTCAGATCTGTACTTGTTGCTATCTAAACAATTATTAAATTCTTGTGTATTCAAACCGAGTTGCTGTGCATAAGATTTAAGACTTTGGGTGTCAAGCGCGTTTTGGTTTTCAAAGAGCATATCATGATACTCCCAAAATTTTCCTTGATCATAAGCACACATAGATGCTTCAGCTGCTTTTTGTGCAAAAGGATGTATTGAACTTAAAGGAAAGTGTTTGTACACAAGATTAACCTGACCATTTTTGAAATAATCACTCTGTTTAAACTCTGCTAATGCACCAAAATGAGCTTGAGCACAAAAAGGACACTGAAAATCTGAAAATTCAATAATTGAAACAGGAGCATTTTTATCTCCTAAAACAGGATCATTATCCTCAATTAAAGAGCTAACTTTTATTGAAGGTTGTTCTGTTGGTTGTGTTTCAGATCCTGTATTTACAACGTTCCCGCTACTTTTACCTCCTCTTAAAACAAAAAACCCGCCAATTACAATAATAGCAAGCAAAATAAAAGTTGAGTATTTCCACAAATCTTGCTTCTTTATTGTTATTGTTCCACTTTCTTTTTTTTCTTCAGCCATTTTTGTTAATTATTACAAAAAATTCAGTAAAAGACCCTTTATAAATTTATCGTGGAACCAGTTTCACAATAAAATTTAGGGAGAAAATAACTTCGTTGATTTTCAAATTTTGAATTTCTACTTATTTGCTACATAGAAATCAAAAATACTTTCTAGTTCTTTTAATAATCTTTTTGACCTATATTCAGTCTAACCTTATCTCTTCAGGGTTATTTGTTTGAGGTATGTAGTGTAAATGCTTTTTAATTGCAACAATTCTTTTTGTTTTTGTGTCTAGAGCTTTATAGATAATAGAGTGTGCTCCAACTTTGTACCTTTCTAGAATTTCATATCTTTCTGGATCAACCTCTCCTTCAAAAACATCACGAGAGGAATTAGGATTTTCTAATCCATATTGTGTTCTTTTTAAAGGCAAAGGAGTTATCATCTTTTTTGTTCTCCTTCTTTTGGCTTATATTTTTCAAGAATCTCTTTTCCTGCTTCATTCAAATCAGCAAAATAACCTGAAGAAGCTACTTTTAATGAAACAGCCCTGTTATATGCTTCTCTTAAAATATTGAAAGCATTTAAAGCATCTTTTTCTTGTTCAGTTCTGTTTTCTTCTGGTTTGCTTAATATAGATTCTGCTGTATAAGATGCTAGTTCTGTAGGAACACTAAACTCAAAACCATTAGATAATCCTCTAACAATTCTTTCTAAATCAGCTAAGCTAACAACCATTTTGCTTTCTTCTAGTATCTTAGCAATCTTTAAAGAGATTTCATAATTTGTTGGATATGAGGGTTCACCAAAAACACCAAAAGCTTTTCCTTCTTTTAATCTAGAAAGATACTCTTCTTTTCTTTTTCTTTCAATTTCTTCAGAAAACATTAACTCAGTATATTTTTGTTCTGCTCCAAAAAGACCAAGCTGACCATACAATAAAGGATTATTTCTTACTTGATTTGATCCAAACACTCCTTGATATAATTCATACTCTAAATTAGATATTGCATTCTCTCTTCTTTTTCTCATTAAATCTTCAATCTCTTTTTGATTTGTTTCTGCCATGTTTTTTTCAAAGAAAAGCATATTTATAAATCTTTCGGTTTTATTATCACTCTACAGTTACTACTCTTAATCTTTATTTTGATTGTTATTTTGGTTGTTGTGTTTTTTATGGCTTATTTCGCTTTTTAAAGAAATAATGTCTTCTACACCCAGAGTTTTTTAGATTTTTAATAGGTTAGAATTTTATTTTATTGAAGTGTTAAGAGAAAATCTTTTTTAATTCTTCTTTAAGATCATCAATAGAAGATTTGTTTGTTTTTATTGATTGAATTAGATTTCCATAAGCATCTCTTGAAAAAGGATAATATCCAAAAACCCTGTCTCTTGACTTTAGTGTTATTTTAGTGTAGTTTAATGCACTATCTATTTCTATTCTTAAAGGAACCCCTTTGTTTGGATGAACATATTCGAAGACGACCTTAACAATTTTTCCTCTTTCTGATGCTTCTAAATCAAAAACAAATAAATGTCTGTATCTTCCAACAACGTCCAAACGAGTTGATGCCATTTTCTCTAAATCAGATAAAGAATTTATTTTTTCTCTATCAATTAAAACATAAGTAAATTTAGAAATTTCTTTAATTTCATCTAATGAAATCTGTCTGTCCATAAAAAAAGAATTTCTTTAAATATTTAAATTTTATAGAAAAAGAATTTATAGAAAATCAAAATAACTTTTTGTTTAACATGTTAGAATTTTATTTTTTGTGATGTACTGATAAGCAGAGTAAGCAGCAGTACAACCATCTGCCACGCCCGTAATAAGCTGTTTGAATGGTTTATCTGTTACATCTCCAGCAGCATAAACTCCAGGAATATTTGTTTCAGAAGTTGCATGATTAATCTCTATTTCTCCTTTTTCATTAAGTTTAACACCTAAATTTTTTGCGAGATCAGAGATAGGAATATGACCTATTGCAACAAAAACACCCTGAACCTTCAACTCTTTTTTTCCTTTATATGGTTTATCTAAAACAACACTCTCAACAGAATTCTTACCTTTTATTTCAATAACATTTGTATTGTTTATAATTTCTATTTTTTTATTTTTTTTAATGCGTTCCATGTTTATTGGCTCTGGGTGAATTTGTTCTCCTCGATAGATAATGTAAACTTTTTTTGTATACTCTGAAAGAAGTAATGCATCTTTTGCAGCGCTATCACTTCCTCCTATAACTGCAACAACTTTTCCTTTAAATAAAGGTCCATCACATAAAGCGCAATAACTAACCCCTTTATTTTCAAATTCTCGAGAACCTTTTACAGAATCAGGAAGTTTTCTCCATTTTGTTCCAGTAGCAAACAAAATTGTTTTTCCAACATAATTTCTTTTATTCTCGGTTGAAACTAAAAAACAATTTCCGTTCTTTTTTATTTCGCTAACTTTTTCATTTTTTATTGTAACTTCTTTATAAGATTTAGCATGCTCTTCAAGTTTTTTCGCTAGCTCTACTCCAGACAATCTTATGAATCCAGGATAGTTTTCAACAATATGTGTTGTTGTGATCACCCCACCAATTGGAAGCTCTGTCCCATAAGTGCTTCCTAAAACAAGTGTTTTTAATCCAAGTCTTGCAGCATACATTGCAGCAGCTAATGCTGTTCCGCCAGCACCTATTATTATAAAATCATACTGGTTTATTTTTTGTTTTAAATCTTTTATTTTCTTTTTCATTTTATAAACAAACTCTAATTTTCTTTAACAATCTTTATTTTTTTAATTTATTCTTTTTCCGTTTTCATAAACAAACATTTTTCTTTTTGCTAACTCATTGAAAAAAAGTTTTTGAGGAACAACTGCCTCTGGAGCATAAACTCCTTTATCTTTTATTTGACCTTTTTTTATCATTTCTGAAATTAAAGCAATTGTTCTCCCCGTATCAATATTGCTTCCTGCATCTTCCCATCCTTTTAATGTTCTTACAAGACAATTCATTTTTACTAATTTATCTTTTCCATTTTTTGTTCCATAAATCTCAGCCCAAATATTTTCAACCTCACGATAATTTTTTGGCTGTTTTATTTTTTTAAGAACTTTGTTTGTAAAATCGACAATTTTAATTTTATTTCCCGAAACTTCTATTTCTTCTTCAGAGTTAAAACCAAGATCAATAAGTGTTTGTATAACTTTAAATGAATGTTCTGGAAAACCAGCCATATAATGTATATTCTTAAGCCCTTTATTTCTAAAGTATTTAGAAAAAGTATAAACCTCTGAATGAACAATACAATAAACTTTTTGTTTTCCTATCTCTTTAAAATTAACCTCTCCAACACATCTTGCTCTTTTTTCTCTTACAAATTTTCCGTTATGAAAAGTCACCGGGTCTTCTGTAAATTCGTGAAAAATGCTAGGCATAGAATAAGGAATAACAAATTTTTTTATGTTAGAATTCCATGCAAAACCCAATTTTATTGTTTCTACACTATCTAATTTATCAACAGCATAAGCTGTCATGACATTTACAATTCCTGGAGTTGAACCACAACCCGTTAAACACAAAATTTCTTTTTCCTGAAATTTTTTATGAAATTTAAATTGCTGTTCAGTTATTTTTTGCAAGCCCCCAAGATCTGTAACTGGTTTTTTTGTTTCTAAACACGCTTTCATTATCTGAACATTAAAAACTAATTCAGCACAATTGATAACAACATCAGGATTTGATTTCTTTATTGCAGAAACAATTTCTTTATAGTTTGTTAAATCAACTTTCATAAAAGACGCGTTTTTATTTTTTAGAATATTAGAAATTGAACTTTTATCTCTTCCTACTAAAAGTATCTTATAATTATTTTCAAGTAAATCTCTTGCACAAATACTTCCTTGAAAACCAGTTCCTCCAAAAATTATAAAATCATATTTCATTTTTACGGTTTATTAAGTTAGTTAACTCTCTTTTTATTTTTTAAAATGATTATTCCTCTTTTTTTCAACTCACTAAAAAATTCTTTTGGATTTATAATGCTTTCTGGAGCATAGACCCCTGATTTTTTTAAAAGTCCTTTATTTTCTGAAATCATCTGTGTGATGATCGAACAAGGAACTCCTGTGTTATAGCTTCCGGCAGAAATGTTTCTTGTTGTTTTAGTTATAGCATCTAAAAATAAAGATCCTTTATTAAAAATTACTCTTAAAATTTCTTTGTCTTTTATTTTTGTTTTCTGGTTAACTATGAATTTTTCCATTAGATTTGAGGTCACATCGATAATTTTTAATTTTTGTCCACTTAAATTTAAATTTTCTTTTGAAGTAAAACCATTTTCAATCAAAATCTTAATTTTTTCTATGAAATCATCATCAAAAGTTACTCTAAATTCAATATCTTTTATTCCTTTATCTTTTAAAAAAGAAGGAAGAGTTGCTAGTTCTGAATGTAAAGTTAAAAAAGCTCTTTTTTTTCCAAATCCATCAATGTAATATATTTTTTCTCCAGACATCGGCTTTACAAATCTAATTTTTCCTTTTTTTAAAACCGCTGGTTTAAGAGTAAATTCATCTACAAGAGTTTTAAAACTGTAAGGAAGAACAAATTTTTGTTCGTATTTTGTTTCGTCTTTATCTGCAAAAAAAATTTCAATTTCATTTATTTTTTTAAGTAATTTTGAGCCATAAGCAACTAAAACATTAGTTATTCCTGGAGAAGATCCACAACCTAGAATTGCTAGTTTTTTAATTTTTTTAAAATAACGATGAAGTTTAAGTTGTTTTTTTGTTAAATGATACAAACCTCCTAAGTCAACATAATTTGTTTTTGCTTTTAAGCAAGCTTTCATAATCTCAAAATTAAAATAATACTGAACACAATTAACAACAACATCAGAACCCTTTATTAAAGAAACAAGTTCTTTTTTATTTTGAATGTTGGTTTTTTTTGCTTTAACTCTTGGAGAATTAAAAGAATTTGCATATTCTTCTGCTTTTTCTAGGTTTCTTCCTACCACAAAAATTTCACAATTTTTATTGGTTTTGAATAAATCATAAACCACGATTTTTCCAATTATACCATAACCACCCAAAACAACAATTCTTTTCATTTTTTATAAGATTTTAATTTAAAAATTAATTAATATACTAACCTCTTTCTAAATCATGATAAATTTTACTTTTTTCAAATTTTAACTTTTTAACTTAATAAATTAACACCTGCAAGGAGATTTTCCGCAATCAGGGCATACTTTTGCTTTTTTTCTTTTTTTCTTTGCCATTTTAATTGAATCCTACATAGATATGTTTAAGGTAAGTATAATCTTGAAGAGAATAAATTGAAAGATCTGAACCATAACCACTTTGTTTTATTCCTCCATGAGGCATTTCTGAAACAAGAGGAAGATGATCGTTAATCCAAACTTCACCAAACCTTAAAGAGTTTGCTACTAAAAAAGCTTTTTCTATGTTTTTTGTCCAGATGCTTGATGCTAAACCATAATCTACATCATTTGCTTTTTCAATTGCTTCTTCAGTTGTTTTGAATTTAGCGATAGCAATAATTGGACCGAAAACTTCTAATTTGCAAAGGTTTCCTTTTTGAGAAAAATTTTTGATGATTGTTATTGGAAAGAAATAGCCTTTTTTTGGAACTTTCGATTGCCAAACAATTTTCTCATCTTTTTCTAAATTTTTTAAAAACCAAGAGACTCTTTCGGTTTGATTTTTTGATATAAGCGGGCCTAAAACAGTAGAATCTTTTGAAGGATCACCTATAGAAATTTTTTCTGCATAGCTTTTTACCATACTTATAAATTTTTCATAAACTTTTTCTTGAACATAAATTCTAGAGGCTGCTGTGCAATCTTGACCAGAATTTATAATTGATGAGTCAACTGCATACTTTGCTGCTTTTTCAAGATCAGCATCTTCAAAAACAATAAATGGTGCTTTTCCTCCTAATTCAAGATGAACTCTTTTTAAATTAGAGGAGGCGAGCCTCATAATTTCTTTTCCTGTTTCAGTGTTTCCAGTCAGAGAAATCATGTTTATTTCAGGATGAGAAGCAAGAATTCTACCAACATTTTCTCCTGAACCTAGAATAATATTAATAACTCCTGATGGAAAACCTGCTTTTTCTGAAAACTCAGCTAGTTTTAATGCTGTTAGTGGAGTTAAAGAAGATGGTTTTAAGATTATTGTATTGCCAGCGGCAACTGCAGCAAGTTTCCAACATGCAATCATGAAAGGATAATTCCAAGGAACAATAGAAGCAACAACACCTACAGGCTCTCTTACAAGTATTGAGGTTCCTAAAGCTTTGTGTTTTTTTCTGAAGTGCTTGTCAATATATGTTCCAGGCATAACAACCTGAAAATTTCTAACAGCTGATGCAAAAAATTTTAAATTATCTATTGCAAATTCAAAATCAAGTCTTGCAAGAGAAATTGGTTTTCCTTGATTTTTTGATTCTAGTCTTGATAATTCTTCTTTGTTATTTTCAATTAACTCAGCAAGTTTAAAAAAAAGTTCTGATCTTTCTTTTGGTGTTGTGTTTTTCCAATTTCTGAACGCATTTTTTGCTGCTTTAACAGCTTCATTAACATCTTTCTCATTTGAATCTACAATTTTTGCGATTTCTTTTTCTGTATAAGGACTTATAACACTTATTGTTTTTGTAGAGAAAGAAATGTATTTACCATTGATATAGTTCTTAAATATTTGCATGTTTCCTCTTTTTTATTTTTTTAAGAGTTTTTTAAGTTCAGTTTCGTTGTAACCAACAATAATTTTTCCGTTGACGTCAATTACAGGAACTCCCATTTGACCTGATTTCTTAAACATTTCTTGAAGAGCTTTTTTGTTAGAGCTTACATCAATATCTTTATACTTTATTTTATTTTTTTTAAAAAATTCTCGTGTTTTTGCGCACCATGGGCAGGTTGGAGTTGAATAAAGATTTATTGCCATTTTTTTAAAAAGGAAAACAAATTTATAAATTATTCGTTAACGTTGTTAAGGTTAACTTTATATAAGCTTTTTTCTTTTTTGAATAAAAGAGGAAAAAATGGCTTTTTACTTACCAATTTTAGGTGCCGGCGCTTTAGCAGCTGGAACAATTCTTGAAAGAGCTGTTTTAGTAAAAAGGAAAATCGATATTAAAACTTATCAAATTGTATCTTTTTTAGCAATAGTCTTATCAATGTTTCCTTTGTTATTGTTTTTCTGGAAAGTCGATGCTGAAGCTTTTGAAATTAAGAATTTTCTAATTTTGTTTTTTGTCGTGTTTTTTTCTATAATTGCAAATATCCTAGTTTTTTATTCTATGAAATGGGAAAAAATAGTTAATTTAGAACCTGCACGTGTTATGGAACCATTATTTGTGATTTTACTAGCTTTGTTATTTAGTTTTTTTTATGGAGAACTTTATGAGAGAAATGCTAGAGTCGTTATTCCTGCATTTGTTGCCTCTTTTGCTTTAATCTTTTCGCATATTAAAAGGCATCATTTAACATTTAACAAATATTTCATTGCAGCAATTTTAGGTAGTTTCTTTTTTGCTTTAGAACTTGTAATATCAAGGCTTATTCTTAATTTTTACTCACCATTAAGCTTTTATTTTTTAAGAAGTTCTGCAATTTTTTTATTAAGTTTTTTAATATTTAGGCCAAAATTTAAAGAAATAAACAAAAAAACAGGTTTTTTAATTTTTTTAACAGGTGTTATTTGGGTTTTATATAGAGTAATAGTTTATTATGGTTACCTAAAAATAGGTGTAATATTTACAACGTTATTATTAATGCTTGGTCCTGTTTTTATTTACACTTTTGCTCATTTTTTTCTTAAAGAGAAAATGTCTTGGAAGAATTTCTTAGCATCAATGGTTATTGTTGGTTCTGTAATTTACGCTTTAATGTGATTTTTTAAGAAATTATTTGAATTGAACAAATCAATGAATAAAGGTTCTTCAGAACCAGTAGAATCCTCAAAAGTGTAAATGCTAATTCTTCCTATAAGAGGTAATTGGTTTTCATTTAAAAGATAAATAAGAGTGTTTGAAGTTATTCTTTTTATGTCAGAATCTCTAGTTAAAATTCCAACATTTTTTCTTTTAAAAAGGCAATAATAAAGTGCAAGAGCAACTATTTTTTCATCAGTGTAAAGCTCTTCTTTTTCTTTTTTTGGTTTTATTCTTTTTACAGGGTAAAATTCTGCATAAGAAACTTTTGAATGGGTTAATTCTGATATTTCAATAACTCTTTTTTCTAGAGAAGCATAATCTTCATTTTGTTTTAAGCTAACAATAGATCTTTTTGCTTCTTTACAACACTCATTTAATAGTTCTAAAATTTCTTCAAAAAATATTTCTCTTTCACTTTTTTTGTGGTACTTTACTTTTCTTTTATGATCTCTTTTCCTTAGATATCTTATTTTTTCAGAAAGAATCTCTCTTGTTTTTAACATTTCTTCATAAACTTCTCTAACTGTTATTGTTTTTTGATTTTGAAGGAATCCAAGATAAAATTCTAAAAAATTTATACCTTCAATCATTAAATTTTTATTTAATTCATGAAAAGAGTTCACAAAAAATAATCTTTGTTCATAATCTTGTAAGAAACCAGAAATAAAAGAAGAAGTATCAAAAATTATTAAATCGTTTTCGTTAATAATGTCCTCTAAAAATTTTTTTTCTGAAACAGACTTTAAGTTATAAATTGTCATAATCTTCTGATTTTTTAAAAGAAGATTTTTCACTTTTTCCTGTTGAAGAAATTATATCATCTATCCTCAAAATCATTATTGCGACTTCAGTGGCAGAATTTATTGCTTGAGTTTTTATTTTTAAAGGCTCTATAATCCCCTGATCAAAAACATTTTCTATTTTGTTTGTAAACAAATTTAAACCAACATTTTTTTCTCCAGCATCGTGTCTAGATTTTAGTTCTGTTACTGAATCAATTGGATCTAAACCAGCATTTTCGGCAAGTGTTGTTGGTATAAATTCTAAAGCAGAAGCAAACTCCTCTACAGCAAGTTGCTCTCTTCCTGAAAGTTCTTGAGAAAAATCTCTTAATCTTTTTGATAATTCTATTTCAGTTGCTCCACCTCCAGGAACAACAAGACCTGATTCAATTACAGAAGCTACATCACCTAAGCCATCTTTTATTGCTCTTTCTATTTCATCAATAACGTGTTCGCTACCTCCATGAATTAAAATAGTAAGTGCTTTAGGATTTTTACAGCCAGTTATGTAAGTAAGAGTTTCATCTCCTCTTTTTATCTCTTCAACAAGATCAGCATTACCAAGTTCAAAAGGAGTTAATTCATTAACATTACTTACAATTTTTGCTCCAGTTGCTTTAGAAATTTTTTCCATATCACTTCTTGAAACGCGTCTACAAGCATAAATTCTATCTTTAGCAAGAAGGTACTGTGCAAAATCATCTATTCCTTTTTGACAGAATACAACGTTTGCGCCAGAAATTTTTATTTTTTCTACTATTTCTTTTATTGTTCTTTCTTCCAATAACATAAACTCTTGAAGTTGCTCAGGACTAGTAATTGAGATTTTTGTATCAATCTCAAGATTTTTTATTTCAATAGGAAAATCAATTAAAGCTATTTTTGCATTTTTTACTTGTCTAGGCATATCATAAGAAATTCTTTCTTTATCAATTACTATCCCAGAAATTAGTTCTGTGTCTTCTATGCTGCCTCCTTTAGATTTTTGTATTTTTATATCATCAAGATCAACTTTTCCTTGATTTACAACCTGCTTTAATGCAGAAACAATAATCTCAGCTAATTTTTCTTTTATTCCCTCAGCTCCTTTTCCAGTCATTGCTGTCATAGCTATGTTTTTAAGAACATCTTCATCATCTTTTGTTATCTTTAATGCTATCTCTTTAAGAATTTCTTGTGCTTTTTCAGAAGCTATTTTATATCCTTTTGCAATTATTGTAGGATGTATTTTTTGATCTAAAAGTTTTTCTGCATTCTCAAGAAGTTTTCCAGCTAGCATAACCGCTGTAGTAGTTCCATCTCCAACCTCACTTTCTTGTGTTTTTGCAATTTCAACCATCATTTTTGCTGCGGGATGATCTATTTGCATTTCTTCAAGTATCGTTACGCCATCATTAGTAATAACAATATCACCAGAAGGAGAGACAAGCATCTTATCCATACCTTTTGGTCCTAATGTTGTTTTTACAATATCAGATACCATTCTTGCAGCAAGAATATTATTTCTCTGAGCGTCTTTTCCTAAAATTCTTTGTACATCTTCAGGCATTAAAATTATTGGTTTTTCTACCATTTTATCTACAAAATTTTAATTAGTGTCCTATTTAAAAATATTGCTGTTTTCTTTGTAAAAATTTTTTAGTTGTAACTATATAAATTCACAATATTTATAAGTAATTTAAATCTTTAAAAATATATGAAAAAGATTTTGGTTTCTGATGTAATGACAAGGAATCCTATTACAATCTCTCCTAAAACTAGCTTGCTTGAATGTGCAAAGATAATGGTAAGAAAAAGAGTCGGAAGTTTAATAATTAAGGAAAATAAAAAACTTTTAGGGATTATAAGTGAGAAAGATATATTATGGGCATTAGTTAAAAAAAGAAATCCAAGTGTTTTAAAGACAGAAGCAATAAAACTCTCACCTAAAAAAATAATAACAATAAATCCAAATGCAACAATAGAAGAAGCAATAAAAAAAATGAATAAGCAGAAATTTGATAGATTGCCTGTTGTTATAAATGGTAATGAACTTTTAGGAATTGTTACAATAAAAGACATTTTAGCATTTCATCCTGAATACTACCCAGAACTTGATGAGTATGCAAAAATAAGAGAAGAGCAAGAAAAACTAAAAAGAATTAAGAGTAATGTTAGGGTTTTTGAGGGAATATGTGAAGAGTGTGGAAATTGGAGTCAGTTATCCCGTGTTAATGGAATGCTTGTTTGTGAGGGTTGTAATGAAAAAATTTAGGTGATATAAAAAATAAAAATAATTTTAAGGTTTTTAAAGATTTTAGATAAATATTTAAATTATTTTTCCCTTTTTCTTAAAAAGAGGTAATTTAAATGGCAGAAAAAGAAGAGGTATATTCAAGTAAGATAAGCTATAATGGAATATTCTCTTTTAAAGACTTATATAAGTTTTGTCATGATTGGCTTGTTGAAGAAACAGGAGTTAGTCTTTCTGAGGACAAGTATTCTGAAAAAATTAAAGGAGACTCAAAAGACATTACTGTAGAGTGGAAGGGAACGAAGGAGATGACTGATTATTTTAAGATGGAAATTAAGGTTTCTTTTAAAGTTTCTGATTTAAAAAACGTAGAAGTAATGCAAGGAAATGTAAAAATTTCAACAAATAAAGGATCTGTTGAGATTTCAGTTAAAGGAACTTTAGTTAGAGATTATGAAGATAAGTTTGAGGGTAGTGGCTTTAAAAAGTTTTTAAGAGAAACTTATGAAAAATATATAATTCATGATAGAGTTTTGCAATATAAAGAAAAAGTTGCTTCATCTTGTGACGAATTTTTGAGCCAGACTAAAGCGTATCTAGACTTGGAAGCAAAAAAGAAATGATTGTTTAAGAAATAAGATACCTTTTTTACTTAACTTGTTCTTTAGTTTTTGAATTTAATAAAACATGTAAGCTATTAATAAGAATTAAGTTTTAAAACCGAAATCCTTAAATATAAACTCTTCATCTAGTTAACATGAAAAGAGGAATTATTTTCTTGTCTTTGGTTTTTTTAGTATTGTTGGTAAATTTTGCTTCTGCTATAAACCTAAAAATTGAGAAAAAAAGCTCTGGAGAAATTTTAATTGCTGACGTAAATAATCCAGTTGTTTTTGAATTAAGCGTGACTAATCTAGGCCCAAGCGATAATTTTATTTTTTATAACCTAGTTGGCTTTAGGAATTTTCCAGAAGAGCCTGTTTTTATTTCTCAAGCTGAAACTAAAAATATAACTTTAGAAATTCTTCCTTTAAGACAACTTTTAGAAAGGGGTTACTACACAATAACAATTTACGTAAAATCCCAAAAAGACAATTCTGTAATTAGAGAAGATTTAACATTTAAAATTATTGATTTAAAAGATGCTTTTGAAGTTGGCGCAACAGATATAAGCCCAAGCTCAACAGAAACATTGTTTTTTATTAAAAATCGAGGAGAATTATAATTTTGAGAATTTAGAGTTAAAGGTTAGTTCTCCTTTTTTTAGCTTTGAGAGAAAAATCAGCCTTTCTCCAAGAGAAATTAAAAATATAAGTATAAAACTAGATAAAAATCAATTTAGAAGTTTAACATCAGGATTTTATACTATAAAAACAGAAATATCTTATTTAGGAAAAACAACAGAGGTAACTGGTGTTGTTAATTTCGTTGAAAAAGGAATTGTTACAACAACTAGGAAAGATTTTGGGTTTTTTGTTAATACAAATGTTATAACTAAAAGTAATGAAGGAAATAAGATAGAACATGCTGATACTGTAATAAAGAAAAATATAATTTCAAGACTTTTTACGAGCTTTTCTCCTACTCCAGATTTTGTTGAGAGAAAAGGAACAGCTGTTTACTATACATGGGTAAAAGAATTAAAACCGGGTGAAAAATTTGAAATTGTTGTAAAAACAAACTGGTTTTTACCATTTATTTTGGTTTTATTTTTGGTTTTGGTTGTTGTTTTAGTTGTTGATTATACAAGAGGTGATATAATCTTAAGAAAAAATGTTCAGTTTGTAAGAGCTAAAGGCGGTGAGTTTGCTTTAAAAGTTAATTTAACAGTACATGCAAGAAGATTTGTTGAAAGAGTTAATATTATAGATAGAATTCCTGCTTTAGTAAAACTTTATGATAAATTTAGTGGAGAAGCTCCTAAAAAAGTTGATGAAAAAACAAGAAAAATAGAGTGGAATTTTGAGAGGTTAATGCCTGGAGAGGTAAGAGTTTTGTCTTATATTATTTACTCAAAAATTGGTGTCACAGGGAAATTTGCTTTGCCTACTGCAACTGCAATTTATGAAAGAGAGGGCAACATAAAAGAAGAAGAATCAAATAGGGCTTTCTTTATTGCTGAGCAAAGAAAAATTGAAGAATAAACTGATTAGTAAAGAAAAGTTATCAAAATGATTTTCATAAATTTTTGTAATGTTTAGAGTTGTTGGTTTTTATATAAACAGTAGTTGGCAAAGTTGATGACACCGTCAACTAGATTTGAGGGTTATAGATGTTTAACTAGATTCGTATACCTCTAAGCCTTTTTTGGAAAGCAATACTTTATTCCCGAACTCTGGTTTCTTTCTATGTATTTTTTTGAGCATATAGCCCTCTACAGCAGCCCAATTACTTGTCGGATAATCAAGCTCTATAGTCTCCTTGAACTTGATGTTATTCAGAATATCTTCAAAATATTTAATAGTACTAGATATTTCTTTTTCTCTTGATTTAGTTATATCTTGTATATCTCCTAATTTTCTAAGATTTTCTTTATTATCTATCATGAAATGCTTTAATAATCTAAGAAGTGCTCCTATTTCTCTTGGAGTAAGTTTATCCTTTTCTATCTTTTGGGTATGTAATACTTTTTCAATTATGTCAAAATAATTTTTTATTAAATTAAAAGCGAATTCTGTTCCCTCTTTACGAATATTCTCATCTTCCTTATAGCCTGAATAAAATGTAGCCAATCCTTCAATTTCTAGACCACCCCTCTTATACTTCTTGTTCAACCTTAAAACTCCCCCATATGTAATCACACTAATTATACTTTTTCTCGATTCTCCTCTTTTGAGTGTTGTTTCTTTAAAAGAAAACCTTCCAGAAAAGAACCCTTTCTTATCAAGTTTTTTAAATACTTGATACCAAAAATTCTCTTCAGATTCTGGGTCTATTCTTGCCTTTAAGATAAAAGAGAGGTTTGGGTCGACTTTTTCTTGAGTTTTATTAATCTTATAAAATATTTTCTCCATTTGAAGATATTTTTCTTTTTCATCACCTTTTTTAAGAAATATTAGAGTAACTAAAATATGACTATTTAACTTATTACCCTTAACAAAAGAAAAAAATCTATGTTGACCGTCTATTATTATTAGAGAATTATACTCATCAAAGAATGTTATTTCTTCATCAGTAGAATTGTAGAACTCTTTTTCGTCCTTGTAGATATCGGGGTTCAAAAAGATAATAATATTATTTGGAAAAGTTTCACTTTTCTCTAAGTATTCATTTATTTTTTCTAGCCTATTGGATTTAATCATTCTTTGGAATCCTTTTTTGTCGTACTTTTGAGCCATCCTTAAGACAGTAACATAATCAACAATCTCCTCTACTCTTGGTGAGAAGGAGTACATGATCATATCTTCTTTAGATAAAGGTAATCTTGTTACCTTAAATGGATTAGACCTTGCTGGTTTATCTGTTTTAGAGGCACTTTTTTTCTCTAAATCTGATTTTCTTACATTCAAAAAATACATAAAATCATTGAAAAGTATTGTTTTATTTAATCTGTTTAATACTTCAAGAAAATATTGGTGGATGTCTTTATCGATTATGATATTATTTGATTCTTTTTGCTTTAAGAGATATTCCTCGTCAATTTGCTTATTTGGAGCAAAAAATACCTTCTTTAATATTGGTTTGTAGTCTGAAGAGAAGGAACGTATATGATCTTGTATTTCTTTAAGTTTATTATTTGCTAATTTCTCTTTTTCCGCAATGTTCTTTTTTCTTTTTTTAGTTACTTTAATGCTCAGGTCTAATGCCTCAACTTTATCAACTCTGTCAAGTTTGTCAAAGAACTTTTCTAATTCTTTCATTACCTTTTCACTTCTACCTTCATTAATTCCAATCAAAAAAACTAAATTTTTATGTAAGATTACAGCATCTATTTCTCCATCTTTACTTTTATCTCTTAATTTTATTTCATGGCCTATTTTGGGGTCATCAAAAATATAAATTTTAAACCCTAAGTTATTAGCAAGATTTCTTAGTTCATTATTTGCTGAATAACCTCTTCTCATTTTTTCAACCTTTTCAAACCTAATTTAATGTAATCAGGATTTATCTCAATCCCTATTGAATTTCTATTTAATTCTTTTGCAACAGCAGATAAAGTGAATGTGCCTGCAAATGGATCTAATAGTATGTCATTCTTGTTGCTGCTTACTTTAACGAATATTCTCAAAAGTTCTAAAGGTAACTGGCATGGATGTTTTTTATTAAATCTGTCCTTTGAAACATTCTTAAGCAAATTTATATCTAACACATCAATCATACCTTTACTTAATTCAATTAGGTCCAAAAATCTTAATAAATCATAAGAAGTTCTTCCTTTTGAACCGTTTTTTATACGTTCTTTTATTTTCTTGACTTCTGGATTTTTATAGTGCTGAATTATATTCTCTCTATTGAAAGTGTATTTGTTGCTTTTTGTAAAAAATAGGATTGATCGTTGACTTCTTGTAAAATTCTTTTTAGAGTGTCCTATATTTGTCGGGTAGTGCCATGTTATCCAACGCCTAAATTTAAGCTTTAATTCATCTTCTATAAATGGTAGAAGCCTTGCATTAATTTCAGGATAGTTAATTAAATAGAAAGATCCTGTGTTTTTTAACAACCTAGCACATTCTTTTAACCATATCCTACATTCAGCAAAATATTCTTCTTTTCTTTTTCTGTCTTTAGAATAAGGACCATAATCTAAACCAACATTATATGGCGGATCAGTAATAATAAGATCTATATTGCATCCTTTTATATTTTTTAAAATTTTAAGGGAATCACCATTGATGAGAAAATGAGATGTATTATTAAATCTTACCTCTTTTATTTTTCTCTTATTTATATTTAACAATATTGAATCCTTCATTTTATCACGATAGGTTTTTCTTTTTCCTCACTAACAAATCTTTCTATCATTTTCTGAAAATCATCAAACCAATACTTCTTGTAACCTTCTGAGAGTTTATTTATATCCTCTGTAAATAGGAAGAGATGAACCTGCACATTAATTTTATCTTTTTGGAAGGTCTTTTTTTCATCCTTTTCTTCAAAAATTAATTTATATCCATCTACTTTGTACTCATAATCCGTATGCTTCGTTCCCTTCGGATCAGCAAAAATTATGAAATACTTATTTTCTTTTTTAAGCCAAAAAATAAAATCTGGTTTGAATTTCTCTATTTTATTATGTGCTTTGTTGTAGTATGGAATAAAAATATTATCAAGGTATTCGTCTAATTTACAAAACATCCACCAATCAAATGATTTAAGGATGTTATTTTCTTGTTTTATGAAATTCTCTAATTGTTCAATAAATCTTTTTTCACTTTCTACATTAATTATGTGATTAATATAATCTATCTTTTCTTTTTCAGAAAGGATAATTGGGATGTAGTAATGGTTTAATAAATTTTTTATTCTTAATGTAGAACCATTTGTTATGAATTCTTCTTCATTAGACATCTTACTTAATTCTTTGATTTTAGAAGTATAATCATCTACACTTATCTTTTTGGCTTCCAATAACTTCTTTAATTCAGACTCTTGTTTTGAAGGATCTCTATATATCTTTACCTTATTTATTAACCCTTTCAATTTCTGCAATTCTCTTGCTTCTAGAGTTACTCTAATTCTCTTAAAGTGTACTATCTCATCTTCCACTTGCTTAAATTTATCTAAATCTTGCAAAGTTATGTTAACATGACTCATCAGTTTAGCCAATTGAGAATAAACATCGCTTCCTTTAAATGTTAAGAAATTACCATTTTTAAGAAAATCTCTTGATTTTTCAAGAGTTTTTGGATTAACATAATTTTCGTGAGAGAATAACGCATAAATTAATCTTTCATCACCTATCCACTCTATGAAAGCTGTTAAAAGTTGCCTGTTTCCTTCAAATTTAGGAAGCTTTCCAACAGATACCACTTCTTTTCTATCTTTGTAAACAGGAATGAGTAAAATTTTATCTTTAATCTCTTTATTTTCTTCTAGCTCTATCATCTCTCCAGAAGCTTTTCTTTCATATTTTATGCTTTCCAGTATTACCTGTACATTCTTTTTATTAGTTCCAAGAACAAACAAGGTTTCTATTAAAGAGATATCTTCTTGCTCTAACTTTGAATATACTTCTTTATCAATAATATCATTTTCTCGCTTTAATGGAAGGAGCCTTTTTCTTTTTCCTTTGATTGGCTGAATTCTTACTCCCCTACCAATTGACTGAGTAACGTATTTTTTAGCATCTCCCTTACCAATATTTATGAAAATCATTACATTTGGCCTGTTAGAATCCCACCCTTCATAAAAGGCTCTTGACCCCATTAAGATATTAACAAAATTATTATCATGGCTTATTGTTCTAAAATAACTTTTATTCTCATAAGATTCATTAATCTCATAATTTTCCAATTTATCTTTAAGCCATTGACTAATATCTCCAATCTTTATTAAAGCAAATGGCTGATCAGACGTTTTTAGTTTAAATATAAGCTCTTCTCTATTTTGTGGAATTTTTATTACTTCAATATTTCCGAAAGATGTAGCATTAAAAATCTGTTTAAGCAAGTCTTTTAACTTTATTTTCTTAACATCATTTTCGTTAAACAAAACGCTTTCATTCCCGAACACATATCTTGGATGTTCTGAAAGCTCTTCAATTATCTCTTTTTTTGCCTCTTCTAATAAAGTTTTGTCAACTTTCCCCACCCCAATTTTTTCAAGTTCCTTAAAGAATATTTCTAAATCTGATTCTTCTACATTTACAGAATTTACTAACGCAACCAATAATGGGTTATGGTAATGTTTTCCTTTCAAATTATTGTCTATATTGCTTTTAGCTATTTTGCTTAAAGTAAGAAGTATCAAAGATTTTAGGACAATCTTTTGTTTGTTTTTATCGCTAAAATCTCCTTTGTCTTTAAAAGCATTTAATTCTTGCTGTGAGAGATAAACATTCTTTCCATAACCCTTTCTAATAAAAGTGTCTAAGTTGAAGTTATAAGTAGTTGTTATTATGTCCCATACATCAGTAAATGTTGCAGAAAAATTGAATAAAAAACCATTTCTTGTTAATAAGGAGTAATAAAGCTGTCTTTTAGAATCTTCTTTATCTCCTTTATGTGCCTCATCTAATAAAACGAACCATCTTCCATTATTTTCTATATCCTCAAATCCCAGAAGTTTTTCTTTGGTTTCTTCTGAAATTAAATCTGAACGGTAAATGAAAATGTTGATATGTTCTTTAAATGCTAAAATATTTCCTCTTTTAACATCGTCATATTTGTTTAACTCCCATACTTTTATTTTTCTTGTTGCTTTCTTATTAAATTCATCTATATGTTGTTTTATCTGATCAATTAAATCTTCTCTATGTGTTAAGATGAGAATGTCATTATCTGGGATTAATCCAGATTGTTTTAGTTTGTCGAGTAATTCTATTAATTTTATTAAGATAACTGTTTTTCCTGAACCTGTTGCCATCCAAAAACTCATTCTATTAACAAAATGCAAGAAATGTATCTTTTCATGAGAATTTTCTTCAATTATCGGATAGTATTGCTTTAATTTGCTAAAAAGCAATTTATTTGTCTTTCTAGTTGTTATACCAAGAGAATCTGCTAGTTCTCTTTCAAACTTTCTTATCTCATTAAAGAATTTCTTTTTTCTTTCAATATTTGCTAATTCATCTTCCCCTTTCTGAAATTTTTGTAAAGAATTAAAATAATAATGGAGAAGTTTTATAGCATTCTTAACCGCTTCTTGTTGATAATCAAATAGTGATATGTTGTCTGAGAAAGATGATAAATTTATCCTTAACCATTCTGAAGGAAGACTGTCAAAAGAGATTTCTTCTGCAATATCTTGGTACAGCAAGGGTGCTTTTTGTTCTTTAGGCATTTTTAATCATCTTCCGAATTTCTTTAATTAAAATATTGCATTTTTCTATTGCTTCTTTGCATGTTTCAAAGTCCATTCTTTTTCCATAATAGGTTAATGAATTTCTTTTATATCTTAAGTCATCAAATAAAATAAATAAATCTTCTCTCCCCAATTTATCTTTTAAAAAATAGCCAATACAAATATGATTTAATATGTTATACCCTTCTCTAAATGCAATTGCTTGTAAAATCTCAACTATAGAAGTATAATAATCCTCAAATACAAAATTGCAGTTCTTTTCTGTTATTTCTTTAACTAATCCTATTCTATCTTCTGCTGTTTCAATTAAAGATTTTGCTCTCTCATAATCAGAAGTCGTTTTTTTAACTGATTGATTTTCAATACAATCATTCCAAGATTTTTCTTTCATTTAAACACCTCAACATAGTTATTTAAAACAATTCCGTTTAAAATATTATTAGCTAAATGAGGATTTTTAATTTCTTTAATTGTTTTATGCCTAAAAACCTGAATTTCTCTTTTCAATATATTTTCAAACTTTTCAAGATTAATTTCCTTTTTAGATGGTGTTTCAACATACAAGTCAATATCGCTTTTTTCATTATCTTCTCCCCTTGCATAAGATCCGAAAACAATTATTACAGGATTGCTTAATTCTACTTTTAAGAAATTAACAAGGCCAGAAGTGTAAAGTGATTTTATGTTAAACAGCTTTTTCTCTAAAATAAAATTTTCATTGCTTCTGTTTGCTGTATAAAATGTCACGCTTCCTATTTTTTGCATTGTTAAAATTCCTTCTTTTTCAAGCTCTTTGCAGTATCTTATAACAGATGGTAGAGGTAATTTTAAATTTCTCTCAATTTCTCTAACCCTGAGTTTAGCAGTCGGATTAATAAAAAAATGTTCCTTAATGGTTTCTTTGATATTTTTCCTTTTCATATGATAATAAATAATATCAATTGATATTTAAAGTTATTGGTTGTTAAGATTTTCTTACTTGTGTTAAGATTTTTTAACACTTTTATATGTCAAAAGGTTTTTTGTAGGTTGGGTGTTTTTATCATTCCTTGTTTTATTTAAAAATACTTTTAAAATTAAATCTTTTCCATCTTGATTTATTTCTATGTTTTTTATTCTTCCTAACTTACTCAAAAACTCACTCTCAATTTTATTTCGTATTGTCCTTATAAGAGATTCTTTAATTACTCCGTCATTCAAATCATAGAGAGAAGAATAGTCTTTTAATACAAATTCAAATTTTCTCTTTTTGTTATTTATGGAACGCTCTAATTCCTTTACCATTTTTTCATCTAATACTCTTTTTATTTCTCCTCGGTCTTTTAATGTAATTGTTTTGAAAAATTCTGTTTTTAGTTTATTTTTATTTTGCACTATGCTCAATAAAATAGCCCTTCTTTTTTTCCATCTTTTCAACCAAGTTTCTAATGAGGAAATCGGCATTTTTTGATCAATAACATAAAAAGTTTTGTTAATATTTATTGCAACGGCCACATGACAAGGTATTAAAACAAAGTAAATTTTGTTTTTGGGATATAAATTTAGTAACAAAGCAGATGTTAATTTAGCGTAGTCTCTACAAACAGCCAATCTATATTTAATTATTTCATTGGTAGATAATGAAAATTTGAATGTGTCTTTAAGTTTAAACTCTGGATGATTTAATTTCAAGATTCTATATTTTAAGTTTAAATATAAAATTAAGGAGATTATTCCTCCAGAAGAAAGTGATAAAATAACTATTAAAAATAAATTAAATACTTTGATGGCAGAAATTGGATTTATAGTAATCAAAATTACTATAAAAGATAGAATATATGAAGTCAGGATAACCAGATAATTAAGAAATATATAAAAACTAAATACTATCCCTACAATTATTAAAATCAGTATTATTGCCCTTAACAGGATAGAGGATGGAAGTAGGATATATAATCCTGCGATAGAAAAAAATGAAAGAAAGACTAACAATATGAACATCAACCATCTCTCTTCCCAAAAATCTACATTTTTATCCTGCCACTCTAAAATATTATTTAATGTTTCAGAATCGTTTTTTCCTTTTAATCTATTTGCTAACTTTTTAACTTCTTTATCATCAATATCTTCTTTTGTTGGAAGAAATTGTTTTTCTTGGAATTTTCTAAACAATCTAAATTTTAATAAAAATTCAAACATTTTTATCTCCCATCCAAAGCATCATTTACTAATTTATCTGCATATTGAATAAACCGATTATTTCTTTTGACATGATTGTAAATGACTTTCTCAAATGCCTTTTCTCTATCTTTTAGAATATAAAACAATTCTCTTAATTTCTCATTCTTTATTCTATATCTTCCACTTAATTGCCTTACAACCAATTCACTATCAAGAAAACATCTAATAGTTCTCCTACAATGTGCAGTAGCCAATTCTAAAGCTTTAATTAATGCTTTATATTCTGCTTGATTATTAGTGCATTCTCCAATACACTCTTTATATTCAGCTATTTTATTTTTGTTTTCGTCAAAGAAAACTATACCTATCGCTGCAGGTCCCGGATTACCTCTTGATCCTCCATCGGTATAAACATATAAGTTTAATATCTTAGTCATTTTACCACCAAATCAAACCTTTAATTAAATTAAAATCAATCTCGTCAAACCTAATCCTTTCACCACCTTCCAAAACAACAGCATTTTTCTCAATCTTTCTTATTGATTTTCCAGTTATGCAAGAGATTGTTTCTGCTAAATCTATGTTAGGATAAATCTTGTTAAAATCAATTTTGATTTTGTTGTTTTTATAATCTAATTCCATTGCTTCTAAAAACTTTAAATCTTTCAGGAAGACATATTGCTGATAGATTGTTTTATCTGAGAAAACAACGAACGGATGGCTTTCTTTATAAACTGCTTTCTTTAAAGTCTGTTCGTATTGTTCTAAATCATAGTATTTGAAAAATCCACCTGCTTTTTTCTCATTGTATTTTTCTTTAACATCTTTTTCTTTTGAAATTCCAGATTTATCATAAGCTAAAACTTTTTTCATTCTTGGCAAAACCACCGTCCAAAAATGCTCTCCCATTTCAACTCCAATCCATTTTCTTTTAAGTTTATGTGCTACTGCTGTTGTTGTACCTGAACCAAGGAAGAAATCCATAACTAAATCGCCTTCGTTGGAAGTTGATTCTATGACACGCTTTAAGAGGATTTCGGAGTTTTCGGTTGGAAAGTTCCAATCTTGAGTATACCCGGAATATCATTCCACCAATTTATATATCAAAAGATTCTCTTTTTATTTGTATATTCACACGCCACTCATCTTTTCCACATAGGGCCTGTTTTTCACTAATTCCTTCATAATGTTTATATCCCAATTTTTCAAACTACCTAAGTTCTTTTTTATTTATAAGATCATTGATTGTTTCTTGCGAAAACCAACCCGTCTTGCTGTTGGTGGTAAAATTTTCTTTTCCAAAAAATTTCTAGCTTCATATTTTCCCTGAGTATCTGCATGAATGCCATAAATCTTCTTCATTTCTTGTTTTCTCTATTCTCGGTGGATTTATTATAACTTTTCTTCTGAATTTTTAGAATAAAAATATAAGTTATCATAATCAACTGTAAAAGTTTTTGGTTCTTCAAAAGTCTGTTTTGTACCTCTCATCACAATCTCATTCCTAAAATTCTCCTCGTCAAAAATCTGATTCATTAATAACCTTACATACATGTTGCCGTTGTAGTCGCATCTAACAAAAATGCTTCCTGTATCTTTTAATAAATCTCTTGCCAAAGTTATTCTGTTTCCAAGTAGAGTTATCCAGGTTGAATCTTTGTATTTGACATTATAAAGATAATCGGCATCTTGTTCTTTGTTAAACGGCGGATCAATGTAAATTGTCTGCACCTTCTCTTTGAATTTCGGCAGGATTGTCTTTAATGCTTGGTAATTTTCGCTATGGATTAGCCAACCATCTAATTCCTCATCTAAATTGTCAAACAAGGAAAGAATTTCCAATTTAATGTTTTCATCAAAATATTTTGTGTCTATTGGTAAATGTTCATATTCCTTGCTAATCTCTTTCCCCCTAAGTGTTGTTGTGAATAACTTTTTTCTGTCAAAATCCTCTAAAATTCCTAACTCTCGCCATTCTTTAATCTGTTCAGAAAGACCATTGTGTTTTATTATTTCCTCTATCACCCTGATCCCGTCTTTTTTCTTAGCTATTCTATCCAAAGTAATAACATAATTGCTGTTTAAAACAAACTTTGGCTTGTTCCAGATTTTGACTAACTCGTCTTCGAATTGTGCAACAAAATCAATGACCTTGTAAGCAATTTCCTTTAGCGCTTTCAATTCTTTCAATCTTTTCTCTGAAAAATCACTTTCATCATCAAACAAATAATTTTTCAACCATAAATCAAACTGTTCTTTTAAGAAAACTTCGGCATTTTTGTTAATGAAGAAGTCTACTTCGTTTTGCTTTTCAAAAATTCTGAATATTTTTGTTAATTTTTCTTCATCCAGGAAGATTTTTTTCTTTTTGAATGTTCTAAGAATCTCCTCTGTTTTTGTTTTTCTACCTCTTTCAGAATAAAAAACAATGAAAGTTATTTCTTTATCTTTAATGCTCTTTAATTCATAGATTATTTCTCTCTTCTCATTGCCTTTTTTATGCTCTAACTTAGAAACATCAAAATGTATTTTGTAATTAACTCCTTCAGCGTCAAAATCAATTGTCAAATTATTCCATAGCTTATCTGTTTTGACATAATAAAGCATGTGGGTTTTCCAGAATAAAGCAACGTCCTTCTGGTTAGTATATACCCTTTCATAAACTTTAGATTTTAAAGGAGTATAACTAAAATAAATGCTTCCTGATTCAGAAAAATATGTTTTAAAGAAGCTGTAAAGCTTGTCAAATAATTCTTCTCTGAATTCTGGAAAATCTTTTGTTTTTTCTTCAATGTCCTTAACTAACTCTTTAAAAATTACATCAAAATAAGCTGATTTTATTCTCATTAAATTGATAAAACCGGATTCTCCTTCTATTTTAGCACCTATGAAAATATCCTTCAACTTATCAAAAAATAATTTTTCTTTCTGATTCATTTTTCTTCAACTTCCTGATTTATGTATTCTTTCCATTCCGAACCAGCCTTTATATGATCAAAATGATTTTGTTTAGAGTTATTGAATATCAAATGACATCCAGAAGCGTGTATTTCTTCCGAAGTTAATGGAACATCTTTTTGCCAAATAAAGCTACCAGAAACAACCTTAATTATTCTCTTATACGTTGTTCCATTTATCTCAATATCTTCTTTTTTATACATTTTACTCATCTTTCTCCATTTCTTTAATAACCTGCTCAGGATTTTTTAACTTATAAACTCTTTTTCGGGCATCATTAGGATCTAGTTTCATCTCAAGCCAGCCATTCTGTCTTAACTCTGATAAAGCTATGCTAATCATTTTGTCTTTGTTTAGAGTCTTGAAAGCATCATTATGGCTAAACTCTTTGTCACCGAACTTATTCCATAGAACAGAATAGCGATACATGATCCATTTAGGGAGTGGTTTGGTCATTTTCAATCACAATTATAATTAATATATCAATAGTATATAAATTTAACGGTTAACCTATATATTCTACCACCGATATATTTATATATTAGTTATACTATAAATATAAATATTATATTAATAATTAAAGTAACCAGAGGGTGTTGGTTTGCGGCCTCAACCCTCTGGAGTGGAGTTGACCTCGGATGAAATCAGACCCCACTAATAAAAGTAAAGAGAAAGAACAATTTAAATCTATCGTTAAAGATAGTTCTGGTAGGTTTGCTAAAACTGAAAACCTAAACATTTTTTGTAGATTCTGTGGTTCTAAGAATGTTGTTAAGTTTGGTTATAACATTACAAAGAAAGGTAAGAAAGCAAGATACAAATGCAAGGATTGTAATGCTAAGTTCACTCCAACAACAAAGCTGATAAAACAGATCAAATTCAAGTCAAATCATAAGGATATTGAAAATACAAAGACCAAAGAATTGAGAAAATTATGCAAATTGATAAAGAGAACAATTTATCCTTTCTTGGATTTTAAGCTTCATTATACTGCTAAATATGATACAAAGAAATTCTTGGATTTACTGACTCATGTAGCAATGAATCATGATTTCACTCATAATGGTTCTCAGACATTCAGGTTTGTAATGAAAGAAAATACACCTGCTTCCAATACATTACTTTATCATATCAGGAAGTTTGATACTCGGGAATTAAAGAGATGCTTTTAGGAAAGCATTTGAAGAAATCTTTAGAACAGCAAAGAAACATAACGTTTTTAAGAAAAGAAAATTAGATGTTGCTGTTGATTTACACGATTGGCTTTATTATGGTAACAAAAATGACTTTATGGTCTGTGAAACAAAGCCACAGAAAGGAACTTCTCATTGTTTTAGATTTGCTACTATAAACATAGTTGAGAATGGAAAAAGGTTTACTTTATTGGCTTTGCCAATGCATGCTTTTGACAATAAGCATGATGTTCTAAATAAATTGCTAAGTTATGCCAAAAGTAAAATCAATATAAGGAATGTATATGTTGACAGAGGTTTCTTTAATGTTAAATGTATAGAGGTTTTTGAAAAACAAAAAGTAAAATGGTTAATGCCTGCTGTCAGGAACAGAGCAATAAAGAAACTAATGAAAGAATATGATTCTCCTAAAGTATTAGATTATGTAATGTGAAGAAAGAATTTTGATCAAGTTAAATTCAAACTTGTTATTGTCAATGACCAAGATGATGTAAAAAGAGTATTTGCTACAAATCTTAGAGTTACAGAAGATAATGCTAAAATTCTATTTAATGAATATGGCAAAAGATGGGGTATTGAAACTTCTTACAGAGTTAAGCAGGACTTTAAAGCAAGAACAACATCAAAGAGATATGTGGTTAGGTTCTTTTACTTTATGTTCTCCGCCTGTCTTTATAATCTTTGGATATTGGCTAACATTCTTGTCGGTTTAGCAATATTGAAGTTTATCCCAAAAGAGCATTCATTACAGCCAAGATGTTTGGAGTAATGCTTTATACTCTCTGTTCTTACCTTAATCCTGGTGGTGGATAACAGTTGCTTTATCGGATTCTGAATTAATTTTGTTAGTCGTAATTATTTCTAATTCTAGTATTTTTATTGAGATTTGGTCTGTTTTATAGGAAATTTGTTAAAATCTAATGTGTTCAAAGCAGATTTTCTTAAGATTTTAGAAAGAATTTATAACTCAAAAGCCAATAGATTTATCAACTTTGCCATCTACTGATAAAACAAGAAATTTTAAAAACATAATAAGGTTTTTTAAAATATCCCCGCATAGCTCAGTGGTTAGAGCGCTCGGCTGTAGATAGTCTAGGATAGAGATTCCAAAAAGGATGACTATGAAATCCGATAAGTCGAGAACTCGCAGAACCCGAGAGATCCCAGGTTCGAATCCTGGTGCGGGGATTTTATAATTGTTTATAAAAAACATAATTAAAGGCTATATGAGAGAAAAAATTTATGTAGTTCCTATAATTGTAAGAAGTTTTGATGGAAGGATTTTGGTCGTTAAAAAAGAGGGTTCTTTAGAGTTGCCATTATGGGTTTTTGATTTTAAAGAAAATCCTGTAGATTTTTTAAAAAGAAGGTTAAATGAAGAGTTTTATGGTTCTTTTATAGTTAGATATTTTTTAGGTGAAAACTCTTCTATTATCGGTAAAGATAATTTAGAGAGGATTATTGCTTATAGGGTTGATTGTAAGACTCATGACGTCTACAATAAAAAAAGTTTTAATCTCTTTTATAGAGATTTTGTTTGGGCTGATCGCACGAACTTAATAAAACTTAGAGAGCTATTAAAAGAAGAAAGATTTTTGGAGTTTGTATAAAGGAAGCATAGAAGAAAAGAAAGAAATATTTAAAAACCCCTAAGATATTTTAAAAAAATAAAAAGGGGTGAAGATGTTTGAAGAAGATTTTGATGAAGAGCTAGAAGACGAGTTTGATGAAGAGCTAGAAAGTCTAGAATTAGATGATTTTGAATAAAAACCAAACATTAAATAAATCTGATTTGAATAATTTGAATAAAACCGATTTAATAAAATAAGAAATATAAAATAATAAATAAAATCTTAATCTTAGCTTGTTTTTATATTTAAAATTATCTCGTTGTTTTCTTTAAAGAGTTCTTTTTCGTGGTAATCTATAGATATTTTAATCTTTTCAATGTTTTTTTGTAAAACAAAAATATTATTTATTTTTATTATTTTTCCAGCACCGATTTTAATTCCTTCTATTGAGGTTTCTTTGATTGGCTTTTCGTCTGCATAAATTATAACTTTTGTAGAGTTTGAATCGGCTAGACCTTGATTTTTTATTGTAAATTCCACATTTAAATATCTGCCAGAGATAGATGCAAATGCTTCCTCTAGTGAAAGATCCGGAAGAGTTGGATAAGAGTAGAGTTCATTTATTAGTTTAGGAATTTCTTCTCCTATTTTTTGATTACAATTACTAATATTGTACATAATATTGTTCGGGTTATCAGAGTGATCAAATCCAAGAGCATGCAAAAGTTCGTGAAGAGCAACATTTGGATCAGGACATTTTGACTCTCTAATTAAAGTTATTGCTCCTTGATAAATTACATTAAAATTGTCTGTTATCGTGATGTTAATTGGACCGCCTTCACCAGCAACAAAAAGATTTCCTGACTCAAATCTCCTCTGTCTTTCGCATGTTATGTAAATTTCTTCATTAGATGTAACAGGATAAAAGTTTAGAATTGTAAGATTTTCAATTATTTGAAATGCTCTTTCCATTTCGTCCTTTTTTTTAAGAGAACATCCTTCAATTCTGTATGAAATGTCTTTATTTCTATACCTAAGATTGTCATAAAACTGCATTTTTGTATTGTTGCTCAAGCTAAAATTTGCTGATTTTTCTGTTTTTTGAGGAAGAAATTCAATAGTGCTAAAAGGAAAAAACCAGTAAAACCCTAAAAACAGGATTACTAAAATTAAAAAAATTGATAATGAAAGATCTTTAATAGTTTTTGTAGACATCAAATAAAAAAATAAAAAGAGTATTTAAAATTTAATAGAAAGAGCATTAGATTTAATAACGTTTTTATAGTTTATTTTTATGATTATTTAATGGTGGATGTAGTTCAATGGTAGAACGCACGACTGTGGCTCGTGAGACGTGGGTTCGATTCCCACCTTCCACCCTTTATATTTAATTAGTTAAAATATCTTAAAAATGGAACTGGTTAAAGGTTTTAAAGATTTTACAGGAGAAGAAGCTGAAAAAAGAGAATTTATAAAAAAAATATTAGTTGAAACTTTTGAAGCTTATGGATTTGAACCAGCAGAGACGCCGATAATAGAGTATGAAAGTTTTGTTAAAGGAGAAAATCAGCAAGATGATGCTGTATCTGATATTTTTAAACTTCAAGACAAAGGTAAGAGAAATCTTGCTTTAAGATACGAGTTCACTTTTCAGCTTAAAAGAATATCAAAAAATAAAAAACTTCCTTATAGAAGATATCAAATAGGAAAAGTTTTTAGAGATGAGCCCGTATCAAAGAATAGATTAAGAGAGTTTACTCAGTGTGATGTTGATGTTGTTGGTTCGACAATAAAAGACGAAGCAGAAATTCTTGCTTTAACTAATGAAGTACTTGAAAAGTTAGGCATAAAGCCAATAATCCTTATAAGCAATAGAAGTTTGATGAATGAAATCCTAGATGATTTAAAAATAAATAAAAAATATAGAGAGGATGTTTTAAGAGAAATTGACAAATATGAAAAGTTAGGAGAAAAAAAATTAAAACAGAACTTGAAAAAGTATAAAGCTGAAAACCTCATTGATGCTATAAAACAAGGAGAAGAGTATTTTAAAAAATTTAATTCTTATAAAGAAATAATAAGTCTTATGGAATACTGTAAGCTTTTTAGCTTAAAAGTTTTTTTTTCTCCGACAATAGTTAGAGGTCTTTCTTATTATGTTGGAAATGTTTTTGAAATTAAATCAAAAGGAATTAAAGAAAGCATTGCAGCTGGAGGGAGTTATTTAATTAACAATAAAAAGTCAACAGGAATTTCTTTTGGGCTAGAGAGACTTTCTTTAATCTCAAAAATAAAGTTTGAAAAAGAAAAAATTCTTGTTGTTTCTCTTAACCAGGATAAAGAAGCAATAAAGCTTGCTCAAAAATTAAGAAAAAAAGGAAAGTTCGTTTCAATTTTTTACGGAAAGCCTAGCAAAGCCCTTCAGTATGCAAATTCTTATTGTTTTACAAAAGCAATTTTTGTTGGTGAAAAAGAAATTAAATCTGGAAAGTTCAAAATTAAAGATTTAAAAACCGGAAAAGAAAGTGAATTTGAAACTGAATTTTCTTTGTGATTTTTTATCTTTTTAAATTTAAAGTTTTTGTTTTTTTGTTATTTTAAAGTGAAAAATAAAAAAGTTTAAAAACTCTAAAATATATAAAAACCTATAAAAAGTTTTAAATTAATTAAAATGAGTTTAAAGAATAAATTTTGGTTTTTTTTCTTTAGCTTAACTATTTTAATCTTTAGTTTAGGTTCTATAAATGCACAAGATGAATTTCAGAATTTTTTAGATTCAACACCAATTATTATCACTATTGGACAAAACAGCTCTCAACTTAATTTTAGTTTAGACACTTCTTCTAGATCTTGGGATAAACAAAACATACTTATACAAAATAAAAGTGTTGGGGGTATTACAATAAACAATTTGGATATCTCATTTAATATCTCAAAAATTTTAGAAGATATTAATGGTGTGGTTGAGATAGAAAGAGGGAGTTATTACCCTCAATTTAAAAAACTTAGTGTGTCAGGTGAAAATCCGACAATTAAAGTAGGTGTAATAAATATAACAGGCTTGAATATTTCTGGTTCTGGTTGGTTATCAACAAAAAACGTCTTTGAACTTATTCTTGGTAGTTTTGATTCACGTTTATCTAATTTAAGTGATATAAGTAATATAAACAACTACCTACAAGAGAATCCTCTTTCTGAACAGTCACCAACCCATATCATATTTACTAAAAATGGAACAAATTATTCTATATTATCGGACAAAGGTTACGGAGAAGTTAAAGAAGAGTGGAAAGATGAAATAAGAAATATAATTAATGAAAGTGTTCAGCAAATAAACATTAAAAATATCCTCAATGATGTTCTTCCTATATTAGAAAGTAAACCAGAATTCCAAGAAATTTGGAATAAATTAGATTTAAATTTTACAGTTACCGACATAGATTTGTCTATTTTTGATATAAATGCTTCTGCTTCAAATCTTACAGAGATAAAACTTGAAGATGGAAATTATTTAATTCCAGTTACACTAACAAAAGATTCTAAAACATACACCAAACAAATTCTTTTAATTATTCATGGAATAGAAAATAAAGATACAGTTGGTTCTGTAACAGAAACATACGTTCCTACAAATCCAGAAGTTTCTAAATACTTAGCTAGCATTACAGGTCTTCAAAAAGAAGTTTTTGTATCTGTTTCTGTTTTTGATGTTGTACCTTTTGGAGTTTCTTTACCTCCAAACACCGGAAAAGTTATTAAGTTTTTAGAAATTAATACTAACTCTTCTAATGGAACAATTAACTTTAAGGTGCCTGTTGATAAAGTTACGAATCCATCATTAGTTAGCCTTTATGTTTTAGAAGGAACGAACTGGGTTGAATTACAAACAAGCCCACCTAATTTAAATGGTTTATTTTATGAGTATTCTGCATTTACTCCGCATTTCTCAACATTCATGATAATGGAAAAAATTATTCAAACAGGCATAACAGAAACAGGAGGTAGGGCTAGAGGTTCTCCTAGGTTTGTTATAGAAGAACCAGAAGCACCTACTCAAACAACACAGCAGCCTTCTTCTAGCCCACAACCAATTCAAGCAAGCCCGCCTCCACAAACACCAACTAATGGTGGCTTCATAGCAACAATAACTGGTGCTATAATAGGTGCATTAACAAGCCCAACTGGCCTTTTTTCTCTTTTAGTTATTTTAATTGCGGTTATTATCGCTGTATTAGTAATTAGAAATTTGTTCCCTTTGTCAAGAACAAAAAAATTAAATGACAAAAGGGGTGAAGATGATAAATGAAAAATTTTGTGAATTTTCTAGTAATTTTTGTTTTAACAGTTGTATCTATAAATTTGATTAGTGCTCAAACTGTTTCTATTGAATTTAATGTAAAAGACGATTCTGGAAATCCTTTAAAAGAATCATTAATTATAATCCAAGGAATAACCAATACAAATTTTAGTCAAACAAAAATAACAGATTCTAATGGAAAAGCTATTTTCAATCTAAACAAAAATGAGCTTTTTTCGTATATTATTTATAAAATTTCTTATGAAGAATTAAGCGGAAGTATATTTACAAATCAAGATAAAGTAATAAATATTGTTTTAAAAAAACTACCTCCAGACCGGTGGTATTTTTATAGAATAAATAACGGAGAATTAGATTTTAGTTTTAAAAGTTTAGATAATGATACAAATTATAATCCTAATGAATACATAAAGAGCTCAATTGAAGTAAAAAATATAGCTGGAAAAAGAATTCAGCTTTTGAATGAAAAAAGTTTTTTTAGAACAATAGATGCAGATACAGAAAAAGTTCTTAGGGCTTGGGGTAGGTTTGATTTTGGGGGTGGAAAAAATTTAACAGAAGTGATTTTAAAAGAAGGTGGTTGGATAAAAGCAAGTTTAATTGAAGAGAAAGCAGAATTTTGTGGTAGTAATATAATAATTACTTATAATAACCTAAGAATAGAGCTTTCTGGAAGTGAATCTATTTGTTTAGAAGATTCTCAAAGTTATAACAAAATACCAGAATGGATTTTAAAAAACAATTATAAGATGAAGCTTGATTACTTTTATAAAATAGATAACATAGAAAGAACAATAAGTTTTATATCTCAACCCTTTTTTATTAACAATACAGAATGGAAACCTGAAATAATCTCTTTTCCACAAACAGAGATTTCTGTTGAAGAAGAATGGGTTTATCAAATAAAACTTAAAGAGTATCCTGAAAGTTATTCTCCTGTTTTAAATCTCATTAATTATGCTCTTATGGATTATCCTGAAGGAATGAGTATTGATAAAGACAAAGGAATTGTTAAATGGAAACCAACAAAACCAGGGGAGTATAATGTAACAGTAAGAGCATATCATCAATACTTTGAAAATAATTCAGATAAAATAGCTTTTTTTGATCAGAGCTTTTCATTAAAAGTAAAACAAGAAAAGCAAAACAATCCCCCAATTGCATACAACATAAACATAACAACAGAAGAGAATAAGCCAGTAACTTTCAATTTAAATGCAACTGATCCTGAAAATGATCCTTTAACTTTTATAATTGTAAGCAATCCATCAAATGGCTCAATTTCCAATTTTAATTCTTCTACAGGAGAAATTACTTACACACCAAATCCAAGTTTTTTTGGAACAGATAGCTTTAGTTTTAAGGCTAATGATGGAAAATTAGATAGCAACATTGCAATTGTAACAATAACAGTAAATCCTATACCAAAAAACAAACCACCTGTAATAAAATCTCAGCCTGTGACAGAAGTTAATGAAAATTCTCATTACAGTTATCAAGTTATTGCAGAAGATGAAGATGGAGATTCTTTAACCTACTCTTTAGAAGCTCCTTCTTGGCTTTCAATAAGCTCTACTGGTTTAATTTCAGGAATAGCTCCAGAAGTTTCAGAGGATGTTGTTTTTGATGTAATTTTAAGAGTTAGTGATGGAAAAGATTTTTCTGAGCAGAAGTATCAGTTGAAAGTTGTTAATGTAAACAAACCACCTGTGATAAAATCTCAGCCTGTGACAGAAGTTAATGAAAATTCTCATTACAGTTATCAAGTTATTGCAGAAGATGAAGATGGAGATTCTTTAACCTACTCTTTAGAAGCTCCTTCTTGGCTTTCAATAAGCTCTACTGGTTTAATTTCAGGAATAGCTCCAGAAGTTTCAGAGGATGTTGTTTTTGATGTAATTTTAAGAGTTAGCGATGGAAAAGATTTTTCTGAGCAGAAGTATCAGTTGAAGGTTGTTAATGTAAACAAACCACCTGTGATAAAATCTCAGCCTGTGACAGAAGTTAATGAAAATTCTCATTACAGTTATCAAGTTATTGCAGAAGATGAAGATGGAGATTCTTTAACCTACTCTTTAGAAGCTCCTTCTTGGCTTTCAATAAGTTCTACTGGTTTAATTTCAGGAATAGCTCCAGAAGTTTCAGAGGATGTTGTTTTTGATGTAATTTTAAGAGTTAGTGATGGAAAAGATTTTTCTGAGCAGAAGTATCAGTTGAAAGTTGTTAATGTAAACAAACCACCTGTGATAAAATCTCAGCCTGTGACAGAAGTTAATGAAAATTCTCATTACAGTTACCAGGTTATTGCAGAAGATGAAGATGGAGATTCTTTAACCTACTCTTTAGAAGCTCCTTCTTGGCTTTCAATAAGTTCTACTGGTTTAATTTCAGGAATAGCTCCAGAAGTTTCAGAGGATGTTGTTTTTGATGTAATTTTAAGAGTTAGTGATGGAAAAGATTTTTCTGAGCAGAAGTATCAGTTGAAAGTTGTTAATGTAAACAAACCACCTGTGATAAAATCTCAGCCTGTGACAGAAGTTAATGAAAATTCTCATTACAGTTATCAAGTTATTGCAGAAGATGAAGATGGAGATTCTTTAACCTACTCTTTAGAAGCTCCTTCTTGGCTTTCAATAAGTTCTACTGGTTTAATTTCAGGAATAGCTCCAGAAGTTTCAGAGGATGTTGTTTTTGATGTAATTTTAAGAGTTAGTGATGGAAAAGATTTTTCTGAGCAGAAGTATCAGTTGAAGGTTGTTAATGTAGAGAAAAAAGAAGAAAAGAGAGAAATAGAAGAAAAAAGATTTTCATTTAGGTCAGTTGAACCAGATGATTTTGAATTTAACATTTATTTTAATCAATTTTCTCTGCCAGAACAGAAGTCTATTCCAATTTCAGAAAAAAGCACTATTAAAAAAAGTTTTTTAAAAGAAGAAGATGAAGAGAAAATAAGAGAAATAGCTGTATTGTTTATCTTTTTAAATTTAAATTCTGCTTTGGTTGTTTTGTTTGTTTTAATTAAAAAAGGATTTATATTTAAAAGAGCTATTTGATTAAAATGAAAACTAAAATAAGATACTTGTTACCTTTCTTATTTTTTGGTTTTTTTCCTAAAGATTCAGAAGGTCAATTCAAATTAACTTTAGGAAGAGAAAAATTAGAGGTAAAAAGCGAGTATGTAGATCTCTCATTAGAGAACTCTTTAGGAATTGAAAAAATTAGAGATATTGAAAATTTAAGAGGTGATTTTGGATTAAAGTTTAAAGATAATTATGTTTTTGTTGTAAGAAACGGAATAAAAAATCATTTTTATGGCGCAAATATTAATTTGCCTTATTTTAAAGGTTATCATACAAGCTCTTATCAAAGTACAAGAAATGAAGACACAAAAAGACAAGAATCTCCTATAGGAGAGATAATTACTGAAACAAATATTTTGGAAGAGAAAAGAATTAATGAATATGGAACTTTTTTTGAATATGGGGGTTTTTTTGCTGGCTTTGAATTATCAAGAAAAACGTCAGAATTAAATGGAAGTGTAATAATAAGCTTACCTCAAGATCAAAATAAAACTTTTTTTTCTTCTTATAACGAAGGAAAAGCAGAAATCTATTCTTTAGGTTTTAATAATGCTTTTCTTAAATTTATAAGAAACGAAATTTTTGAAGGAGAAAAAAGAGAAGAATTAAGAAAAAACAACTTTAATAATTTTTTAGTTGGAGCTAATTACCAAATTAAAAAAAATGATAAAGAAAAATTTAAGGTTAGTTTATACTATGGAAAAGAATTTTCTGAATTGTCAAATTTAGAAATAAGTGCATTAGCTGGATTTTTTAGATTTAATGTTTTTAAAGATTTATATTTTCATTTTTTCTTCGACGGAAAAGAAAAAAAATTTAGAGCAAGTTTATCCACAAAAAACTTTTCAGATTTGAATGAGATTGATTTTGAAAGAAGTCTTGAGAATAGGCTAAGAATTGTGCCAAGATTTTATGATAGATCTTTAGAAACAAAAAGAAAGTACCTTAATGATGCATTTTTTTTAGAACCTTTTTCTTACAGTGTTACTGTTGATGAAGAAAATATAAATGCCTCTCTAAACTTAAACAGATTATTATTTCACTACTCAAATGATTCTTTTATTGTAGGAGCTAAATATAGGTTTTTGATAGGCACATATGATTTCAAAAAAGACGAGCTTGGATTAGGAATTTTTTTAAAATAATAATTCTAAATTAATCTAAATTAAATAACGGGCCTGTAGTTTAACGGTAAAACGCATCCCTGGCTTGGATGAGATCCGCGTTCAATTCGCGGCAGGTCCAATATTTAATCTAACAAAATTAACAATAATCTCTTTATTTCTTACCTCTGGATGAAAAAGAGTTGCATAAAAATTTTCTTTTTGAAAAGTCTCAGGAAGAGCTCTAAACTGGTTAAGATGGTAAGCATTAATTTCTCCTTTTACGCCTAAAAATTCTTTTTTAATAGTTATTTTTTTAAACCCTATGCTTGGTTTTTTTTGTTTTTTAAGTTTACATCCTAATAGCAAGCCAATAATATGTGCTCCTCCACAAATTCCTAGAACTGGCTTTTTAAACTTAAGAAGAAAATCAAATTTTTTTAAATTATTAAGAAATTCATTATCAGATAAACTCGTTCCGCAAATTATTATTTTTTCTACCTTAAGAGGGTTTTTATTTATAATGTCGTCAATTTCTTTATAGTGCTTGGTTAAAAATTTTACATTCTCTTTTTTTAAAATATCTTCAATTGGTTTTACAAATTCCAAGGCATGAAGAGGCTCTTTGCAGATGTTGATTAGTAGAATCATTTTATAACTACCGAATATCTAAGTCCATTCTCCAAGAATTTTTTTCACCAGAAAATTTAGCTCCTATAACTTTTAATGGTCTTTTAAAAAGAGGGCATTCTAAAACAAAGGTTTCAAATTCACCTCCTTCACCAGCTGGATTTATTTTGTATTTTTCTTTAAGTTCTTTAACTTCTTCTATAAATTTTTTATCTATTTCTCTGCCAAGCCAAGAAGCATTAAAAGGATAAGAAAAAACACCAGTAATAATAACTTTAAATTTTTCTTTTAAAAGCTCTTCTAAAAGTTCTATCTGATCTTTCTGCCACAACGGATTAAAACACTCTAAATTAAGTTTATTGCAAATTTTTTGAATTCTAGAGGCTTGATAAACACTTTCTATTGCTCCTGTAACAATTCCTTCTATTTTATATTTTTTTATTGCTTCTTTTATTGCGTCTTCTAAATCAATTAGTTCTTTTTCTTTAATCCCTTTTGTTTCTTTTATAATTAAAGGGATGCCCATCTCTTTTGCTTGTTTTTCTGTTTTTGAGATGCTTGGTGTATGAAACATAAAACTTTCTTCGTTTTTTGAGATTATTGTTATTAAGCAACTAATTCCATAACCTAATTTTTTTGTAAGCCAGGCTGAATATGTAGAATCTTTTCCTCCTGAAAATAAAACCCCCACTTTCATCAAGAAAAGAAATTTTTTGACTTTTTAAGCTGTTTTATTTTTTAATGTATACTCTGAGAAAATTATAAATTATTTTTATACTTTTAATAAGTTATTTCTTATATTAATAAACTATTGTGTTTCTTTAAACTTTTCATTAATAGAACCAACTTCAGAACTAAAGTCAAAATTTTCAGTATTTTCTTTAAAATAAGTTTCGCTCAGCCATATATAGAAATCTTCAAATGGAATTTCTTGTTCAAGCCAGAGTTTTTTTTGATGATCAAGATGTAAAAGACCTACAAAATTAATTAATCTTTCTTCTTTATCTGCTTCTTTTCCTACGAATTCATTAAAAGAAATTTTTTTAAGTTGTTCTTTTTTTAAGCTTTCAATAACTTTTTGATAGATTTCAATAATTTTATTTTTTATACTTATAGATTTTTTTGGAAGAACAAATGAAATCTCTATGTTTGCTCTTTTCTTTATAATTTCTCTTTTAATTCTTCTATTTTCTGTTTTTATTGCTTTACTTAAAGCTTCTATGAGTTCATTAAGGGTAACTTTTCTTACTCTTGGTAGAGGGCTTTTTGGAATTATCTCTGGAATTTCTTCTTTGTCTTCTAAAGAAATTTCTAAGACATTGCTTTTTTCATTAATAATGCTTTTTTCTTTAGGAAAAAGTATTTCATCTATTGATTTAATATGCTTATTCAATAAAAACTCTGCCTTAATCCTCAAAAGAATTGCTGCTGCAAGCAAAACTTTACTGGAAATAAAGAAATCTGTTTCTTCAAGCTCTTTTATTTTTTCAAGGTATTTATCAGTAAGATAAACAATATCAACATCCCAAGGATCTAGTTGTTCTGTATTTATAAGATCATAAATTATTTCTTGCCAACCAATTTCCCTGTTAAAGAGTAAGTTATGAATTTGCTCTTGTTTTATGTTATTATCTTTTTGCATCTTAATTATTTTTATTTATACATAAAATATACATAAAAAATAGTTTTTTTATTTTATAATGTTTATGATTTTTTTACTTTTAAAGTTTAATAAAGACAAATTTTCAGCAGTTTATAGCTTTTTCAGATGTTTTTTATATAATTGTAGTTGTTAAAAATTAATTTGTAGTGTTTAAATTTTTGTGTTAAGTAAGATTAAAATTACTACTTTACATTAATCATTGGATGTCATTTTCAAAGAGTAACATTATAGAAAGATTTATAAACTTGTTCTAACTTAATTAAATTATCACCTCTTTTTCCCCAGGAGAGGCTTCGGATCAAGCTGGTTTTATTCAGGATCCGAAACTCTCCCAGGGTTTTGGATTATTAGAATGGATTATTATAATGAAAACTAGTTTAACATAAAACTAATTTAACATAATAAAGGCCATTTACTGCTATTATTATGATTAGTATTTTCTTATTGATTATTATATATTTTTATTTATTATTATATTCTTTTTATTATACTTCTTAATAAATAATATTAAAAAATGCTTATTTATTTCTTTTTTTATGGATAGAAGATTTTTGTCTAAAAAATCGTCTAAAGGTTCTAGAGGGTTAGAAGAAATCTGCTCTTGGGAAATTTTAATTCCTCATGATAAATGGGAGAGAGTTAAGGCAGATATAAACAGAATTGTTAAAAGACACGGAGAGATTCCTGTAAGTGGTGGTGGTAGATGCATAGGCAAGGGTTTTGAGTTGTATGCTGGTTTTAAACAAATTGAAAATTGTATTTATTTAAATGTCTCGATAAGGTCAAAAGAAGTAATCCCTATATTGTTAATTGGTGAAATTAATGATTATGTAATGCGTAATTTGGATTGTATAGTTTCATATGAAAATAAATTTAGAAATTTAAGTTTTAGGTATAATGATAGACAATAATCTAAAATAACAAAAATCTTAAGATACTTTATTATTGTGCTTCTTTTTTGTTTTTTTGTTGGCTTATAAATTCACTATAATGACATTTACCACAATAAAGCCTGTCTTTTGCTTTCATTAAAAAAACTCCAGGACCACACCTAATACAGAATTTTTCTCTTACAATTTTATCTCCTTCTATAATATATTTTTTATATTTCTTACTTGTTGGTTTGTTTTTATGCGGTTTTTTTCCTTTTTTTCCTTTTACCATTTTTTTACTAAGAAGCTACTGGTGTATTTTCTTCAATAGATTCTTCTTTAACTTGAATAAGATTAGTTTCTTGTGTGCCTTGCAAACTTTGCTTTTTTTCTAACTCTGCTTCTTTCTTTTTTTTAAACTCTATTAAATTTTTTTGTTCTTTATTCTTGTAAATTCTCGCCTCAAAATTAAAAATCCTAGACCCAAAACTTCCTTTTATTGAAGCTATTTTTATGTTTTCTTTGTCTGTTTTATAATTTTTTGAAAGAATATCCAAAAGCTCTTCTCTAGAAGGTATCTTTTCAGATTCGATCTTACCTCTAATTTCTTTTCTTTCAAAAATTTTATTCTCTTTTTCTTCTTCAATATGAATTTTCATCTTGTTTTTATAGCGTAATTTCCTTTTTTCTTTATGTTTATCTTTTGAGCTATTTCTGATTTTTCTGGGTTAAGAATTAAAATTCTTCCTTTAAAAGATTCTGTTGATTCTTTAGAATTGCAATTAGGGCAGTTTTCTCCTTCATATATAGTATTGCATTCTTTACACGCTTTTTGTTTACTCATTTTTATTCTAAGTTTTTTTAAGTTTAAGAACTAGTCCGCCATCTTCAAATCTGACAGACCTCTGATTTATTTTTATTTTTTTTCCTGAATTTGTTACAAAGAAATAACCTTGTCTTCCTCTTACTCCGTTTAATTCATTTCCTGAAATATAGTCCTTAATAACTCTGCCAATATATCTCTCTTCGCCAACCTTTAGATATATTTCTTTACCAAGATACCTTCTCAAACTTTTTACCATTTTTTTCTTTAATTTTTTATTTTTTTAATTTTTGCTCTTTTTGTAATTTTTTTATTTCTTTTTCTTTTTTTATTTTTTCTTCTTTAATCCAGTCAAGTTTTCCAAGACCAGGTTGTCTCATTGTTAAACCTATTTTAACTTCACTTCCTTTATGACTTATAGCAATAATTCTTGCTAAACACAAATCTCCTTGTTTTAGAACTTTTTTAGTGCTTTTGCCTGTTAAAGTATTTGTTTTACTAAAACTCACGTAATCCTCCATTGTTTGACTTATGTGTATCATACCTTTCATTACTCCTAGATTCATGAATGCTCCAAAATTTGTTATTTCTGAAATAATTGAGAAAACAAGCTCATTAATTTCAGGTTTCCAAACTAACAATTTAAATTTTGTTTGATAATAAGCTGCTCCATCTCCGGGAATTAAAATTCCTTCTTTAACTTCCAAAACAGAAATTACAGAGATTACTTTTCCTATTTCTTTATCATAATAATCTCTATAAGTTTCTTTAAGCTGTTTTTCAACGGCTTCTAAAGTTGGAATTCCAAATAATCTTGGTTCAACACGAACATGGTCTTCTAATTCAACAATGTAGAACATTTTTACAAAAAAAATAGTAAAAAATGGTTTAAAAAGTTTATCTATCGAAATTTTTTTGCCTTATTAAAAAATAAGAAGAAATTGCTTCTTTCATTAATTTTGTTAACTCTAATTGGTTTCTTGAAGAGAAACTATAACTCATCTCTTCTAAATCATCTTCTAAACTTGTTTGTAAAATTAAAGCTTCAAAATAATCTCTTCTACCTGGTTGTGGTTGAAATTCAAAGGTTGCAGAATTAAAAGGATTTTCTCTTTGATAAACAACTAAGTTTAACCTTTCTAGGTGTGTTGTAACTTTTCTAGGACTTTCTTCTGATTTTCCATAGCCATGGCCTTTAAAAGACCATCTTAAGCTAACACCAAGTTTTTCTTCAAGATACGGAAATAGGTTTTGTTGAATTTCTGACGAGTTTATAGGAAAAGGAAAGTTTATTGTTGTCTTTTCAATAAACTCTAGCTGTTTATCTTCGTTTATAAAAATTTCTCGTATCTAAGATTTAAAAACTTATGTGTTAAGAATTATAAAATGAAATTGACTTAAATAATTTCGATTTTTTTTATTTTTCTTATAATCATTTTTCTATTTTTTAACTTCTTTATTAATCCTTGATCCATTGTTGCTATTATTGCGTTTGGA
This sequence comes from Candidatus Pacearchaeota archaeon, assembly GCA_026002795.1. GTDB lineage: Archaea > Nanobdellota > Nanobdellia > Pacearchaeales > GW2011-AR1 > ASMP01. The sequence continues at coordinate 65,548 of BPGA01000001.1, forward strand.
TTTTTTTTTGCATATTTAAGAATAGCTTCATCTGCATCTTTTCCTTTAATATTTAGAATATAAAATTTATTTTTTAGAATTATTTTTAAAGCTAATCTTGCGCCTAAATTTTTAAGCTCTTTAAAAACTTGTAGAGGTATAATGCATTTAAAACCTTCATTCTCAATTTTCTCAAAAAAATCTACTTTTTGCTTTACTGCAATTAAAATAAAACTTGTATCTAAAACAACCTCTCTCATTTTGTCTAAAATGCAACAATCATTATAAATTCTGCTGTTTTTTATTTTTTAATGTTAATAATGTCAAAACCCGGTATCATACTAGAATATCATGAAGAGAATAATGAATCAGATAAAGAATTGTTTCTTTATAAAGTAGGTGGGGGGTTGCCTCCAAAAAAAGAGGTGGTTTATCATAAAAAAATACCTAAAAAAATAAATTTAAGAAAGCCTAAGATTTACGAAATTTTTTATAATGAAAATGAAATTGAGGTAATAAAAAAAAGGTTGGAAGAGTTAGTAAATGAAATTTAAATCAAACTAAAGTTTATAAGTATCAAAAAATTTTAAATTAAATGTATGAGAGAGATAATATTTTAAGGATTTTTAAAGAAGTTAAGAATTCTTTAGAAAAAGGAGATGTTGCAAAAATAAAATCATTAAGTGATCAAACAACAAATAGTGCTGCTTTAACATTAGATCCTGATAATATCGCTGCTGCGGTTATTGTTTATTCTTTAAGTAAAATACTTGAAAGAGAACAATACAAAAAACTTCCTGGTTGGAATTCTTTTTACAGGATATATTCTACTAGTATAGATAATATAATAAAGGCAATAGAAAAAAAAGATGATTTAAGTTATAGAAAAGAAATTGAAAAAATAAGAAACGCAATAGAAAAAATTTCTGGAGGTTTAAAAGAGAATATTAAAGATGTTTTTAGAAAGGCAAGCATAAATAAAGCTTCAAAACTTTATGAGCATGGCATTTCAATGGAAAAAACTGCAAGACTTTTAAATGTTAGTTTAGCTGAATTAGCGAGTTATGCTGCTGAAAAAGAAATCTATGATATTCCAGAATCAAAAACAATCCCTATAAAACAAAGACTAAAAACAGCAATTGATTTTTTTAGTTAGTTTAAAAGAAATTTGATAAAAAGTTAAAAATAAAAAAGAAAACAAAGAAAGATGAAGAGAGAAAATACAATAAAAAATTTTGTAAAAAAAAGAGAAAAAGAAGAAAAGGTTTTAATTTTTGATTCAGGAGCTTTAATAAGTCTTTCAATGGCTGGCCTTTTAGATATTTTAAAAGATATAAAAAAAATTTTTAATGGTAAATTTTTAGTTACTCGGGAAGTAAAAAACGAGATTCTGGATGAACCAATAAAAAATAAGAAATTTGAACTAGAAGCATTAAGAATGAAAAATCTTTTTGATTTAAAGGTTCTTGAGTTGCCTTCTGTTCTTAATTTAAATGAAAAAGAAATTTCTGAGTATGCTATAGAAATTATGGAGCTTGCAAATACTTCATTTAAAGGAGACAATAAAGATATTCATCTTCTCGACATAGGAGAGTGCTCTTGTTTAGCTTTAAGTAATATTCTTACAAAAAATGGAATAAAAAACCTTCTTGTCATTGATGAAAGAACAACAAGAATGCTTGTTGAAAGTCATGAAAATTTAAGATTTTTTTTGGAAAGAAAGTTGCATGTTAAGATAACAATAAATCATGCTAATGTTGGTTTTTTTAAAAATTTTAAAGTTATAAGATCTACAGAATTAATTTATGTTGCATATAAAAAAGGACTTATTGATATGAAAGATGGCTCTTTAGTTTTAGATGCTTTACTTTATGCTTTAAAATTTAAAGGAGCAAGTATTTCTTTTGAGGAAATTGAAGAAATAAAAAGGCTTGAGAAGTTATAATTAAAAATTATAGCTAAAAATAGTTTAGGCATATTTATAGGATAAATATAAAAATTAATAAATTAAATTTAAGGAATATTAAAATAGTTAAAGGGTGCGTAGTTTAATGGTAAAACAGGCGGCTCCAGACCGCCAGACGGGGGTTCGATTCCCTCCGCGCCCATTTTTCAAGATTTAAAAAGAATAAAATTTAAAGTTTAAAGTAACATTTATAAAAATAAAAGAGAAAATAAAAGGTAAAATGTGGAACCAAATTAAAACTGTTTTGTTTTTAGCAATTTTAACTGCAATTCTTTTATTTTTTGGAAGTTTTTTTGGAAGAGTTGGACTTACAATAGCAATTATTTTTGCGCTTAGCATTAATTTTATAACTTACTTTTTTTCAGATAGAATTGCTTTGTTTATGTATAGAGCAAAACCGATTAAAAAAGATAAATATCAATGGTTAATTAATGACATAAAACAGCTTTCAAAAGAAGCAAAAATTCCTGAACCAAAAGGAATTTACATTATACCAACAGAGCAAGCAAATGCTTTTTGCGCTGGAAGAGGACCAAAGCATTATGTAGTTGCGTGTACAGAAGGAATTTTAAAAATCTTAGATAAAGAAGAATTAAGAGCTGTTTTAGCTCATGAAATTGCTCATGCAAAAAATAGAGATGTTTTAATTGCGACAATTGCAGCTACAATAGCTGGAGTTATTTCATACCTTGCGCATATGGCCCAATTCGCAGCTATTTTTGGTGGAAGAGATAATGAAAGATCAGCCTCAAATATTATTGGACTTCTTATACTAGCTATTTTAACTCCTATAATTGCATTAATAATCCAACTTGCAATTTCTAGAACAAGAGAGTATCATGCTGATGAAACAGGAGCCAAAATTATTAGAAATGGAAAGCCTCTTGCTTCTGCTCTTGAAAAAATAGAAAAATCAGTAAAAAGCTCTCCTTTAAATTTTGGAAGCGAAGCTGCTTCAAGTCTTTTTATTTCAAATCCTTTTAAAAGAAATGCTCTTCTAAATTTATTTTCAACGCACCCCCCTGTTGAAGCAAGAATTAAAAGACTTAAAGAGATGAATTTTTAGTGGAAAAATTTTGAAAGATTTAATTTATAAAAGCAGAAGTTAAAATTGAGATGGTAAGAGAGTGTGGGTATTAACGAATGAGAAATTAAAGAATAAAGCTTAAAAAATAAATGTAAAATTAAATCAAATCTTTGATTTTACCAAAAAAATAAGTTTTATCTTCACCTATAACATAAACATAAAAATCAAGTATTTTTTTATGAGGAATTATTGAGAAATTTTCATCATAACCATATTTGTATTCATTAACTGAGGTTCCTTCAAAAATCTCTAAAAAACTTGGTAAGATTATGAATGTTTTTTCTTTATAATTTCCAACTAAAAAACATTTATACTCCTCTGTTTTAACTTTATCTTTTAAAATGATTGATGGATGTAAATGAGCTAAAACAACATACTTTATTTTTTTTGAAAATATTTCATTATAAATTTTGTGTCCGTGAAGAAAAGCAATTTCCTCTTCAATGTGAATTGCTTTTATTTTCCCTCCTAAATAATCAATAGTGTCGTGATTTCCTCTTATCAAAATTATATTTTCTTCTTTAAAATATTTTTTTAAAAATTCGTAAACGTCTAAAAAATCATCTCTTTCTTTTCTTTCAAAATAAAAGGCGTGTTTTATATCCCCAAGAAAAACAATTTTCTTTATGTTTTTTCCTTCTGATTTTATTTTTTTAAAAATTTTTTTTAAGTTAGAAATTGTTTCTTTAGCAAGACTTTTTGGAAAATAAACTCCTAAATCTTCTAGCATTCTATCATAACCTATATGTAAATCTCCTATAACAAGAATCTCTTTTTTTGGAAAAAATAAAGCTTTATCGACAAACTCAAAATTATTAAAGATTTCCTGATTTTTTTCTTTTTTTATTTTTTCATTCATTTTCTTCTGCTTTTTTTAAAATTTTTTGTAAATGAAGCTCATGCATTCTTTTTAAAAAAGCCTGTTTATCTTCTATTCTTATCAAATCAGAGTGTCCTTGCAAAATTAGATTTAATGCAAAAGGAGAAGGAATTTCTGTATCTAAAATTTTAACTTTTATTTTTCCTTTTTCTATCCAGCTTATAACTTTTTTAGCATTTTCAAGATCCATTAAATCTTCCAAGACTTCTCTTCTTGCTTCTCTTAAAATTGGAAACTCTTTGCTTATTTTCTTTACTGTTGAAAATAAAAAATGAGATTTTAGTTGTTGCCTTCCAACTGATTTTGATTTTCCTTTGTAACTTCTTAAAATCATTAAAGCTCTTACAGCACAATGTCTAAATCTTCTTACTAAAACATCTGTTCTCTCTATTGCTTCTTTTAAAATTTCCTCTATATTTTTTTCATTAATTTCTTTTAAAGCTCTATTTATCATCATTTTTTCTCCTGAAATATAAAATCCATTATCTGAAATTCCTATTTCAATATCTCTACCTCCTAAAAGTCCTATAACATAACCAAAAGCTCTTGAAAGTGCATCATTAACACGTCTTCCATAAAGAGAGTGAAAAATAAGATATTTTTTTCCTTGATCATTAAATTTTTCAATAAGAAAAAGATTTTCATGTGGAATTTCTAAGAAAGAGTGTTGTTCTAAAAAATAATTGTAAATTGCTTCTGCTGTTTCTTTAGGAACATAAAGATAACTTTTTATAAAATTAAGTATTTTCTCTTTTGAATGGCCTAATTCAAGTTTTTTTCTCATAAGTTTTCTAAATTTATTAATTTCAAGAGCCGAGTCAAAGCTTAAAGGCAACATTTCAGAAAACCAAGAAGGAATTGTTGGATTTCTTTTTATTTCAGGTGTAACATAAAGATTCATTCCTCTCGTGTATCTGTAAAGATATTTTTTTCCACCTAAAACAAAAACATCTCCTTGTTTCATTCTTGAAAGAAAGGTTTCGTCGATAACTCCTATAAATTCATCTGATCCTGCAATTTTCACGTTAATGTAAGATTCTTCAGGAATTGTACCAAGATTTGTAAGGTAAATAACTCTTGCGAGCTTTCCTCTTTTTCCAATTTGTTTCGTTTTTGGATCATACCAAATTTTTCCGTAGACATGGTTTTTTTCTAAAGAATACTCTCCAGAAAGATAACTTATAACATCAAGAAAATCTTTCCTTGTTAGTTCATGGTAACAATAACTTTTTTTAATTAAGTTAAAAAGCTCTTCTTCGTGCCATACTTTATGTATAGCCATACCAAAAATTTGCTGAGATAAAACATCTAAACAGTTCTTAGGAAATTTTATTTTGTTTATTTTTCTTTCAGTTATTTCTTTTTGGATTATACAACATTCAACAAGATCATCTCTATCTAAAACAATAAATCTTCCTTTTGGAATTTCGTGAAGTTTGTGGCCAGATCTTCCAATTCTTTGCAATGCCCTAGAACTACTTTTAGGAGAGCCAAGCATTATAACTAAGTCGATATAACCTATATCAATCCCAAGTTCTAGACTAGTTGAACAAACCACAACTTTAAGTTTTCCTTGTCTAAGCTTTTCCTCTATTTCAAATCTGTGTTTTTTACTTAAAGAAGAATGATGTGCTGCAATATCCTCTTCTCCTATTTCTGTCGGAAATTTTTCTTTTAAAAAATTAACAACTCTTTCTGTTGCTGATCTTGTGTTTGTAAAGATAAGAGTTGTTTTGTGTTGTTTTACGAGTTTATAGATAAGCTCATACATTTTATGGTGAATTTCTTCATCTTCAATAATATTTTTTACAGGAGTTAAAACCTCAACATCTATTTTTTTATTAAGAACGACTCTTGCAATTTCTATTTTTCTTGAATTGTCAATTCCTACTAAAAACAAAGCAACTTCTTCCATTGGTTCTATTGTCGCGCTTAAACCTATTTTAACTGGCCATTGAGAGGAAATTTCATTAAGTCTTTCTAAAGTTAAACTTAAATGAGCTCCTCTTTTATTGTCAAGCGAATGAATTTCATCGACAATACAAAATTCTACAGAATTCATGTGCTTAACAAAATTTTTTGAAGAAAGAATTATTGCTAGAGATTCTGGAGTTGTTATAAGAATATGTGGAGGATTTTTTAGCATTTTAGTTCTTTCAGAAGGAGTTGTGTCTCCTGTTCTTAGTCCTACTCTAATTTTTTGAAGTTTTACCCCTTTTTTTTCTGCAATTTCCTCTATTTCTTTTAGTGGTTCTATAAGATTTTTGTGAATGTCATTGCTAAGAGCTTTTAAAGGAGAGGTATAAACTGCATAAACTTTATCTTCAAGTTTTTGTTTTTCAGCAAGATGAACAAGATAATTTAAAATAGAAAGAAAAGCAGTTAGTGTTTTTGTTCCGCCTGTTTCAGCTGAAATTAAGATGTTCTTTCTTTCCCAGATAGGTAAAACTCCGTATTTTTGTGTAAGAGAGAATTCTTTAAATTTTGAAAAAAACCACTCTTTAACAATTGGGTGAAGTATTTTTTTTATTTCTTCAGCATTTCTCTCTCTTGCTTTTAAGATTTTTGTCATAATAAATTTTAGTGTTTTGATTTATAAAGGTTTTAGATTAAAAATTTCCTTAGTTATTTAGTGCCTTAAATAACAACGAAGAAAAAAAAGATTTTTAAACTTAAATTTATTTATTAAAAAATGAGAAAAGGCTTTATCATTGGTTTAGTTGTCGTTTTAGTTGTTTTAGCTGTTTTAATTGTTTTTTTAACAAGGGGTCCTAGTCCTTCTGAAAAAGAGTTAGGAAATCAGATTTCAGGACCTGGAACAATAATGGCTGGAGAAGAAGTCGAACAAGGAACAAGCACAAAAGGAGAATCTTCTGGAACATCCTCTGGAACAGATACTGCTAAAAATGTTGTTGAAATTACTCCTTCTGGATTCTCTCCTAGTGTTCTTACAATAAAAAAAGGAGAGAGAGTAACATGGATTAATAAAGCAGGAAGAGAAAGCTGGCCTGCTTCTGCAATTCATCCTACACATAGAGTTTATCCTGGGTCTGACATAAATAAATGTGGAACTTCTGAAGAAAGTTTAATTTTTGATGCGTGCAGAGGAATTCCTCCAGGAGAAAGCTGGAGTTTCACTTTTAATGAAGTTGGAAGCTGGAAATACCATGATCATTTGCAGGCTTCTGTCACAGGAACAATTGTTGTTGAATAATTTTTTTAGAGTTTTTCATTTGTTTAGTTTATTTATTTAATTTAGTTTATTTAGTTATTTTTGATTTTTAATGAGAAGATTTAAATAATAAAAAACTAGTAAATAATAAGAATAATAAATAAGTAAAAATAAATAATTAAAATGCCTATCTCAAAAAAAATTTCGAGATCAAAAAATTTTTCATTAAGAAAAAATTATGACAAAAATTTTGAAAGGAAAAAAGAAGCTGTATCTTTTTTTTTAAGAGCAGGGCTTGCTGTTGTATTTTTTTATGCTGCTTTTTCTTCTTTCTTATTTCCTGAAAATTGGATTGGGTTTATACCTTTATTTTTAAAAAAAATGTTTTCTCAAGAGATTTTGCTTTTATTGTTTTCTCTTTATGAAATTTTTTTGGGTTTATGGCTTCTCTCAAACAAAAAAACCTTTTATGCTGCATTTTTTTCTGCAATAACAATGTTTTTAATAATTATCTCAAATATAATTTTGTTTGATATTGTTTTTAGGGATATTGCAATAATGTTTATGGCAATTGCACTTGCTTTTCTCTCAAAAGATGAAAGAGGTGGTAGTGGTTAGAATGTTTATCTTTAGAATAAGTTTATGTTTTGGTTGATTTTGTTTTTAATATAAAAAATTTAAAAACATTTAAGGAAAGATAATTAAAGATAATCAAGAGGAATGATAATTAAATTGATAATAAAAAACAAGAAGAAAAAATAAAAGTAAAGATGACAGAGTTTATTGTTACTTTAATTGTACTTGCGTTTTTAGGCATAATTGATAGTATTTTTTTAATTTATAAAAACACAAAAAAAGAAGCTGTTGTTTGCCCTGTGGGGGAGCCTGAAGGTTGTAGCGCTGTTCTTGAAAGCAAATACAGCAAAATTTTTTTTGTAAAAAATGAAATTCTTGGTTTATTGTATTATGTTTTTGTTTTTTTATTAGGGATTTTTTTGTACTTTAAATTTTCAAGTATTTTTTCTTTTTCAATTGAAAGGATTTTATTTTTTATATCATTAATTGCTTTAATTTTTTCTAGTTTTCTTTTTTATATACAAGTCAAAAAAATAAAGAAATATTGTTTTTATTGTATTATTTCTGCATTAATTAGTTTGTTAATTTTTTTGAATGTGCTAATTCTGTAAAAATTTTGTTTTTTATAAAAATTTTCAATTTTTAAATTTCGCATAATCAAAATCTTGTAATCACCTTTTGATAAGTAGAAATGTTTAAATATCATTTAGTTTTGAATAAAAAGTTAAATACAATTTGTGCTAATGAAAAAATATAAAAAGTACAATATATTGTATGTTTTATGAATTGTATTTATTGTGGTGGAAAAACAAGAGTAACAAATAAAAGAGACTCCCTGAATGGTGTAAGAAGAAGGCGTGAATGTTTAAAGTGTAAAAAGAGGTTTACAACAATTGAAAGGGTTGCAGAAGTTAGACTTTATGTTATAAAAAAAGATGGTAGAAGAGAAAAGTTTTCCAGAGAGAAGCTTGAGGTTGGAATTGAAAGGGCTTTTGAAAAAAGGCCTGTTCCTCAAGAAAAAATTCAAAAAATGATAAATGAAGTTGAAAAACAACTTATAGAAAGAGGAAAAAATGAGGTCAAAAGTTCAGTTATAGGAGAGCTTATCATGAAAAAAATGAAAAAAATTGATCATGTTGCTTATATAAGGTTTGCGTCTGTTTATCGTGAGTTTAAGGATGTTAAAGATTTTAAAAAGCTAATAAAAGAGGTTTAAGAAATTACACGAGATTAATGTGTTATCATAAAAAATTATTAAAAATTATTAAAAAAATGGGTAAAAAACTTAAAAGAGAAAAAGAGAGTAAAAATTTTTAATTTTTAAAGAATAAGATGGCAACTGTATTAAAACTTGAAGAAAGAATAAAACAAGAGACAAAATTCCCTGATTATGTAGGAAAAGGAAAATTTATTGAATCTCTAACTGAAAACCAAATTTATGCTCTTGAAAAAAAATATTTGTTAAGAGATGATTCTGGAGAGATTTGTGAAACGCCAGCAGAAGCTGTTTACAGAATAGCAAGAACAATGGCAGAAGTTGAAAGAAAATATGGAGCGAGTAATGAAGAAATTGATTTTTTTACAAAACAATTTTATGAACTAATTGCAAATGGTTATTTTTCTCCTGCTGGAAGAGTTTGGACTAATGCCGGAACAGAGATTAAAGCTCTTTTTAATTGTTATGTTCTTCCTGTTGAAGATAGTATGGATTTAGAAGATGATGGAAATATTTTTATGGCTGTTGCAAAAGCAGCAATAGTTCATAAAAATGGTGGTGGAACAGGATATAATTTTTCTGAATTAAGGCCAAGAGGCTCTTATGTAAGAAAATCAAAAGGAATTGCTTCTGGTCCAGTATCTTTTATAGAGCAATTTGATAAAGAAACAGAAATCATTAATTCTGGAAATAGAAGAGGAGCTAACATGGGAATTCTTGATGTTACGCATCCTGATATTTTAGATTTTATTTATGCAAAATCAGTAAAAGGTAAATTAACTAACTTCAATGTATCAGTAGGAGCAACTGATGATTTTATGAGGGCTGTTGAAAATAATGGATTTTATAATTTAGAGTTTCCTAAAGGAAATCCTTTCAAATACACTGATTTAGAAAGAATCATAAAAAATATAGAAGAGAATAAAATTGGAGGAGCTGAAGTAGGAAGCTCTCCTGAACCTTGTTCTTTAAAGATTGATTTGTCTGAAGGAAAAGTTATTCCTGGAAAAACAAAAGTTATTGACAGCTACTCTGGAAAAATTGCTGGAAAAGTTGATGAAAACGGAAATATTCAGTTATCTGCTAATTATGTAATGAATCTTATTGCAGAGCTTGCTCATAAAACAGGAGATCCTGGAATGATTTTTTTAGATACAATCAATAAAGACAATCCTTTACCAAAAAAAGGACCAATAAGAGCAACTAATCCATGTGGAGAACAGCCATTGCATCCTTATGATGCGTGCAATCTTGGAAGTGTTATTCTTTCAAATATGATAAGAGAAGAGAATGGAAAAAAGGATATTGATTGGAAAAGACTTGAAGAAACTGTAAGAATAGCTACTCGTTTCATGGATAATGTTAATGATGCAAACAGAGGCCCTTTGCCTGAAATAGAAAGAACTGTTTTAAGTCATAGAAGAATTGGGCTTGGTGTTATGGGTTGGGCAGACATGCTAGCAGAACTTGGAATTCCTTATGATTCTGAAAAAGCAAGAGAGCTTGCAAAGCAGATTATGGGTTTTATAACAGAAACCGCAAAAAAAACTTCTGTTGAACTAGCAAAAGAAAAAGGTGTTTTTCCTGCTTTTGAAGAAAGTATTTACAATGATGGAAATCCTGAAAATAGAGTAAGAAATGTTGAAAGAACAACAATTGCTCCAACAGGAACAATCTCAATGGTTTACAATGTAAGCAGTGGAATTGAGCCTCTTTTTGCAGTAACTTACAGAAAGAATATTAGAGGAGGAGATAGTTTGGTTTATGTTGTTCCTTCTTTTTTAAGAGAGGCAGAGAAAAGAGGGCTTAATGTTGAAAGTCTGATTCCGCTGATTGAAGCTAATCGCGGAAGTATTCAAGTAATTGAAGGAATTCCAGAAGATTTAAAAGAAATTTTCAAAACATCTCATGATTTGTCTTATGAGGCACATATCCTTATGCAAGCAGCTTTTCAAGAAAAAACAGATAATGCTGTAAGTAAAACAATAAACATGAAAAAAGAAGCTAGTGTTGAAGATGTTAAAAATGCTTATATGCTTGCATGGAAAACAGGATGTAAGGGTATAACTGTTTATAGAGATGGAAGTAAAGAAGTTCAGGTTTTAGAGGTAGGATCAAAAAAAACAAAAGAAAATGGCCTTGAGAAAAAAGTAGGAACAATAGAGAATCCTTTAAAAATACCTGGAGTTGCTCCTGCAATAAAAATAAAACAAAGAACTCCTTTGGGAAATATGCATGTAAGCATAATAATAGATCCAAAAAGAGATTATGCTCCTATAGAGACTTTTGGAAGTTTAGGAAATGCTGGAGGAACAGAAGCAGCAGATATTGAAGCAGTAGGAAGATTAACTTCTATGTGGCTTAGATCAGGCGGGCCTATAGAAAAAATAATTGAACAGCTAAAGAATATTGGTTCTGGTGTTGCAACTGTATCTAGAGATGGAGAAATTCAATCTTTACCAATGGCTTTTGCAAGAGCTCTTCAAAAATATCAAATACTTAGAGAAATTGGAAAAATAGAGGATCTCTTGCTTGGAAAAGTTGATCTCGAGGAAATTGACAGAGAGGTTTCTGATTTTCTAAGAAAAGGTAAGATTAAGTTTAACAATGAAGAAAATAACAATTCAAACACAGCTTTTGTTGAGAAGTTAGATTACATTAAAGAGAAGTGTCCTGATTGTGGAAATATGATTGTTTTTGAAGAAGGCTGTAAAAAATGTTATTCATGTGGGTTTTCAAAGTGTTAAAAAATAACTGGAAGGAAGGAAAAGAGTAAAGGAATAAATAGAAAAAATTAACTAGCAAACAATAAGAAAAAGAAAAGAGGAAATGCAATAAATTTTTTCTTAATTTTATAAAGGTTTTTAAATAAGAAAAAAGTTTAATTTTTATGGTTAAAGAAGAGAATGTTTTTGAAATTGATAATGAAAAAAGTTTTGAAGAGTTTATAAAAAAAGATCTTTCTTTGGTTGATTTTTTTGCAGATTGGTGCATGCCTTGTATTGTTATGGCTCCAATAATAGAAGAGCTTGCAAAAAAGTTTAAAGGAAAAATAAAATTTGGAAAAATTAATGTTGATGAAAATCACAAACTTGCGCAAAAGTTTGGAGTTTATTCCATACCGAATTTTATTCTTTTTAAAGACGGAAAAATTTTAGATAGATTTGTTGGAGCAACATCTTCAGAAGATTTTGAAAAAAGACTAATTAAGTATGTTTAAAAAAATAAGCGTCTTTAAAAAAATGTTTTTTTGATTTTAAAAATTTCTCTTTATATTTCTGAAAATTTTAACTAACTATTTCATAAGTTTATTATAGTTTTAAAATGATTATTTATAAATTTAAGAATTTTAGAGGAATTAAAATTTATTTTTATTATATATTATGGTATTTTTTTATTTTGATTTTTTAGCTGTTATAACTCTAATATCATTTGCATGAGAGTTTGTGAAAATGAAAATTAAGTTATTGCTGTCTTCTAATAAAACATTAGTAATGTTGACACCAACTTGCGTTATGTATCTTCCGTTTTTAACTTTCATACCAGCTAAAATTTCGTAATCCTGCTCTTCTCCAAAGTTATAAACAACCTTTTCTTCTAAAGTTGCTGGATTTAACATATATATTTTTGTTGGGCTCACCCAATATAAAATAGGATAGTCCCATAATGGACTACTTGTATAAAATAGGTTTCCTATTGAATCTACTGCTAAAGAGGTTGGCAAATTAACGCTATCTTTTAAAACCTCAACTTTTTTGTTTGTAACTTTGTAAATTACCTCTTTTAACATATCAGAAACATAAAAATCTATTCCTAAAACATTTTTTCCGTTTACAGAGTTTTCAACAATTTTTATTCTTTCATCAGCTAAAAAACCTCTAGAAAAAAGTCTTAAATCTTCTGTTGTTTTAGGATGTATTTCCTTCTCTGTTGGTAGTTCAAATTCTTGTGTTATTGTTTTTGTTGTAAGATCTATAGAAATAACTCTTTTTGGTCTTGTTATTGAAAAGTGTGGTATGTAATTAACCATGCTATCTAATTTCGCCCTCGGAGCTTGAGCTGCATAAATTTTTCCATCTCTTGCAAAAATCATGTCTGTAATGCCAAATAATTCATTATTCTCCAGAAAAACGCTCGGACCATTCAAATCAATTTTAAAAAGTTTGTTTGAAGTATTGGCAGAGTAAAAAATACCTTTATTTGTGAATACAATATCTGAGATGTTGCCGATGGGTTGGAGAATACTATCTTGTCTAAGGTTAAAAGTACCGGTGGTAAAATCTGAGAAATAAGTTGAGAGTGGGAATTCTAGAATTTTATTAAGTGTAGGATTATTTGAGAGAAGGTCAACTGAACCTTGGAAAGAGTGTACTGCTGGGTTCAAAAATCCTTCTATTCTATTGGTTTCTTTGGAATGTTTAAACAAAGGTCCTGTTGAAAAAAGTGCTGTGTAATTAATTTGAGAAGCGTTTGAAGAGTTGTTGGTAGTTGAGTAATTATAGTTAGATTGGCCCAAAGTGTTTAGATTGAGATAGCTAGCAAGATTTAAGTTTTCTGTGCCATAAGAAAGACCTCCTGGATTTTCGAGATTTCGTTGAATTATTCTTTCTTGGACATTTGTTATTGTATATCCTGGGTTAAAATCAGGTTTGTCAGGACCAAAAATAAAATTGCAGCCAAGAACAAGTGCTGTTAAACCAGTTGTTAATGGTTTTAATGCTCTTGAAAGCGTGTTTTTTGTGTGTGATTTAAGCATTTTAACTATAGATAAATTAGTTATGTGTAATATTTAAATTTAACTTTTAGGTGAGATGTTAAGTAAACGTTATCTAGTGTAAAGGTTAAGCAAAGGATTCTTCGGTTTAGTAAGCAACCACAACATATAATCTAGGTAAATTTGTATATAAGCTTGCTATAAAGTTTTAAAACAAGTTAGCTAACTTTACATCTTATTTTTAAGTAATTTGCAGATCCAAGCAAGCTCTATAGGTCCTGTATTTTTGTGTTGACTCGCAAGATGCTTGATTATTAATTGATCCACAGTTAGCTCCTGTGTCAATTACAAGAGAATCTCCAGTAAATTCTCCTGGATCACAGTTAGGAACAGAATATCCTGGATCATAACAAATAGAAAGTCCAGTATCCCATAAACAATAATTTTGTAAGTTTTGCTTAACTTCTAAGTTAATTGTTGCTCTTTTGTTGTCTGTTCCGAATGTTCCACTTCTTATGTTGTTTCCTGATATGATTGCGTTACCAGCTACCTCAAGTTTTTCTCCAGGATTCGTCGTGCCGATGCCGACGTAGCCGGTAGTCTTAATTACAAATTCTGGAGAGGTAAAACTGGAGTCTGTTGTTTTTCCTGTTCCAATAGCAAAGTCGCTGGTGCTATATACTGTACCAATTGACCAAGGGTAGTTTCCTGATCTAATTAGATTTATATATTGGCCGCTAGCTGCTGGTTTGGTTATTACAAGGTCACCATTATAACCATTGTCTGGACTAGAACTACTTGAAATAGTTACGCGTCCTCGAACATCCAACTTCTGGCTTGGCCCCGTCGTGCCTATGCCGACGTTGCCCATTATATATGAATTTCCTGTTCCGTCTATTTGCAGAACGCTAGAGGTTTTTACAACGTTAGCAGTGTCAAGCAACCTTGCCCAGCCCCCCCAGGAACCAGTAGTTTGACTATATCTGTGCCAAATATTTCCACTTGAACCAAATGCTAATTGATGAACTCCCCCACCACTCCAGTCTGTTCCAGAACTCCATTGTCTATAAGTTAGAAGCCCGCTGTAAGTTCCTTCACCAGAAAGTCCAATCACACTATTATATTTAAACTCAGGTACCACCCCCATATAATACTGCTCCGGATTATAGTTATTGTTTCTTGTATCAGAACTTCCAAGCACTCCCATTAATACATTTCCTGTTAAAGGAGGCGAACCTACTCTTAAATTCCCGCCTTGTACATCCAACTTTGCTCCCGGCCCCGTCGTCCCGATGCCGACGTTGCCGCTAACAAATAAATTTTGTCCACATGTATCGCAACCTATACGTACTCTACCAGAAGATGCTCCGAGTACTAAATCATTACTAGCGCCCCCCGAATTAGTTTCTGCATAAAGACCTACATAGTTCCATGCAGTTCCGATTCTTAATCTACCTCTGCCGCTACCTACATCCTCATTTCCTTGAACGTGCATATTGTTTTCAACCCAGACATCAGTAGCATATATATTTGCACCAGCACCATTTACAGCAAGTTTTACTTGTGGATTCGTCGTCCCGATGCCGACGTTGCCGGCTTCTCGAATAACCATTGCCGGAGATGTATAACCTCATGTTGGTCCATTATTTACCCTGAACATGTTACCGCCATTATCGCCTAAAGCTGATTTGTGGTTGCGTCATGACACATATCCGAAATTGTCAGTATCTGCAGAAAAACTGAAAGCAGGAGCAGCAGCTGTTCCATTAGCAGCCTGAATTACTCTTCCAGATGTTATTACTGTAGTACCTCCTATTTGTAAATTACCTGAGACTAAATTTAATGAATCACCACTTGCTAAATCTAATGCTATTTGCAGCTCCTCTAAACAACTGGTACATCTGGATTAAAGTAAAGATTAGCTGTTGTATTTATTGAACCAATAACATCTAATGTTTGTTGTGGTGTTGTCGTCCCAATCCGACGTTGCCAGAGTTATCTAATACCAACACATTGCCCAACCCACTCGACCAGTAACAATAAGTCACCTCCTGTTCCTGCTCCATGAAGTGTCTCATTAGCAGAAATGATGTCCCAAGCCCTATCACCGCTTCTCTCTATTCTCAGTCTACCGGCATTTCCATTTGAGTCGCCGAAGAGGTGGAATTGTACTCCTGGATTCGTCGTCCCGATGCCGACGTTGCCGTTTTCGTCGACAGCGACTGCTAAAAGATTTCCTTGTGTATTAGTTAGCGCATTCTTTAAAGTTCCTGTAGCAACAAAAGATCCATCAATTAAAAATCCTCTAATTTCACAGTGGGGTTGGTTTGCTGTATCATCAAGCAAACATTCAACTGCTTTGTCTAAAGTTTCTGTGTTGTTTGCTCCTTCAAATATTGCTGCATATGGTCTTCTTGAACCGCTATTAGGTGATAATTGTGCTTTGTATAATCCAAGTCTTCCAAATGCAGAATCTAAATTAGTAGTAACTGCGCTCTCCCATGCGTCATAAGATGTTAAAATTCCAATTTGGTCTTTTCTTAGGTTGTTTAATGCTGTTGCTAAATTATCTGACTGTGTGGAGTTTCCATAAGTATCATAAGTGTTGTCGGATACTATAGTGTGGTTTGCTTTCCATATAATCGTTAACCTAAGACCTCTTCCAGAAGTGTCATAAACTGTTGTATTGCCTATCTTTAAAACTCTGTTTGCATTATTGTTTAATCCAGTACCTCTTATATAAATTGGAACTATTTTCGATATAACATTTGTTCCTAGTGAATTAATTTCACATGTTCCATCAGCATTACAAGCTAATGCATTGCTTGCTGTTCCGCTTAATGTTCCATAAATAGTTCCAGTAGCTCTAATATCTCCAGCAACATCCAATTTATAAGCCGGACTTGCTGTCCCGATGCCGACGTTGCCGCTAGTTATTCTCATTCTTTCAACATTGTTTGTGTATATAGCCAAATTACCATCAGATATCCACTGAAGTCCTGTATCGCTATCTCCAACGGCAAGAGATATTACTGGCGAACCACCCAAACCACTTCCACCTCTTACAAAGAGATTATTGTTGATATTAACATTTCCAGCAACTTGCAATTTTTCAGAAGGTGCTGTCGTCCCGATGCCGACGTTGCCATTCCAATTTTTTATATAAATTGTTCCGTATTCGTTGTCATCTGGTGAGACTTCACGTATCTCAGGATAAGCAAACTGTACTTTATCACCTGCAACACCTGAGTAACAATAACCAAAACGAATGATCGCGTAAGCTGCATTACTTGGCATCCTCCAATCAGTTCCTATGGTTTTACTGGATTGAACATCCGAAATCCCATCCGCATTCGCATCAGTCACATATGAAGGATCAAGAAATCCATTCACTTTTCTCCAATCGCTTGAAGTAGTGGTAGTAGCCCAGAAATAAGGATTGTCCCAGGCTCCTGTAATGCGATTATTGTTACTATCATAAACATAAAATCCAAGATACTTATAGCCAGATGTTCCAACTGTTTGCCTCATCCAAACACTGAATTCATATTTTTTATTTGGGTCTATTTTTACTCTTTTTTGATAATACGCCCATTGATAACAGCTTCCTGAATTTCCATTAGAGGTGCTTTCAAGAGCTTTAATCTGGGAACCATCAGTAAAAGTTGTTGTGACAGTAGTGACACTACCCCATGCATCAGAATCTCCCAAGTTAGTAGATGATTCTAGGAGGTTTGCACCGGCAATATTTTTAGCAGCTACACCTCCAGCAATTTCAAGTTTGACATTTGGCGCTGTCGTCCCGATGCCGACGTTGCCGAGGCTTGTTATTACCATTCTATCGTTCCAACCATCAGTCCCCCTTGTCGTAAAGTACAAATCACCATAAGAATTTACGTGGTCTGTAATTTTGCCAGAAACATAACCTATAATTCCATTTGCCCCAGCAAAAGCAAGGGATGCGAAATTTCCAGCTGTACTATTAGTGTTTCTTAATTCAAGCGAGTTGCCGGTGCCTCCTGTGCCAGTTGATGTTTGCGGATTGATTATTACCAAACCTCTTGCAGAAGCACCACCGGTAGATATACTTGCTGCATAGCCTCCAGTATTTCCAGCTACTACCGTTAGCTTTTCTCCCGGCGCCGTCGTCCCGATGCCGACGTTGCCTGTTGTTGTCAAAACTAACCCTGTGCCGGTTTGCGGATTTAATCTGAAATTACCTGTATCGTCGACTCCGGTCCAAAATTGACGCGATGTAGAATCATACCACTCAATATAATTCCACTTGCTTGTTGGAGAATCTGTCTGTCGCAATCTCAGTATGTTATCCGCTGTGGAAGATATTTCCAGCGGCGATCCGGGTCCCGTCGTCCCGATGCCGACGTTGCCGCCAAGATAGATATTTGTAGTCCCACCAGGGATTGCTATGAGATCAACACCATTTCTGTTTGTTATATCAACATCGTAAGTCGTACCGTTACCAGCAATCACAAGACCAGAACCAGAATTGTAATACATCACTCCTCCACTAAAAGCCCCGGCCAACCTTGAGACGATGAAATTTTTAATCTTCCCGCAACTTCAAGTTTTTCATTCGGACTCGTCGTTCCAATGCCGACGTTGCCTGAAGTATCTATAATCATTCGCGTATTTCCCGTTTGTCTAAATTCTATCGGTTCATTTGCATTATCTAAAGTTTCAATAATTAATTTAGATAAACCAGTTCCATCTCCTGTTGATTCAAAACGTATACTTCCAGCATCAGTATTTGCATCCCATCTTAATCCATAATTATTGTCTATATGTATGTTGCCCCCAGAAACATGTAATTTTCCCGCGGGTCCCGTCGTCCCGATGCCGACGTTGCCAGCGTTAGTAATTTGAAATGCGTTCCATCCTGCGCCACTTGTCCAGAAACCGACATTTGCGCCATTCTGCCCGACAAACATAGTCTTACCATTATCTAACCATACACCACCGTCTCCACCAGCGTCACCTGTATGAATACGACCGGAAACTCGTAAATCAACAGTAGTGCCACCCCCGCCAACTACATTCAACTTTGCTCCAGGTGTCGTCGTGCCGATGCCGACGTCTGCCTGTATTGCTATTCACAAAAAGAGTATTTGTGTCAACTGTGAAATTCTGTCCAACAACAACATTATTATTAAATGTCTTATCTCCTGCAAAAATCTGCGTTCCTGTAGAAACAACTCCTGATTGTGTTGAAGAAGCATCTCTTATTGTAACATTACTTGCGCTTGTAATTCTTCCTTGAGCATCAACTGTGAATCTTCCCACTACAATATCTCCGCCATAAGTTCCTGCTGTTACTCCTGTGTTTGAAAGAGAGAAGGTTACATTTCCGCTGCCAACAAGTCTATCTGT
This sequence comes from Candidatus Pacearchaeota archaeon, assembly GCA_026002795.1. GTDB lineage: Archaea > Nanobdellota > Nanobdellia > Pacearchaeales > GW2011-AR1 > ASMP01. Next base: position 84,526 of record BPGA01000001.1, read on the forward strand.
CAGTGTTCCTGAAATTGACATGCCTGTTCCTTGGACAATAGATCCTTTAACAAAACCAGCGCTTGTGTTAACTTCCTGAAGCTGACTTAATGTTACAGCATCTTGTGCAGATGTTCCATTTGCAAGATTAATGATTTTGTTGTTGTCCATGTTTATTGTTCCGTTGAAAACAGCAGAACCATTTACATGGAGTTTTTGTTGTGGTGTTGTTGTTCCAATGCCGACATAGTTTGTGTTGGTAATTGTCAAGAATCGTTACTCTTGACTTGTTCCTCCTCGCTGGAGCAATACGACCAATATCAAAGAGATCGTTGATAGAATCAAGCGTCAAAACCCAGGATGGACCATTTATGTCTCGCCTGCGTCGGTACTTGATGAGATGCACTAAAACTAGTTTCAAGTTTGCCCCTAAGGCCACATTCTCGTCTTTCCCCAGCTGCAAGCAATATGTCAGTACCGATTCGTCGTTGAAAGCCGATTAGTAGCCGAGGAGTATTGGAATCTAATTCGTCCGCCATCGTAGCTCCGTTGCACCTGAAGCGGTGGCTCCCCCAATGCACCCGCTTGAATATCGAGTTTTGCCTGCCGGTGTTGTCGTCCCGATGCCGACTCTATCTGTATTGCTGTTCACAAAAAGCGTATTTGTGTCAACTGTGAAATTCTGTCCAACAACAACACTATTATTAAATGTCTTAGCTCCTGCAAAAGTCTGCGTTCCTGTAGAAACAACTCCTGATTGTGTTGCAGAAGCATCTCTTATTGTAACATTACTTGCGCTTGTAATTCTTCCTTGATTATCAACTGTGAATCTTCCCACTACAATATCTCCGCCATAAGTTCCTGCTGTTACTCCTGTGTTTGAAAGAGAGAAAGTTACATTTCCGCTGCCAACAAGTCTATCTGTCAGTGTTCCTGAAATTGACATGCCTGTTCCTTGGACAATAGATCCTTTAACAAAACCAGCGCTTGTGTTAACTTCCTGAAGCTGACTTAATGTTACAGCATCCTGAGGGTTTGTTGCATTAGCAAGGTTGATGATTTTGTTATTGTCCATGTTTATTGTTCCGTTGAAAACAGCAGAACCATTTACATGGAGTTTTTGTTGTGGTGTTGTTGTTCCAATGCCGACGTTGCCGCCTGCATCTATTCTAAACCTTTCACATACCTGCTGTTGAACAATGCAAGCTGGTTTGTTGTTGGCAAAAACATTCCGTTGTCAGTATCTGCAGAAAAACTGAAAGCAGGAGCAGTCGCTGTCTCCATTAGCAGCCTGAATTCATTCTTCCAGATGTTATTACTGTAGTACCTCCTATTTGTAAATTACCTGAAACTAAATTTAATGAATCACCAGTTGCTAAATCTAATCTATTTGCAGCTCCTCTAAACAACTGTACATCTGGATTAAAGTAAAGATTAGCTGTTGTATTTATTGAACCTACAACATCTAATGTTTGTTGTGGTGTTGCTGTTCCAATGCCGACTCTGCCTGAAGTATCATTAACAAACAAATCATTAGTAACATTAAGACTTAGTCCTCCTGTTCCGCTACCTTGTATTTCAAGTTTTGCACTCGGACTCGTCGTCCCGATGCCGACGTTGCCGGAAGTTGTTAATCGCATAACCTCTGTTCCAATACTAGTGCTTGAGCCTATAGCAAACCTTAGATCGTAAGGAGAACCAGTGAAGCCCGCCCTCCAAACACCACTGGCTTCAGATCCTTGCGACCAAGTAAGCCATGCTTGGTCAGCATCTAAAGTTTTGTAATTTTGCTAGCAATAGATCTCGAACTACCTGCAGCTTCGCCCCCGGATTCGTCGTCCCGATGCCGACGTTGCCTGATGTTGTCATTCTTATTATCTTCAACTACCGTTTCCAAATGCTACACTGATTGTTTGACCACATACCTATTAATAACCTGTTCGCAACGTCATTCCCGTCCCTCCTGAGATCCTTGAATATTAGCTATCGATTATAAGCATATCTGGCTCTCCCATCCGAGTGAAGTTATTATACCAGCCATTAGCAACCACTAAGCATGTCTTGTCTGCTCCAGATCTATAGCAGTGATTCGTTCACTTATAATATTCTCAGAGTCTACCGATTCTCCTGAGGCAAGAGGTCGAATTGTACTCCTGGCCCCGTCGTCCCGATGCCGACGTTGCCGCCTGTAGTTATGTGAACTAAGTTGTTAATATGTGTATTAACTTGATTATCATTGTTGATATAGAGATCATTTCCTATAGCTTGGATTTCGTTAGCATCAAGATGAATACCAGCTGTGCCCCCAGAGTTTAAAATTTGCAATACTCCAGATCCTACACCTGTATTTACATCACTATCAGACCTAAGCCTCACATCTCCGACTACTTCTAATTTTTCTGTTGGATTCGTCGTTCCAATGCCAACGTTGCCGTTAAATATAACATCCCTATTTGTTTTTAAGTTCATTGCTTGGAACCATTGAGATCCATTATAATAACTAAAAATTAGTTGATCAGGTTCGCCACTATATTGACTCCCTCTCTTTGTTATAACCCAAAAAGCATTTGAACCGGATTCTCTAAATTCCATTTGAGGAGAGCTTGGACCTGTTGGAGAAGTGCCTTCTATTTTAATAATAGAGCTAACAACATGTAACTTCGCCCCCGGCGTCGTCGTCCCGATGCCGACGTTGCCGCTTGTTCCGTTGGCAAAGAAAAATACAGAATTGGTTGTATTCACAAGTCTAAATATATCTGAAGTAATTGTGTTTTGTTGAATGCCTCTTAAATACTGGAGTTTTATTTCTTCTTCACTTAAAGCTCTATCATAAACTCTTACCTCATCAATTACTCCTGAAAATGGTCTAGGATCTGTTGTTATCCAAATTCCGATATTTAAATTTCCTGTTCCAAAATTTAAGTTGCCGCCAGAAAGTGTTCTAATTCCATCAAGAATTCCATTAAGATAAATCCTCATTTCAAATGTTGAATTGTCATAAGTTGCGGCAATATGATACCATCTGTTATTTGATAGTGTTGTGTTTGCAGAAAGTGTTTGTTGTGTTCCGTTGTTTATACTTAAAAATAATTTGTTGTTAAAAATTCTGAAGTAATTTGATGAAGGAGACTCTCTTCCAAAGATCATCTGATCATTTGAGACTGCTGTTGGGTATATCCAAGCTTCCCAGGTTAATGATTTTGCGTTGTTTAGTGCTTGAGATGTCGTTACACTGACATAGCTTCCGTTATTTGATGCTAGTCTTGTAAAGTTTAAAGCAATTCCCATTTTTCCTGATGTAAATGTTGGATTAATGCAAGAAGTTCCTACACAAGTAAGAGTACCGTCTGTGCCAAATGGACCTCTGTCATAAGTTAAGCTACCAGAACCTTCTGAAAAAGGTAGATAAAGCATTAAACCATCTGGAGTTGCATATCCTGGCTGGAATATTGTACTATTTGTTATAATGGTGCCACTTACATTAAGTAAACCCTCAATATTTGTATTCCCAGAGGCATTAATATCCTTAACAAAAAGCGCTGTAATTCTATTGGTTAAACTTCCAAGAAAACCAAAAAAGCCGTAATTTGATGTTGAAACATTGCCTAGTACAGTAAGATTTCCTGTGTCTCCATGAATTCTTACAAGATCTGTTCCAGTTTGATTCTGGAACCTATAATCTCCTGCTGAAACAAAGTTTATGCTAGTTGCAATTAATAAAATTATTAAAATTTCCGCTAAATAACCTCTTTTCATTTTAATTTTTTCTCGACAAATTTAATTAACATGTCTATGATTTTCTTAATGTCATTTTCGTTGTTTACCAAAAAATCCTCGGTAATTTTTTTGCCATAGTAGACAATATCATTCCTAAACTTCCTTAGATTATCAATAAGTTTTGCATAAGAATCATCAATTTCATAATTCTCAACAAAATAATCTAATAATTTCACATGACTAAGTGTTTTATATCCATCAGAATACATAACTGCTGTCAATAATTCTTTAATTATTTCATAGTATTCTTCAATAAACTTGTAAGGCTTATCTCTTGGAAGAATTTTTATGATTTCTAATCTATCCTTTGCCATTTTAAATAAGTCTTTAGCTCTTTCTTTATCTTTTGAAATTTTGAATATCTCTTTCATCACAAACCTCCGTAAAGCACTAAACCATTCTTTATTTTTTTTTGAATATTCTTATCTAGCTTAGAAAAATCATCTAGGATAATCACTCTAATTCTTCTTTTTAAAACACTTTCAAATTTGGAAAAATCAATCTCTTTCTTTATTTTAGAAACAACAAAAAAATCAATATCGCTTGATTCTACATCCTCTCCTCTTAAATAAGATCCAAATAAGATTATTGCTTTTGGATGAAGCTCATTAATAATTTTGTCTCTTAATTCCTTCAAAGAAAGAATGTTATAAGACATTTTTAACCATATAAAAGAGTCATTTTCTCTATTAGCGACATATCCGTCAAACGGCTTAGATTTCCTCTTAATTATAAGCCCTTTCTTAGTTAGTTCTCTTATATAGTTTCTAACAGAAGGGTGTGCTAATTTTATCTTTTTACTTATCTCTTTTATGAAATGTATTGTAGTTGGCTCTCTAAAGAACACCTCTAAAACCCGGATATAGCTACATTTAACCATATGGTATAATAATGTACCCTTTGGTATATAAATATTCCCTTTGGCTATTTTAACTTTATTGAATTCCATTTTATATTCTAAATATCATATCACCTCCTTGAGTAAAAACACGGGCTGAACCTATGAACATTGTTTGAGTAACATTCGCATCACCAACAACATTTAGAGTGTTTTGTGGAGTGCTTGTGTTTATGCCAAGTCTTTCTGTTGTATTGTTCCAGAATAGTTTAGCATTATTTTGGCTTAAAACACCGTTAGCTCCTGCAAAAATTAAAGAGCCTTGATTAAAGCTTGAAAGTGTTAATCCTGCAAATGTTGGACTTGATGTTGTGTTTATGTCTTGTGGAAGGCTAAATGTCCATTGCCTATTTTGAGTTAAATCTTGAGGCCCTGTTGGTGTTACTGAAATTTGATTTGCTGTTCCAATCATCTCAAGTGTTCTTGATTGTGGAACTGCGTTTGTTGCAGTTGAGTTTACTGATTGCAATTGTGAAAGTGTTACAGCATCTTGTGCAGATGTTCCATTTGCAAGATTAATGATTTTGTTGTTGTCCATGTTTATTGTTCCGTTGAAAACAGCAGAACCATTTACATGGAGTTTTTGTTGTGGTGTTGTTGTAGCAATGCCGACGTTGCCGCTACTGTCTATTCTTACTCTTTCTAAACCTGCTGTTGAAAATGCAAGCTGATTTGTTGTTGGTATGAACATTCCGTTGTCAGTATCTGCAGAAAAACTGAAAGCAGGAGCAGCAGCTGTTCCATTAGCAGCCTGAATTACTCTTCCAGATGTTATTACTGTAGTACCTCCTATTTGTAAATTACCTGAGACTAAATTTAATGAATCACCGCTTGCTAAATCTAATCTATTTGCAGCTCCTCTAAACAACTGTACATCTGGATTAAAGTAAAGATTAGCTGTTGTATTTATTGAACCAACAACATCTAATGTTTGTTGTGGTGTTGTTGTTCCAATGCCGACTCTGCCTGTGTTTCCTACAAAAGTTACAAACTCTGAATTAGAATCATTTAAAAAGGCTAACCTATAATCTCCTGCACCAGAATTCCAGTTAACAATGTTCCTTAATTTTATATCTCTTGTTGCCTGAACAACTCCTCCAGCACTTACGTTGCTGTCATATTTTCCTCTGAAAATCACATCAGGAGAGTCTGAACTTGAATTATCTGCTACATCGTTTGCAAGTGCTATAGCACTTCTTGAAAATAAGATATCACGCCACCTATAACTAGAATTTCCTAAATCAAAACTATTATCTAAATCAGGAATTAAGCTTCCATTAATTTCTAAGTTATTAACTTGAAGTGCAGAAATATTAACAAAATAACCTGTTCTGAGCATAAATATCCCCACCAATAATTGAAAGCCCACCATTCTGCCAACCACCATTAAAATCAAAATTGCCATATACAGATGTGTTAAGTGGCATGAAAAAGCTAGAGTCATAACCATCAAGTTTGTCTGCGTTTACATTAGTTAAGCCAGAACCATTTCCTGAAAAAGTTCCATAAATTGTTCCTGTTGCATTAATGTCACCTATAACATTCAACTTATTTGCAGGTGTTGTCGTTCCGATGCCGACGTTGCCTGTGTTTGAATTTACAAACAAAACATTAGAGCCTACTGTGAGGTTGTTGTTAATAACTGCATTGTTTCTTATTGTTGTTGTTCCTGAAGAAGCTCCAAGTCTTAAGGTTGTTGCAGCTCCACCAATGTCAAGAGTTGTTGCAGTTGTATTTATTAAAGCGAAAGTTGTTGATGGTGTTGTTATATTTGAAATTATTGATGGACTTGTTAATGTTGGTGTGTTATTAAAAACAAGAGCTCCAGAACCTGTTTCATCTGTTACAGACAGAAGCAACATTAGCAGAAGAAATTGTAGAAACAAGATTTGAAGAAGAATCTGTTGCAACCAACCTATTTGCTGTTAATCCTGAAATTCTTGCGTTTGTTCCATAAATTGTTCCTGTTGCATTAATGTCACCAACAACATTCAACTTATTTGAAGGTGTTGTTGTTCCAATACCAACATTACCTGAAGTGTCATTAACAAACAAATCATTAGTAACATTAAGACTTAGTCCTCCTGTTCCGCTACCTTGTATTTCAAGTTTTGCCCCCGGCGCCGTCGTTCCAATGCCGACGTTGCCAGAGTTATCTAATACCAACACATTGCCCAACCCACTCGACCAGAACAATAAGTCACCTCCTGTTCCTGCTCCATGAAGTGTCTCATTAGCAGAAATGATGTCCCAAGCCCTATCACCGCTTCTCTCTATTCTCAGTCTACCGGCATTTCCATTTGAGTCGCCGAAGAGGTGGAATTGTACTCCTGGATTCGTCGTCCCGATGCCGACGTTGCCAGTGCTGGTTATTGCCATCATGTCCCCTGGTCCCGGCGTCCATAACCTTGCTACATTCCCTATGCTATACCAGACATATTTTTGACCCGCTCCTGCACTAACATTTGGAGTAAATCCTCGGTCGTAGAACGATAGAGATGCGCCGGTTCCTGCGGATGAAATTTCACCACCCTGATTGATATTTCCAGATATAATAGCTCCAGTGGCATCAGCAACGATAGCACCTACAACGTGAAGTTTAGTTTCAGGATTCGTCGTCCCGATGCCGACGTTGCCTGGTATTATCATTCCATCGCTTGGCGGCACAGTTCCTGCATATGAACCAACTGAGAGACCTCCTGTTGCTCCTGATACCGCATAAATACCTAACTTTCTGTTGCCGTTTATCCACACTGCGAGCGGATCGCCTGTATTTGCATTCTCAAAAACTAAATGGGCATTGTCTGTAGTGTCTTGGTCATAAAACTGTACATTGGCCGATGATGCACCTCCATCCAACGTTGATTTTCCAAGTAATCTCAATGAAGCTCGTGCTCCATTGTTTTGGATACGTAAACTGTCAACATTAACCCCCACATTGTCTACAATATGGAGTTTCGCTCCCGGACTCATCGTGCCAATGCCGACGTTGCCGTTCAAACCACCAACATACAGCAGGTCATTAATGGCCAGAGGCTTCGACGCGACCCCAACATATCTGCTGTAAATCCACGAACGGTCAGCTGTTGCGTCATACCCGATGCTGATGCCGCGATTGCTCGCATCGCGGATGTTCGTGATGCCATTATCATTGAGTGCAGCATTGCCACCCTGGACATCCAATTTTGCATTTGGCCCCGTCGTCCCGATGCCGACTCTATCTGTATTGCTATTCACAAAAAGAGTATTTGTGTCAACTGTGAAATTCTGTCCAACAACAACATTATTATTAAATGTCTTATCTCCTGCAAAAATCTGCGTTCCTGTAGAAACAACTCCTGATTGTGTTGAAGAAGCATCTCTTATTGTAACATTACTTGCGCTTGTAATTCTTCCTTGAGCATCAACTGTGAATCTTCCCACTACAATATCTCCGCCATAAGTTCCTGCTGTTACTCCTGTGTTTGAAAGAGAGAAGGTTACATTTCCGCTGCCAACAAGTCTATCTGTCAGTGTTCCTGAAATTGACATGCCTGTTCCTTGGACAATAGATCCTTTAACAAAACCAGCGCTTGTGTTAACTTCCTGAAGCTGACTTAAATCTCAAGTGTTCTTGATTGTGGAACTGCGTTTGTTGCAGTTGAGTTTACTGATTGCAATTGTGAAAGTGTTACAGCATCTTGTGCAGATGTTCCATTTGCAAGATTAATGATTTTGTTGTTGTCCATGTTTATTGTTCCGTTGAAAACAGCAGAACCATTTACATGGAGTTTTTGTTGTGGTGTTGTTGTAGCAATGCCGACGTTGCCGCTACTGTCTATTCTTACTCTTTCTAAACCTCCTGCATAAAGAGCTATGTCATTTGTTGTTGGAGGTCTAAAGAATTTAACCTGGCCTAAAGGAGATCCTGCATAAATAATCTCATTGCTTGTTGTTTGAAATGGGCCTGAAGCTAAAATATCCCCATTAACTTCAAACTCCTCTCCAGGTGTTGTTGTTCCTATACCAATTCTTGTTCCGTTTTGATAGATAATTGAGTTGTTTAAAGAGCTAGAAGAGTTCCATAATGGTATATAACCAAATGTTCCTTGGCCTGTTATTGTTCCTCCTGAATTTTGATCTGCAACACAAACAAGTTGTCCTGTGCTTGTTGTTGTTAAAACCTCTCCTGGATTACAGATTGAAGCCTGGAATATAGAAGCTCCTGTTACATTAAGTGTTCCTAAAACATTTAATGTTGCTTGTGGGGTGCTTGTGTTTATACCAACATTGCCGCTACTGTCTATTCTTACTCTTTCTAAACCTCCTGCATAAAGAGCTATGTCATTTGTTGTTGGAGGTCTAAAGAATTTAACCTGGCCTAAAGGAGATCCTGCATAAATAATCTCATTGCTTGTTGTTTGAAATGGGCCTGTTGATTGTATTGTTCCAACAACATCCAAAGCTTCAGAAGGTGTTACAGTACCAATACCTACTTTTCCTGTATCATTATTAACAAACAAGACACCACCAGCACTTAAATTTCCACTAACTGTTAAATTTTTTCCTATATCTAAGTTATTGCTTATATCTGCATCTATTGCAAAAATTTTTGTGATTTTTGATGCTAGACTTCCAAGAAAACTAAAAAAGCCGTAATTTGCGCTTACATTAAAGTTTCCAAGCGAAAGATTGGTATCTATTGCAACATCACTTAAATTAACTTGTGTAGCTCTAAAAGCATAAGGAACTCTTCCAAGCTGAGTAATATTTCTCAAAACACCATCTCTATAATAACAAAGATAATACTGCTTATCAAAACTTAAAGCGCTTAAATTACCTCCTCCAGAACCAATTTGTGGAAGATACAAAGAAACAATACCTCTTAAATCTGTAGTTAAAGTTACAGAATGATTATAAACAACAGGCTGCTCACAAGAAGTTAGATTTGGGTTTTCTGTAATGTTAAAAGCAAAATTAAAAGTTCCTGTTTGGATTGTTCCATTAGGAAAAGTTGTTTGTAAATTTATGTGAAATGTATCGTTTATTGGTTCAGAATAAACAAAATTAAAGAAAAATATTGAAATTAAAAATGAAAAAAAAGCAAGAATTGTTTTTTTTGTATTGTTCTTTTTTATTTTTTGTAATTGTTTTTTATTTTTTTTTATTGGTATTTCTTTTATTTTTTCATATTTATTGTACCTTTCAAATTTAATATTATCCTCGCTAAGTGAAAGATACCATACGCTACCTGACATATGAAAAAAACACAAATTTTAAACATAAAATTTAGAGGATAAAAAGGGCCTAAAACTTGTTTTTTTAGTACCAATTGAAAATTATTTTTTACCCTACGTTTTTTATGTAAGGTAAAAACTAAAATTTTAATTTTCCGTCGATAAAAATTGAAAAAAAATGTGTAGGGTAAAATTTATAAACATCAAAATTCTTAATTTTTAAGTTTTAAAGGGGGTGAAATGAAGCAACCTGTAAAAATTTATTTAGATTTAGAAACTAAAAAAAAGCTTTTAAAGAAGGCTAATGAAACAGGTTTTAGTGGTAGAGGTGCTTTAACAAAATTTATAGAAAAGATTGCTTCTGATGATATATGCTTCCTTGATAATAACCTAAGAAAAATGCTAAAGGTTTTATTCCCAAACACAAAATAATTCTTAATTAAAAATTCAAAGATTAAAGTAAATTTTAAAAAGATAAACTCTTTAAAAATTAAAAAGATAAACTCTTTAAAAGAAAAAATAAAAGAGCCCGTAGCTCAGCCTGGTTAGAGCACTGCTCTTATATGAGAGTGTTTCGTTTTAGGAACACACCTTTAGAGTTAAGAGGTGAACTCTAAGATAGGCAGGGGTCCTCGGTTCAAATCCGAGCGGGCTCATCTTTTATTAACAAATTTTAAAAACTATTTTTCAGTATATTTTAAAGTTTACAAAAAGTATACAAGTATACTCTTGTAATTTAGGTTTGTAAAAAATAGATTTGTAAAAAGCCCCGATAGTTCAGAGGCCAAGAATGCGGCCCTTTCACGGCCGTGACCCGGGTTCGAATCCCGGTCGGGGCGCTTTTTAATTATTTTTTATCTTTTTTTATTTCTTTATCTGAATTGTTGTTTTTTTGAAATTTTATCAAGTCAAAAAAAGATTTCTTTTCCATAAAAAGAACACTTCCTGTTTTATCTTCAACATGAGCTTGCAACAAACCAAGGCCTTTTAAAAAACCAGTACAATTCCAAACAAGCCTATCATCAAAGGTTCCTAAAAAAACAAGGAGTTTTTCAATATCATAAACAATATTCCTATTTAACATCTCTTCATGAAGAATCCTTTTTATCTCATCAATATCAAGCTTTATTTTTTCTTTTATTTCTTTAGGAATTAACTTTTCATGCTTTATTGTCTCTGCTTTTTTACCAAGAGGAATAAGCTCTACTTTTCCGTCAACTTTAAAGCTATAAATAAGCTTTTTACTAGGTACATAAAAATCAATTTGAGTTTCTTTATGTTTTTTTCCTTCTTTGTATTCTCTTATAAAGAACAAAGAGCACAAATAAGCATCTGGGTTTTCTTTTATAAACTTTTTATATTCTTTTGAAGATTTTAGTTTTTTTATGTAATCAATTGTTTTCATTTTTACCTTTTATTTTTTACTTTATTTTAAGCTTTTAACTTAGGCTTTTAACTAGTTAACTAAAAACCTTTGAAAGCCTTTGTTTCTATTTCTATATTTAAATTTTTTATAAACTCTTCTAGTTTTAAACTTTTTATTTTTTTGTCTCCTTTGATTCTAACAGCTATCATATTTTCCTTTTCCTCTTTATCTCCAATAACAACAATATAAGGAATTCTCATTAGTTCTGCATCCTTAACTTTTATATCTAATGGAACTGACCTAAAATCAGAGTCTATCCTTAGATTTGGCATCTCTTTTAGGATTTTGTCTATAATTTTTTGTGAGTGGTTTATGTTTCTGTCTGTAAAGCTTAAAACCCTTACTTGAATTGGTGCTAGCCAGGTAGGAAGCCTTCCTTTTGTATGCTCTAAAAGAATACCTAAAAACCTTTCTATAGTGCCAAAAATTGCCCTATGTATAACTAAAGGTGTTTTTTCTTTGCCGTTTTTGTCAGTATACTTTAATTCAAATCTTTTTGGCATCTGCATATCTAGCTGAATTGTTGTAAGCTGCCAGCTTCTACCTAAAGAATCTTTAATGTGAATATCGATTTTTGGGCCGTAAAAAGCTCCTTCTCCTTTTTTAATGCTATATTTTACTTTTGATTTTTTTAAAGCAGACTCAAGTGCTTTTTCTGCAAAATCCCACTCTTCTTTTTTTCCTAAAAGGTTTTCTGGCCTTGTTGAAAGTTCAACAGAGTATGGAAATTTAAAAACATCTTCATAAACAATTTTAAACATTTCAAAGATATTCATAATCTCAGATTCAAGCTGCTCTTCTGTACAAAAAATATGGGCGTCATCCATTGTAAGCTTTACAACCCTAAAAAGACCGCTTAAAACACCTGAAAGCTCTTTTCTATGAACAATTCCAAGCTCTGCAAATCTTAAAGGCAGCTCTTTATAGCTTCTTGGTCTTATTTTATAGATTAGCATTGCAGGAGGGCAGTTCATTGGCTTTATAGCAGCTTCCTTGCCTTCATGTGTTGTTATAAACATGTTTTCTTTATAATAATCCCAATGGCCTGAAACTTTCCAGAGTTTATTGTTGTAAATGAAGGGTGTTGATATTTCTTTGTAAGAAAACTTTTTCCAAAGGCTTCTCATAAATGAAATAAGCTCATTGTAGATTATAAGACCATTTGGATGTAAAAAAGGAGCTCCTGGAGAAACATCATTAAAGCTAAACAAATCCATTTCTTGGCCTAAAATTCTATGATCATAACTTTTTAGCTTGCTTTTATCTAGTGTGCTTTTTGTTATGCTTCTTAAGATTGTTTTAGGATCTTGATCTTTTTCTTTTTTAAGAGATAGCTCTTCTTTAAGCTTTTTTTGATTATCTTTTTCAGCTGAAATCTCTCTACTTAACTCTGAAAGCGGATGGCCTTTAACTTTAAGTTCAAATTCTTTATAATAACCAAATGGAGCTGAAAAAACACTAAACTCTTTTTTTAGCTCTTTTTCTGCATTTTTTAGAATTTCAACTGCTTTATCAGGTTCAGAAAGATTGCTTGAAAGATGAGCATAAGGATAAAGAACAATATTTTTTACCTTAACTTGGGAAGCAATATCTTTAATGTTTTTTATAAGCTCAGAAACAAATTCGGTTTTGTCTTCTTTTTCAACAGCTGTAAGAACAAGTAAAGCTTCTTTAATTGTTTTTTCCTTTTTTTCATCAGAAGAAAGATCTTTTACAGATTTAAGGGCTTTTTTTATGGGTTTAAACTTTATATAATCAACATGTAAAGTGATTATTTTCATTATTTTTAATAGAAAGACTGGTTTAAAAAATTAATCTAAATATGGGCTATAAAGTTAAAATCCTTATTTTGGTTTTGATGCAATGATGAAGAAGGTAAAAAATTTATTAATTTTATTTTAAACTTTTTTAAGAAGTACGAATAAAGAATTTTCAAGATATTTTTTTAAGGTTTTTTATTTTTCATTCTTTTTTCCGCTTTTTTCCGTTGTTATAATATGATAATATGTATTGCCTATACATTGCTTTTTTTATTTCTCTCCACCTACCTAAAACAGTATGTCTTGTTATAAACATCCTTCTTCCTTCTCTGTTATATGCAATTGTTTGTTCAATTTTTAACTCTTGGTAGACGGCTCTAAATGTTAAGCCTGTCCTAAAATCAGAATAAGAGATAATTTTTAATTGCTCGTTCTCTGAGTGCTCATCCCTTAAATAATTCTTATTAACCTCTTTTTCTAAGCTCATAGACTAGCAAAAAAAGGAATAGTTTATAAAAATTTAGTTATTGATTGTAATTTAATTCGTTTTTTAAATTCGTTTTGCATATTTTTAGTATGAGTTGTTTTAAGTTAGACTAATTCAAATAAGAGTAGTTATTATTTTATTAATTGTTTAGTTATTGATTATGTTAGTGTTTTAACCTAAATTTAACATAAACTTTTATTTATTTTTTAAATAAGAATTTATCAATTTCTTTTTTTGCTTTTTCTCTTTTTTTTTGATGCTCTGAAAGAAAAGCATTTATTTTTTTAATTAGATACTCTTTAAGCTCGCTAGTAAGCATTTTTCCGCTTCTATAATCTTTTTCAATTTTTTCAAGCTTTATGTCGTCTGGCTCAAAAAGCATTTTTAAATACTGAAAAGAAACATCAATTTCAGGATTGCCTCCTTTTTTTCTATGCTCTTCAATTGTATCCTGGCCACCTGAAAAAGCATATTTTTTTATCTTAATTTCAACTTCTTTAGGAGAGTCTAGTGTAAAGATATTTGCCTCTTTATTATCTGAAGAAGAGGTTTTTCCTTTACCAGTTAGCGGAGGAAGGAATGAGCCGTGAATTATTGCTGGTTTAAGATAACCAAGCTTTGGATAAACATCTCTTGCAACCCTAAAATGCGGATCTTGGTCAACTCCTAAAGGAATTAAACACGGAATATTTTTTCCTTTAATTTTAGAGGGAAGAATTGCTGGAACTGCTTGCATGCTTGTATAAAAAATCTGTCCTATGTTATTTTCATTTGTAAACCCAAAAGCTGCTTTAACAGTAGAAAAAGTTATTTTTTTAGCAAATTTTATAGCTTCTGGATACAAAATATTTGCATGTTTAGTATCAATTAAGAACTTTGTTTTTTTTGGATCAAATCCAAGAGCAATTACATCAAGCATATTTTCATAAGTCCATCTTTGGATTTCTTCATAGCTTTTATCTTTAAACAAGAATTTTTCATCATCTGTAAACTGGAACCATAATTCAACATCAAAAACATCTTGAAGCCATTTTGTAAACAACCATGTTTGTAAATGCCCTAAATGTATCGGCCCAGATGGACCGCAACCAGTATACAAAAAGAATTTATTTCCTTTTTCGTATTCATCAAGCAACCAGTTTAAGTCTCTATGAGCAAAAAAAACACGCCTTTTTAACATAAAATGAAGCTCTTTTGTATGACTTTTTATTCTTTCTAAAAGCTTATCATCTATTTTTGATAAGCCAAAATCTTTAATGAGTTTTTCATAATCTATTTTACCAGAAACCTGCCAGGGAGTAACTTTCATTTTAATAAAATTTCAATTCTTTTTGTTGTTTTTAATTAAATGCTTCTTAATTTTTTAAATATATCTAAAAATTAAAAAAATATTAAAGTTTTTAGATTGTTATTTCTTGTTTTTTATCTTTTGTTTTTTTAATTCATATAAATTTATAAATATTCTTCAATTTTAATTTTAATGAAAGTTTCAATGAAAAGAGGTTTTAAGAATTTTTTAAATTTTTTAGTTATATTTGTTGGTTTTTTATTACTGATTCCAGTTGTGTCTTCAGAGATAATTTTTAATCAACAACCAGAAACAGTTCATAATTTAGGTGATAAGCTTCCTATATCAATAACTATAAAATCTCTACAAGAAAAATCTGGTTTTTTAGAGATAAGATTGATTTGTGATGGACAAGAATCAGCTTTCTACAAAAACCCTTTTTCAATTTCGCCTGGTGAAGAAAAAAAAGTTGAAACTACTCTAATTCTTGAAAAAAGATTTATAGGAGAGTTAACTGGAAATTGTTTAATAAAGGCTTCTTTAAATGACGAATACAAACTTTCAAACCCTTTTTATATTTCTTCTTTAATCTTTTTAGAGCCAAGTTTTCAATCTAATGAATTTAATCCTGGACAAAACATTTCTATTTCTGGAAAAGCAACAAAAGAGAACAAAGCTAATGTAAATGGATTTATTGAAGTTTCATTAAATGATGCAAACAAAACAATAATAAAAAAAGAATCAACAATAAATAACGGAATTTTTAAATTTGATTTTATTCTGCCGAAAAATATAAAATCTGGCTTTTATAGCTTAAGTTTTTATGCATATGAAAAAGACATAAACAATGAGATAACCAACACTGGAAGAGTAGATAAAAACATAAAAATTCTTCAAATACCAACAAATCTTGAACTTGTTTTTGAAACAAAAGAAGTCGAACCTGGAAAAAGTTTAAGAGTAAAACCAGTACTTCATGACCAGGCTGGGGATCCTATTGCATCGAGTGTTTTTTTAACAATAAAAAATTCAAAAAATAAAATTGTTGAACAGGTTGAGGTTCCTACAGATTCTTTTTTTGAGTTTCCAATAAAATATAATGAAGCTCCTTCTGAATGGAGTATTTTCGCTTTGTCAAACAAAATTTCTTCTGAATCTAAATTTAAAATTTTAGAAAAAGAGAGTGTTGATGTAAAAATAATAAATCAAACAATTTTGATAACAAACACAGGAAACGTAGCTTACAACAAAACAGTTCTTGTAAAAATAGCTAACGAATCTTTAGATATTGATGTTTTTCTTGATGTTGGTGAGACAAAAAAATATATTGTTACGGCGCCTGAAGGAAAATATAGGGTAGAAGTTTTAACAGGAAATGTTGTTTCTTCTAATGAAGTTTTGCTTACAGGAAAAATTTTTGAGGTTAAAGAAGCTCCTGCAAAAATACTAAGCCTTGTTAGTCATCCTTGGGTGTGGGTTTTTGTAATTGTTATTCTTGGGTTTGTTGTTTTAATTTTATATAGAAGAGGTTACAAAAAAGCCTTTATTGGAACAGCTCCTGCTTCTACCCTAGAAATTCCGAAAAAAAGAATTGAGAAAACAAAAGTAGTTAGTGCAAATGAAATTTTAAATATTCCAATGCCACAAACAACTTTAATTGATTACAAAACAAAGGCAGAACATGTTGTATCAATAAAAGGTGAAAAACATCTGGTTTCTCTTGTAACTTTATACATAAAAAACTTTAATGAAATTAAAAATGAAAAAGAGGGTGTAAAAGAGAGTATTAATAAAATAATTAAAATTGCGGAAAGTGAAAAAGCAATTATTTATGAAACAGGAAATTCTATAATTTTTATCTTATCTCCTATAAAAACTAAAACTTTTAAAAATGAAGAAAGAGCACTTAAACTTGCTGAAGAGATAAACAACTCTTTATCCTACCATAATAAAATCTTTAAAACTAAATTAGATTATGGAATTTCTATAAGTAAAGGTTATATTGCAGCTAAAGTTGAAGCTGGAATTTTCAAATTTGCTGATTTTGGATCTTTGATTTTAAATTCAAAAAGATTAGCATCGTCAGCAAAGAACAGCATTTTGCTTTCAGAAGAAATGGCTTTATCATTAAAAGATTTTGTAAAAACCTCTCAAGTTCAAACAGCTTCTGGAGTCAAAGCATATTCAATAAAAGAAAAAAAAGATTATGATAAGCACTCTTCTTTTATAAGAAGTTTCTTATCTAGAAATAAAGAGAAATAAAAATTATGAAAAATTTAATGAAAAACCTTGTAAGATCTGTAAGATTTTAATACTTTCTTTTTTATTTTTTTAGTTTTTCTATTTTTGGGTGTTTCTTGTTTTTGGCTGTTGCTTTATTTTCTGTTTACTAAATCTTGATAAAAAATCTTTTAATGAATACCTGAAGACAATCATCTTAATAATTAACCCTGAACTTAAAAATAAAAATCCTGTTATTAAAGAAAACCAAAAAACACTTCCTGCTTTATTAAGCAAGATTCCTAAAAATAAAGAGTATGGTTCTTTAAATATCGAGAAAACAACACCTAAAATAATTTTAAATACAAAAGCTGAAATTATAATTAAAAAGCCTGCAAAAATAGGCCAGTTTATTTTATTTTCTAAAAAAACATATGAAATAGCAGCTAAAATAAGAGCAATTCCTAATGTAAGGTAAAACTTATCTCTGAAATAATCTTTGGCTTTTTTTGAAATTAAGAATAAAGGAATTTTTTCTTTGCTAAAACAATCAAAAAATCCGCATTCATATTTTTTAAAATAAAAACCATAAACAAAACTTTCCACCACATTATTAATTATTTCTTCTTTTGGTTGTGAAATAGAAGAGCATGAAATTTTTATTGTGCTATTTTCAAAAGAAACAACATACTCTTGCACATTTGGATTTTGTTGACAATAACTTTTAAATTGGTTTATGTAGTTATCTATTTCATAAGAAACATTATACTTTAATATTTCTTTGTCTGCTATATCTTTTACTAAATTTTTTGAGTTTTCTTGAACGTTTTCATAGCTTAAAGAAAAAGTTAAAGAAGCAAATGTAAAAGTAATTAAAAGAAGTAGAAAAATTATAAAAGTTAAAATCAAAAGCAAAGTTCCTTTAATGAACCCCATAATAATTTAAAATTAAATGGTGTTTATAAATTTAATATTTTTTTAAATTTTTAAAAAAAGAGAACTATAAATATAGTTCTATAAAATTAGAAAAATAAAATTATTTTTGAAGTATTTTTAAGTGCAAGAAGAAGAGCTAGCATAAATAGTTCCTTCGCTATTAACACAAACATATCTATTGCCTGTACCTTTAAGATTATTAACTGATATTTCTCCTGTTTTAGAAATAACCATTCTTTCTTGGCCTTCTGTAAAGAATTTTAATGGATATTCCCAAGACACCAATCCATTATATGAGTTGTGATCACTTGAAGCTAAAACAACTGATGCTCTATTATTTTCGTCTGTACCAACTGAAAGATATGATGCGGTTGTACTAAGTAATTGAAGAACAGTATCTGTAGGTTGAACATACATTCTAAAAGAATCGTTTCCAATTAAAAATTTAGCACCATTAGGCGGAACAATAATTTCTCCTTTGTTTTTTATTGTTAAAAGAGCATATCCTGGTGTTCTAAATTCTGTAATTCCTGAACTGTTTTTATTTATAAACAAATATTTACCATCATTTCCACCATCATAAACAAAATCGCCATCAGAAGTGTAAAATGTTGTTTTTCCTTGTTTTGCTCTTATTGTTGAATCTGGATGCATACTCTTAATTTCAAATGTTCCATTTGGTTCTGAAGTTCCAATACCAACATATCCTTTATCATAGTATATAACATCTCCTGCACCTGAAACAGTGCTACCTGTCAAAAAATTAGCAAAAAAACCAAGCAAACCTGTCCTGGTTCTACCAGTACTTGCGTTCTGCTCTGAAGTTCCTCCCTGCGTTGAGCATTTTCCAGAAATACAAACATAATTTTCTCCGTAAACTTTACACTCTGAATCAAAAACGCATTTAGACTCTTTTATTTGGCTTGTTCCTTCAACCTCCTTAGATTCTTCTGGAGAGCTTTCGATGCTTTTGTTTTTCTGAATAGAAAAAATGACAATAGCAATAAAAATAGCTACAGCAATAATTCCAATAATCAAAAAAAATTGAAGGTTTTTTTGTAATTTATGAGATGGGTGTTGAGAATGTGTTTGGCTGTATAAATGATGATGTGAATGGCCTTCAGGAGAATTTTTATGATGTGTGGGATAACTCATTTAAAATAAACTTTTTATACCTCCTTTTTTATTCGTTAATTTTATTTTAAAATAAATAAAAGAATATTTTTAAATTTTTTCTTTAGAAACCTTTATTAAGTTTATAACTTTTTTTATTTTTATGAAAGAAGAAGGGGTTATTTTTATTAAATGGTTTTCTGAACTTGATAAGAATTCTGGTGGTGTTGCTGGAGGAAAAGGGGCTAATCTTGCAGAAATTTATAATTTAGGGATTAATGTTCCACCTGGGTTTGTTGTAACAGCGCAGGCTTATAATTATTTTATAAAAAATTCTGGAATTGATGAGAAAATCAGGCAACTTCTTTCTAAAATAGATTATGAAAATACAAGAGAGCTTACAGAAGTTACAGAAAAAGTTCGAGAATTGATAACTAAAGCAGACTTTCCTAAAAATATGGAAGAAGAGATAATTGAGGCTTATGAAACTCTTTCTTTAGAAGAAGGAAAATTTAAAGGAAAAACAGCAGAGGTTATTGTTGGAAAAGCAGAACCAATTTTTGTAGCTGTAAGAAGTTCTGCAACAACAGAAGATCTTGCTGAAGCTAGTTTTGCAGGACAGCAAGAGACTTTTTTGAATGTTAGAGGGAATGAAGAATTGCTTGATAAAATTAAGGAATGTTTTGCTTCTTTATTTACTGCAAGAGCGACCTATTACAGACATAAAAAAGGATTTAAACATGAACAAGCAAGCCTTGCTGTTGTTATTCAAAAAATGATTAATTCTGAAAAGTCTGGTGTTATTTTTTCTAAAGATCCTTCAACTGGAGAAAAAAATGTAATAATAGAGGCTGTATTTGGTTTAGGAGAGGGAATAGTTTCTGGAAAAATAACTCCTGACAGGTATATTGTTTCTGGCGAGAGCTTTAATAATTTTGAGATAAAAAAAGAAATAATATCTAAAAAAAAGATAGCTATAGTTAGAGGTGAAAATGGAAAAGATTTGATTGTTAAGCTTAAAGAAAAAGATTCCGAAAAAAGGGTTTTGAATGATAAAGAGATTAAAGAGCTTGCATTTATAGCCTTAAAACTTGAAAAGCATTATCAAAAACCACAAGATATTGAATTTGCTATTGAATCAGGAGAAATTTATGTTGTACAGACAAGACCTATAACAACTCTTGAAAAAAAATATGAAAAAACACAAACAGAAATAAAGGGAGAAGCTATTCTTACAGGAATAGCTGCTTCTCCTGGTATTGGTGTTGGAAAAGTAAAAATTGTTAGGAGTTTAGAAGATTTAAAGAAAATTAACAAAGGTGATGTTCTTGTAACAACAATGACAAATCCTGATATGGTTGTAACAATGCAAAAGTGTTCTGCTATAGTTACAGATGAAGGTGGTTTAACAGCTCATGCTGCAATTGTTTCAAGAGAGATGGGAATTCCGGCTGTCGTTGGTACTGAAGAAGCAACTTCAAAACTTAAAGAAAATGAAGTTGTAACTGTTGATGGATTTACTGGAAAAATTTACAAAGGAAAAATTGCAGAAGCAAAAGAAAAGGAAATTAAAGAAGTAAAGTCCAAAACAAAAACAAAAATTAAAGTTATAATTGATTTGCCTAGTTTCTCAAAAAGAGCAGCAAAAACAGGAATTAAAAGTGTTGGACTTGCAAGATTAGAGGGGGTAATTGCAGAGTCAGGAAAACATCCGCTTTATTTTCTTGAAAAAGGAAAAATAAAAGAGTATGAAGAACTAATTTACAAAGGCTTAAAAGAGCTTTGTGAGCCTTTTGATGAAATCTGGATAAGAACATCTGACATAAGAACTGACGAGTTTATTAATCTTGAAGGAGCTCCAAAAGAAAAAGAAGCTAATCCCATGCTTGGAATGCACGGAATTAGATTTTCATTAAGAAATCCTGAAATTCTTAAAGCAGAACTTTTAGCAATGAAAAAAATTTCAGACTCTGGTAAAAAAATCGGTATTATGGCACCACAAATAATCTCTGTAGAGGAGATTAATCAGCTTAAAAAGTTTGTTAAAGAAATTAATTTAAATGCAAAAGTCGGAGTTATGATAGAAACTCCTGCTTCTGTTCAAATTATAGAAGAACTTTGTAAAACAGGAATAGATTTTGCGTCTTTTGGAACAAATGATTTAACTCAGTACACTCTTGCTGTTGATAGAGGAAATAAAGAGGTACAAGATCTTTACAATGAAATGCATCCTGCTATTTTAAAACAACTTTCTTATGTTATAAAGGTTTGTAGAATGTATGGTGTTGAATCAAGTATTTGCGGACAAGCTGGAAGTAGAAAAGAAATGGTTAAGTTTTTAGTTGAAAATGGAATAAATAGCATAAGTGTAAATGCAGATGTTGCAGCTGAAATAGCAGAGTACATTGAAAGTCTAGAAAAGCAAATAAATGAAAAGTACGAAAAAGAAAACCAAAAAGAATCTGATAAAGAAATTTTAAAAAAAGAAACAATAATTAATTTAAATCAGAATTTATCAAGCGAGAGAATCAAAGAAGAAATTAAAAAAGAGTTAGAAGAGTTTCCCATAGTAAGAGGAGCAGAATGGCCTTTAGAGGAAAGCTATTTAGATGATTTTAAGAGCGATATTGTAAGCGATATTGAAAAGGAAAAAGATAATGATGTTTCTTACATTTTTTAATTTTCTTTTCTAAATATTTATAAATAATAGAAGGTTTTAAATTCAATGAAAGGAAAAAAAGAGGCTTTATTAAATCAGGATAATTCTGAAAAGAATAAAGAAAAACCTATTGAGCGGGTTTCAAAAACAAAAAAAGAAAAAAAAGGAAAAGTTACAAAAGTTAGGTATGAATCAGTAAAGGAAATTAAAGTAGACAGAGCTTTGGTTGAAAATTTTGTTGACCTGCAAAAAGTTTTAGTAGCTCTTTCTTCTAAACTTGACAAACTTTCAGAAAGGCTCTCAAACTTCTTATCCCTTTTAGAAGAATCAGCTAAAAATTTTGCTAAAAAAGAATTTGAATCTGCTTCAGAAAAAGAAGAAATGAAGAAAATTTTAGAGAAGCTTGACAAGCTTTCAGAACAAGCAGGGCTTATTGGTAAGGGCCTTGCTTTAATTCATGAAGCAAATCTAGAAAAAACTTCAAAAGAAAGTTATACTCAAACAACAACACCTTATAAACCATCTTTAGTTATTGAAGAAAAAAGCAGGCAAATAGCTCCTACAAACATAAACAAATTTCAAGAGCAAAAACTAAATATGCAAAATCTAGAAATAAATAAAAAATTAGAAAAGGAAAAACAAGAAGAAAACAAATCAACTGAAAAAGATAATTTTAGGGTATTTAGTTAATTTATAAAAAATTAAAAATGAAAAGAGCTAGTTTTAAAGAAAAATTTCTTTTAAGTTTAGTAAAAGAATTAATAAAAAACACAAAAAGTTACAAAAGAACTTTTATAGAAATAGAAGTTAAAAAATTTCTATCACAATATGAAGAATATGAGAAAGAAAAAACAAAAGAAGAGGCAAAAAAGAAAGATGAAGGAATTAGCTCTTTAGTTAGAGAGAAAATGCAAGAAGAAAAAGAGAGAGTTATCGAATTAAAAAAAGAAGAAAAGCCTTTAAGGCTTTTATTTGAAAAAAGCGTTCCAAAAATAAAAATTCCTGAATTAATTCTGCCTGAAACTTTTCAATATTTAAAACCTATACCTCTTAATCTTCCGTATGAAATAAATTTAAAAAAATTAGATCCACTTATAAAAGATCCTTTTGTCAAAACTATTGAATGTCCTGGCCCTAACTCTGAAATTGTTGTAGAAGGAAAATTCGGAAGAAAAAGAACGCAGATAAAACTTACAAAAGAAGAAATCGATGAAATTTTACAGATTTTTTCAAGTTTAACAAAAATACCTTTAATTGAAGGTCTTTATAAAGTTGTTTTTGGAAATTTAGAGTTATCAGCATTAATTTCTGAAAAAACTAGATTCAGAATAAGAAAATTGTCTTTTATTGGTCAGACATTTAGTCCAAAACCTATTAAGAGGTAAATTTATTGCATGTTTTTTGTTAAAAACTAATGTTAACTCCTGTTAAACTAGAAATTTCTGTTGTTTCTTGTTTTTTAAATCTTGATGCAAGATCTTTTAACCACAAATTTGTGTCTTTTGAGATTAATTTTTGAAGTGTTTCATTGTCTATGTTTTTGTCGTAACTAAATTCTATCCATTGATTCCCTATTTCATATCTTAAAATTAGTCTGTTGTTAATTTCTCTTGCTTCTTTAATTTGAACTTTTGTACTTCCAAACTCTCTTTCAAGAATCTCTTTTTCTTCAGCTGTAAGTTCATTAGTTGAATTAAGAATTGTAAAGTTTGTATTTGTTGTAAGATTAGTTAAACTAGTTTCTTCTTTAGTTAAGCTGCTTTCTTCTTGTTGCTTTTCTGTTTTACTTGTTTGATTAGCTGTCTCGTTTAATTTTAAAGATCCTTGTTCGAGAGTTGTTGTTAAATAAATAAGTTCTGTATTGTTTGATTTAAGGGAAATTTTTAAACTGCCTGGTTCTAAAAAAAGACTAAGTTTAGATAGGTCAATTTCTATGTTTTTTGTTTTATTTCCAAGATAATCTTTACCAAAACCTTTTTCTGTTTCAAAATAATTTGTTGAAACTACAGCATTATTTTTTTCCAAAGAAATTTTAATCTCATTATCATCTAAAATTTTTGAGTCTGTTCTTACGCTTCTTGGTTTAAGTTCAACTCTTTCATTTTCTTGTAATTGATAACTAAAATTTTCTAATGCAGAAGCCTCTCCTTGAATTTCTCTCTCAAATTCTGCAACAACATTTCCTGTTATTCCTAAAAAATTTCCTGTTGTTCTAAAAAAGTTAGAAATAAAGTTTCCTGTAATTGGTGTTTCTTGTTTTTGCTGTTCTAGTTGTTGCTCCTGTTGTTGTGTTTCATTGGTGTTTTCTTCTGTTTGTGTTTTGTTTTCAGATAAAACAATTAAAGTAAAATAAACCTTAGGAAATATCTTTTTTTCTCCGGGAATTCCATAACCTAATCCGCTTCCCGAGAGCTCTGCTCCTTCAATATAAAAGTTTCCGCTTTCTTTTTGTTCTGAGATTATGTTTTCTAAAGGATATTCTATAATTTTTCCATTATTATCAAAAGATATTTTTGTATCTTCAGGCAATAATTCTCCTTCTTTAAGTTTTATGTTTAATTTGCCTTCTAAAGGCTTTCCCTCTTGATATTTTGCTTCTAAATCAATAAGTGCTCTTCCTGTAATTCCTTGATTTTTATTTAAAATAAAAAAAATAACTAAAAAAATAACTAAAAAAGCAGCTAAAAAAATAAAAAAATTTATATTAAACTTTTTTCCAGGTCCTTTATACTCTGTTATAACTTTATCTCCTACTCTTTTACTTTCATAAATATATGGACCATAAATCTTATCCCCTCTTTTAATGTACTTTTTGTATGGCATTTTGTAGGGTAACTAACCTAAAATATTTAGGATACATTATATTTAAAGTTTAGCATAAAAATATATACAAAAAAGAATAAATAATATAACTAAAAAAGAATAAAGAAAAAATAAAAAAGATTATAATCCACAATTTCCAGCTTCCCAGATTGAAAAATTCTCACCAGGGTTTATATTTGGAGGAGGAGGAGTATATTCAAGATCATCTAATAGTACTCTTAAGTAACTTATATTCTTAGTAGGAACATAATCTGCAAAATTAATTTGAAAGCAGCGGCCTTCTGCAGAGTTGCTGAAATTGACATACTTTCCAACGTATGCTGAAATAGCCACATCTGATTTTGGAAGATCTTGGCTATCAAAGTAGATATCATTCCAAACAGAGAAAATAACTCCTGTATCAAGTGGAGGGTCTAAAATGCAACCTCCAGAACCATCTGGACCAAATCCTTGCTTACATACACACGTTTGTGTACAGTGTGCTGGTAAAGGTGTTCCATCACATTCATTTCCATCATTAATGTCTGTTTCATTCCAAACACCATCACAAGAAGCTGGCGCTGATCCTCCTCCAGTACCACTGCCTCCTGTACCTCCATTGCCTCCTGTTCCTCCTGTACCTCCATTGCCACCAGTACCTCCTGTTCCTCCAGTGCCTCCTGTGCCTCCTGTTCCTCCAAGAGAGGAGCTTGAAATCATAACTCTGTCTGTAACATCTCCAATTGTTTCTTTAGAGTTCACTTCAAAAATAGGAGCAACTGAAACATGTGTTATGTTTGATATTCCTCCAACTTCTTCATCTGTAAATAAAAATGTTGTAGATTGTAATTGAGGAATATTAGTGTTCTTTGTTTGTGTTTTTACTGTAGTAGAGCTGTTCTCAAAAATAAAATAAATACCTAAAAGATTTCCAGAACCAACACCCCTTCTAACTTCAACAACAACATTATTGCCTTCAATATATGCTTTTTTAATGCTTAAGTCAATAGCAAACCTCTCGAGAGTTATGCTTTCAGATCCGCTAGAAAGAATATTTCTAATAACAACCCAAACTATAGAAATTGCAATTATTGAGATAAGCATAATAAGTAAAGTAGTAACAACAGGAGAAAGTCCTCTTTTTTTCATTTATAAAAAAAATATCTAATGTTTATAAAAGTTTAGAAAATAAAAATTGAAAAATAAAAATTAAAAACTTCTACTTTGTGTTGTCTGGCAAAGTTGCTCATTTCCAGAAGCATCAATAAAGTAAGGTGTAAACTCTATTCTTGATGCGTTCAACAAAGATGTCTGTAGTTTTGCAGATTTTGTTTCAAGCTGATTTATTTTACTTCCGAAATCAAGCACTCCTGTGCTAGTAGTTCCATTAAACAAAACCACTTTTACTCCACCAATATCTCCTCCACCAGCACCTCTACGTAAAGTTACTGTATAGTTACCAGTTTCACCAGCAACAGGATTAACACTTACAAACTCTAACTGAATTGCAGCGCATTGTGTTGTTATATCAATTTGCTCTGAACCTTGCTCAACAAGATTTCTAATAACCACCCAAATTATTCCAATTGCAATTATTGTAAGCAAAATTATAAGCAAAGTAGTGACAACAGCTGACAAACCTCTTTTGTTTTTTTGGTACATTTTATTTTAACTTAATTAAATTATAA
The DNA here is from genome assembly GCA_026002795.1 of Candidatus Pacearchaeota archaeon. GTDB lineage: Archaea > Nanobdellota > Nanobdellia > Pacearchaeales > GW2011-AR1 > ASMP01. Next base: position 110,775 of record BPGA01000001.1, read on the forward strand.
AATAAAATATTATTTAAAAACCTTTCTGTATTGAGAGGCTAAAATTATCTTCTACAAGTAAAAACTTAAATAAAAAGAGTGGTCAAAAGTCTTGAAAAGAATTTTAAAAAGAATTGATTTTTATTGAATTTTTGGCTGTTATTGTGATGGAGTTTGTTGGGTTTGTGGTGTTTGTTGTGGTAGTTGCAAACACTCTATTGCAACAAGATTGATTGTTTGATTGCCTAAAGTTAGTGGAATTGTCTGACACTGAGCAGCTCTTTGCCAAAGAGTAGTTAAAGCAATACTCACTCCTTGTTGTTGGGCGCTTACTGTATAACCTGTAATTGCTGGCTTAATAACAAGAATATAAACAAGAATTCCTGCTAACACAACAACCAAAAAAACTAAAACACCAATCAAAATGCTTGTTTTATTTGCCATTAGTTTTTTAATAACAACAGCTTTAAAAAACTTTCTTTATTATAATGATATTGTTTAATTAGATAATTTGAGAGATCTTAAAAGTTTAAGAATAAAATTAATTAAATTTTAATGATAAAAAACTATAATGGCTCTACATAGAATAACAAAAAAGAAACTTTTACATTATTTTGAAATAACAGATAAAGCACTAAAAATTGCTGAAAATTCTGTGAGGAAAGGTAAAGAAAACGAAGCAAAAGAAATAATAAGCATGGTTAAAAATTATCTTTCTGATTCAAAATATTTTCAAGAGAAAAAAGATTATTTAAGTTCTTTTGCAGCAATAAATTACGCTCATGGTTGGCTTGATTGTGGTGTTAGACTTGGTATTTTTAATGTAAAAGACAACTCTTTATTTGTTTTAAAATAAGAGTGAGAGAAAATTAATAAACTATTTTTTCTTTTTGTTTATATGAAAAAAATCGTGGTTTTAAGCTTAGGAGGTAGTCTTATAATTCCTAATGAAATAAATTATTTATTTTTAAAAAAATTTAAAAAAGTTATACTCAAAAATAAAAAAAGATATAAGTTTATAATTGTTTGTGGTGGAGGAAGTTTAGCTAGGAAATATATTTCTTCTTTAAGAAAAGAGAGAATAAATGAAAGATTACAAAGTCTTGCAGGAATTTCTGCAACAAGAACAAATGCAAGATTTATGAGTTATTTCTTTAATTTAGATCAAGAATACGGAATTCCGCATACAATGGAAACTTTAGAAAAACATATAAAAAAAAGAGATATTGTTTTTTGTGGGGCTTTAGAGTATAAACCAGAACAAACATCAGATTCAACTGCTGCAGAGATCGCTTCTCATTTTAAAACTATATTTATTAACTTAACAAATGTTTCAGGACTTTATGATAAAAACCCTTTAGAGTATAAGAACGCTAAATTTATCCCTAAAATATCCTGGAAAGATTTTTATTTAATGGTAAATAAGAGAAAGTATAAACCAGGCCAACATTTTGTTCTTGATCAAACGGCTTCTAAAATAATTATGAAAAACAAAATAAAAACTTATATTCTTGGAAATGATTTAAATCAGTTAAAGGCTGTATTAGAAGGGAAAAAATTTAAAGGAACAGTTATTTTTGGTTGATAGACTAGTTTTAAAAACAACGCTCTCTTTTTAATTTTATGAAGATTTTTATTGTTCAAGCTAATGATTTTCAAAAAGCATCTAAAGAAATAAAATTTCATAAAGAAAAAAATTCTTTAATAGTTGTTGAAAGCACTAATTATGATATTACAAAGAAAATCTTAGAAAGACACAAGGCTGATATCTTACTCGTTCCTCTTTTAGGAAAAAAAGATAAAATGAAGCAGTTAGATTCTGGATTTGATAGTGTTTTAGCTAGAATATGTAAAAAAAATAATGTTGCTTTAGGCATAAATTTGGAAGAATTTTTTAAATCAAAATCTTTTAAAGAGAAATCAAACATAATTTCAAGGATAAAACAAAATATAAAGTTATGCAATAAATATAAAATAAGTATTGTATTTTTTTCAGAAAGAAAAAGAGATTTATATGACTTAAAAGCTTTTTGTATTGTTTTGGGTTTGCAAACTTTTCTAGTTAAAAATATTAATTTTTATAAAATTGGTATAAATCAATAATTTACAAATAAACAAAATATTTTTAAGAATTAGTAACGCTTCTTTATAATGAGCGAAACAAAAAATGGAAATAAAAATGAAGATAAAAAACTAAAAAAAGTTTTAGAATCATTAAGCCCAAACGAGAGGAGAATTTTACCACATTTAACTTTAGGAAAAGTAACTGAAATATGTAAAAGATCTAATCTAGATAAAGTTTCTGTTTTAAGAGCTATAGATTATCTTTCAAACAAAGGTATTATTAAAATTTCAAGAAAAACAGAAAAAATTGTTAGCCTTGATACAAATGGAATTTTTTATAGAAAAAAAGGGCTTCCTGAAAGAAGATTACTTGATTTATTAAATGAAAAAAGAATAATCTCTATAGATGATGCAAAAAAAGAAACTAATCTTTTAGAAGATGAATTTGAAGCTTCTTTAGGAATTTTAAAAAGAAAAAATTTTATTGAAATTAAAAAAGGAAAAATATTTTTGATAGCAAATAAAGAGGAAATAGCAAAAAAAACAGAAGAAGAGATTTTTTTAGAAAACCTTCCTTTAAATTATGATTCTTTAAGTGATGAACAAACCAGGGTTTTAAAAGCATTACAAAAAAGAAAAAAAATTGTCTCAATTAAAGAGGCTAAGAAAGTAGAAATAGAATTAACTGATTTTGGTAAAAAAGTTTTAATGTATAATGTAAAAGATAAAAATCTAATAGAGCAAATAACCCCTGAAATTTTAAAAAATTCTTCTTGGAAAGGTAAAAATTTTAGAAGATATGAAGTAGAATTGCCTGTGCCAAAAATTTATGGCGGAAAAAGACATTTTGTTAGTCAGGCTACAGATTATGCAAGAAAAATTTGGACTCAAATGGGGTTTAAAGAAATGAAAGGAGACCTCATTGTCAGCTCTTTTTGGAATTTTGATGCTTTATTTACTCCTCAAGATCATTCTGTAAGAGAGATGCAAGATACTTTTTTTTTAAATTTAGAAGAGGAAATCGAAGATAAAAAATTATTAGAAAAAGTCAAAGAAAGTCATGAAAAGGGCGTTGATGGAGGTTCTGGATGGAAATATTTATGGAAAGAAGAAGAAGCAAAAAAACTTATATTGAGGACACATACAACATGCCTCTCTGCTCAAACTCTTTCAAAAATCAATAAAGAGGATCTTCCACAAAAATTCTTTGCAATAGGAAAGTGTTTTAGAAATGAAACTTTAGATTGGAGTCATGGTTTTGAATTTAATCAGACAGAAGGAATTGTTGTTGATAGAAACGCAAATTTCAGGCATTTGTTAGGTTATCTGAAAGAGTTTTTCAGAAAAATGGGTTTTGAAAAGATAAGATTTAGGCCAAGCTATTTTCCATACACAGAACCAAGTGTAGAGATTGATGTATGGGTTCCTGAAAAAAAAGTCTGGTTAGAGTTAGGTGGTGCTGGAATTTTTAGGCCAGAGGTTGTTATTCCTCTTCTAGGAGAAAAAATAACTGTTTTGGCTTGGGGTCCTGGATTTGACAGGATGTTAATGAATTATTACAACATTAAAGATCTTAGAGAACTTTACAAAAATAATATTAATCAACTTAGAAAAATAAAATTTTGGCTAAAATAATTTTGAAATAAAATGGCAATTGTAACTTTCAATAGAGATTTATTTGAAAAAGAAATAGGAAAACTTGATGAAAACTTACAAAACAAAATAGCTATGTTTGGCACACCTATAGAGAAAATTGATGAAAAAGAAATTCATCTTGAAATTTTTCCTAATAGACCTGATTTACTTTCTTATTACAATTTTAGAAGAGCTTTTTTATCTTTTTTGGGAAAGGCAAAAGGATTAAAAAAATATAAAATAAAAAAACCAGAAAGTAATTTTGAGGTTATAATTGATAGTTCTGTAAAAGATGTAAGACCATTCACAGCTTGTGCTATTGTAAAAAATTTAGATTTTGATGAAGAAAAAATAAAAGATATTATAGAATTGCAAGAAAAAATACATTTTACTGTTGGCAGAAAAAGGAAAAAAGTGGCTATAGGAATTTATCCTTTAGAAAAAATAAAATTGCCTATAACATTCAAAGCTTTAGAACCCGATAAAATAAAATTTGTTCCTTTAGATTTTGATAAAGAAATGTCTGGTCTTGAAATTTTGCAGAGACATCCAAAAGGTAGAGAATTTTCTGAATTGCTTGCTGGAAAAGTAAAATTTCCTATTTTTGTTGATTCTGCTGGAGAAATTCTTAGTATGCCTCCAATAATTAATTCTAAAAAAACAGGAAAGATAACAACTGAAACAAAAGATGTTTTTGTAGAGTGTTCCGGGTTTGATTTTGATTTATTAAAATCTTGTTTGAATATTTTAGTTTCATCTCTCGCAGAGATGGGTGGCCAAATCTACCAAATGAAATTAAAATACAAAAAACCAGAAATTACTCCTAATTTCACTCCAAAAAAAATTAAAATTTCTTTAAAAAATGTAAACTTTCTTTTAGGATTAAATCTAAATGAAAAACAGATTAAAATTTTAGTTGAAAAAATGGGTCACGATTACAAAAAAAATTTTGTTGAGATTGCTCCGTGGAGGATTGATATTCTTCATGAAGTAGATATTATAGAGGACATAGCTATAGCTTATGGGTACGAAAATTTTGTTCCGGAAATTCCTAAAATAGATGGTTTTGGAGAAGAAGATAAAAAAGAATCTTTAAAAGAAAAAATTTCTAACATTTTAGTTGGTTTAGGTTTTCTCGAGGTATGTAGTTTTCATTTAACAAGACAAAATGATCAATTTGGAAAAATGGGAATACAAAAAAAGTTTAATGATTCTTTGAAAGTAGTTTCTGCTAAAACAGAATATTCTATATTAAGAGAAAACCTTTCTCATATACTTCTTAGAATTCTTTCAGAAAATGTAGATGCAGAATACCCTCAAAAGATTTTTGAAATCGGAAAGATTTTCAAGATTGTTAAAGAAAAAGAAGGTTTTTTTATTAAATCAGAACGTAAAAAAATTTTAGAAGAAGAGAGTTTATGTATTGCCCTCTCTCCTGGAAATTATACTGAAATAAGACGGGTTTTAGAGTATTTATTTAATTCTATTGATAAGAAAATAGAAATAAAAGAGTCAGAAAAAGCGCCTAATTATTTTATTGAGGGAAGAGTTGCTGAAATATTTTTCGAGGGAAAATCTATTGGATATATGGGAGAAGTACATCCAAAAATTCTTGAAAATTGGAAAATTAGAATGCCTGTGGCTATTGCAGAAATAAACATAAATTATGTTTTAGAAAGTTTATTATAATTTAAAATTAATATGTTTAAGGAATTTATATTTTTAAGAATTTTAGATTTTTAACCAAAATATCCTCTTGTGTTGTTTTCTTTTTTTGAATCAAAACTTTTTTCAACTTTTTCCAAGATATTAAAAAAATTTTTTTTAGTATTTTGCCAAAAATTATAGCTTTCTTTTATAAATTCTGCTTCTTTTTCTTCTGAAAAAAATACGTCAAGTTTTATGTATTCAATTTCCATTTTTGTTATTTTTTTATGTATTTCTGAAAGAATCTTTTTATCATCTTGATTTATTGCTTTTAATATAAAAATAGTGAACATTGAAGGATTAGTTGGGTTAATTAAGCTTTCAATGAATCTTGCTACCCTAAACAAAAAATCTGCAACCTTAATCCTAATATGTCTTATTAAAAAATCTGTTTCTTTGTTTGAAATTTCTTCTATCCAAAATTCTTCATTAAGCTCTTTAAAGGTTGGTAATTTATACTTTTTTTTAAGCAATTCGTAACTTTTTTTCATATTTTCTAAGCTGTTTTCTTTTTTTACCATTTTAAAAATAATTACTTAAGCCTGTGCTGAGATTTGAACTCAGGACCTCGACATTACCAATGTCGCGCTCTAACCAACTGAGCTACACAGGCACACTTTTAAAAATAAAAACTTAAGAATTTAAATTTATCTTTTTACCTTAGTTGATTCTTGATTACTTTTTTCCTGATTTAATAATTAAAAGCAGTATTAAAGATATTAAAAAAGCCAAAACTAAAAATCCAAAGATTATTGAAAGAAGACCAAAAAAGTTTATGAACAGTTCAGAAGTTGAAACGCTATAAAAAATTCCAGAGATAATAAAAAGTATAAGAAATAAAGCTAAATTCTTCCATGCAAAACTAATCCTTCTTTCTATGTTTGATAATTTTGTTGATGGCTTTGACTTTTTTACTTTATTTTTAGCCATTATCTTTAAAATAAAAAATAGTTTATAAAACTATCCCTAACAAAACTTTTATTGTTTCGTTTTTTGCACTCCAGTCTTTTTTTATAGCATAAGAAGTTATATCAACAAAGTTTTTCATGGTTGTAAGAAGCCAATATAAATAAATTTTAATTCCATCAAGTATTCCTCCAATTGTAAAAGGGATATTGTTTTCTATAAAAACATAAGCTATACTAATAACTAAAAAAACTGTTAGTGTTATAGCAAAAAAAGTTGCAGCTGATTGCTTCTTTTTTATTAAAGTGCTAACTAAAAAAATCACAAGAATAATTATCGCAACAAAAATCCATGCTGAAATTGCCATAAATTATCTTAATCTTTATTTTATATAAACTTTCTGTTTTTTGCTTTTTTTATTGGCTTAAAATAAAAGTTTAATAAGAGATTAACTTTAAAAAATTGGAATTTTTAGAAGTTAATTGATAAGATAAAAGAACTTTCAAAGCCCTGTAGTTCAGTGGTCAAGAATGGCGCGCTCTGGCCGCGCAGACCCAGGTTCGAATCCTGGCAGGGCTATCTTTATTTTTTTAGAAAATTAATATTATAGAATAAAAAGTTATAATTGGTTTTTGTTATAAAATAAAAAGAATTCTTATAACTTAATTCTTAACTCTTCTGCGCTCTTTAAGTCTTTGTTATGTTGGTCAAGCCTTCCGCTAAGTAGACAGTCAAAACAAGTATGTACCTCACCGCTTTTTTCTTTTACTATTCCTGTATTATTACATTTAGGACAAACCTCTTCTGCCATATAAATCTTAAAATATTAGTAAATTTAAATATTTCGGAAGTTAAAAAGATAGTTTAGAAACAATAAGCTTATATACCTGTGTTTTTATATTTAATAAATAAAATGGCAGAAAAAGAGATTGGAAAAGTTTCTAGTTATTTTAGCCATGTTGGTGTTGCTGCTGTAAAGCTAACATCTAATCTAAAGGTTGGAGACAAAATACATATAAAAGGCCATACAACAGACTTCCAAACTGTTGTAAAAAGCATGCAAATAGAAAAGAAAGATGTAAAAACAGCAAAAGCGGGAGACCATGTTGGAATAAAGGTTCCTGAAAGAGTAAGGCCTAATGATGTAGTTTATCTTGTAAGTTAGATTTTAGTGTTAGATGTTAGTCAGATTAACATTTTAGTTAGATTTAGATGAAAACGACAAAAAGAAAGAAAAAACAGTTATAATTTTTAATCTATTTTTTAAATAGATTTTTTAAGTTTAAATTAAGTTAATTTAAAAATGGAAGACCGCAGAATTAATAAGGCTCATCACAGGTTAATAAGAAAACACGCTCCTAAAAGCATTAAAAAAATAAAAAGATTTTTTTATTTTAAGTATTATAAGTTTATTTTTTTCCTTTTTTTGGTATTATTAGCTTATTATATTTTTAGTCTTAATTTTACAAAAAGCTTTATAGAAAATTTAGAAGAATTTAGTTATATCGGAAGTTTTATTGCTGGTTTTTTTATGGCTTATGGTTTTTCAGCTCCTTTTGGGATTGCTTATTTTTTAATTTTGGAATCGAAAAATTTAATATTTCATGCAATTTTAGGAGGAATTGGAGCTGCTTTTGGAGATTTTGTTATTTTTAAATTTATTAAGTTGTCTTTAAAAAAGGAATTCTATGAATTAAAAAAAGTAAGTATTATAAAGGGTATAGAAAATGCAATAAAAAACAATAAAAACATCTTAATTAGACATTATTTGATTTATGTTTTTGCAGGCATAATTATTGCTCTTCCGGTTTTTCCTGACGAATTTGGTGTTTCAATGCTCGCTGGATTAACGACTGTAAAGATTAAAAAACTTTTAATTATCGCTTTTATTTTACATAGTTTAGCTATTTTTTTAATTTTATATTTTGGTTTTGTATTTTAGTTTAATTATAACAAAACTCTTTTAAAGAAAAAACACTCTATTTTAAAAAATTTAAATAAATTTTAAAGCCCCTGTAGTTCAGTGGCCAAGAATGCAGCCCTCTCACGGCTGTGACCCGAGTTCGAATCTCGGCGGGGGCGTTTTTTATTTATTTGTTTATTTATTGTTGTTTTTTAAAGATGTATAAAAAGAATAAAAAGAATCCAATTCCTCTAATGTTATTGGGTAATCAACCCACAATTTTTCTTTTTCTTCTTCTGGTTTTTCTAAAGTTTTAATATCATCTCTTTGATTTATTCTAAAACCTAAATATAAAAATTGAGATGCAAGTCCTTCTAAATTTTCATCAACAATTACTCTTCTTTTAAAAAATAACCTATTGCTATTTTTAAATTCTGCAATTGCTGCATACGATTTTTCTCCATTAAAAAACTCTCTTCTAGAAAGAGTACATTTAACATAAAAAGGTTTTATTTTTAATTTTTTCTCGTTCATTTTAATAATTTTTTTTATTTTAAAATTATTTTTAAAATTTGTTGAAATTGAGTTGAATAATCTATCTAGAAAATTTTAAAAATAAGATTTTCCAGATTTTTATATGAAAAGAAGTTCAAGAAGGTGGAAAAAAAAGCGCCAGATGAGGTGGAAATGGCAGCGTAAAAGATTAAAAAAAGAAAAGAGAAAAAGAAAACTTAAAAGATTAAGAAGCAAATAAGAAAACTAAAATAAGTTATTTTATATGAATTCTTTTAAATTTTTTTAAAATTTCTTTCTTAAACAACAATATTTATTAACTGTTCACGATAAAAAAAGATATGGTATCTGAAATATGGACAGAAAAATATAGGCCTTCTAAGTTTTCAGAGGTTGTCGGACAAGACGATGTTGTGAAAAGAATTGAATCTTTAGTTAATTCTTTGAACATTCCTCATTTACTCTTTGCTGGACCTGCTGGAACAGGTAAGTCAACTCTTGCTTTAATAATAGTTAAAGAACTTTTTGGTCAAAATTGGAAAGAGAATTATCTTGAATTGAATGCTTCTGATGAAAGGGGGATTAATGTAATTAGGGAAAAAGTCAAGAGTTTTGCAAGAACAAAATCTATAGGAAATGCTCCTTTTAAAGTAATTTTTTTAGATGAGGCTGATGCTCTAACTCCAGAAGCTCAGCACGCTTTAAGAAGAACAATGGAAAATTTTTCAGGAACTTGTAGATTTATTCTTTCTTGCAATTACTCTACAAAAATAATAGATCCTATACAATCGAGATGTGCTTTGTTTAGATTTAAACTTTTAGAAAAAAAAGATATTGAAAAAGTACTTAAAAGAATTGCAGAAAAAGAAAAATTAGAAATAAAAGAAGAGTCTATTGAACTTATTTATGAAAGCAGCGAGGGAGATTGTAGAAGAGCAATAAACATTTTACAAGCAATTTCTTCTATTTCACCTGTTATAACGCCAGAACTTGTCTCTGCTGTTGTTTCTGGAGCAAAACCAAAAGATATCAGAGTTGTTTTAGATTATGCTATTTCGGGAGATTTTCAGTCAGCTAGAGAAAAACTTCTTGATATTATGTTGCGTGAGAGCATTTCAGGCCAAGATGTTATAAAACATATACAAAAAGAAATTTGGAATCTACCTATAGAACCAACACTAAAAGTCAAATTAATAGAAAAAACAGGAGAAATTGAATTTAGAATTGTAGAAGGCAGCGATCCTTTTGTACAACTTCAGAGCCTTCTTGCTAGTTTTGTTCTTGCTGGTAGGGGTTTAGATTAAATTTTTTTAGATTAAAAAATTTTTAATATAGAAAGTAAATTAGTATAATAAATTAAACAAAATGAATGAAAAAAAAGATATAAAAAAAGAAACTTTTGAAGTTAGTTGGATAGAAAAATATAGACCAAAAAAGATTAGTGAAATAAGGGGTCAAAATCAAGCAATAGATAAAATAAAAGTTTTTCTTAAAAATTTTCCGAATAAAAGAGCTGCAATTCTTTATGGTCCTCCTGGAACAGGAAAAACAAGTATTGTTTACGCTCTTGCTAATGAACTTAATTCAGAAATTTTAGAGTTAAATGCCTCTGATTTAAGAAGCGAAGAAAGGCTTATCTCAGTTTTAAAACCTGCAATTGAGCAAAAATCTTTAACTAAAGAAAGTAAAATAATTCTTATTGATGAGGTTGATGGAATTTCAAAAGAAGATGAAAACTGCATTAGCCAGATTATAAAAATATGTGGATCAAGCTTTTATCCTATTTTTCTAACTGCAAATGACATTTGGGATAGAAAATTTGTTGAAATAAGAAATGTTGCAGACATCGTTCCGTTTAAAGAAATTGACTATAAAACAGCAAAAGAATTTTTAGTTGATATTTTGAAAAAAGAAAAAAAATTTTTAGATAATGATATCATAACAAACATAGTAATAAAATCTAAAGGTGATTTAAGGGCAGCAATAAATGATTTACAAGTAGCAGCTATTTTAGAGGAACCATCAAAGTTCTTAATTCATGAAAGAAATAAAGAAATAGATATTTTTAGCGCATTAAGAATTATTTTAAAGGGCAAACCCCAACTGGAATTTTTAAGACTTTTTGATTCTGTTGATAAAAATTTAGACGAAATTTTTCTTTGGATAGAGGAAAACATACCTCTTGAATATAAAGATAAAGAGCTTTTGAGAGCTTATGAGATTTTAAGCAGAGTGGATATTTTTAGGAGAAGAATAAATAGACAGCAATACTGGAGATTTTTAGTTTATCAGAATGATTTGTTAAGTTATGGTATTTCAAGTGCAAAAGAGTCTGAAAAATTTGGATTTACAAGTTATAAAAAACCAACAAGAGTTTTAAAAATGTGGTTAAACAATCAAAAAACAGAAATAAAAAAATCAATAATCCAAAAATATGCAAGATACATACACGTAAGTGAAAAAAAAGCAATGCAAGAGTTTCCAATAATAAAGAAGATCTTATTAAAGCAAGAAATCCAGAAAGAACTTGGACTTACAGAAGGAGAAATAGCTTATCTTAAAGAAAACTGAATTAAAAATTAAACTTAATAACAATTTTAAATTTTTAAAATTTTCTTTATGATAAAAACAATTAAAAATCAGTAGATGTTTTTATAAGGATAAAAATGGCTTATGATATTGTAATTGGAAGAGACGATTCTGACAAAAAAGTTTTTGGAAATAAAGGTCTTGTTTTTATTGGTAAAGGATATGTTCATATGGGTCAGTATACTTCTTTAAGTAACAGAATCTTAATGGATGTAGCAAGAAGTCATGTTATTCTGGTCGCTGGAAAAAGAGGTAGTGGAAAATCATACACAATGGGAGTTATCGCAGAAGAGCTTTCTAATCTTCCTAAGGATGTAAGCCAGAATATAGCTTCTTTAATTTTTGACACTATGGGGATTTACTGGACTATGAAATTTAAAAATGAAAAAGATAGAGTCTTGCTAGAAGAATGGGGTTTAAAACCTCAAAATCTTCCAATAAGAATTTTTGTTCCTTATGGTTTTTTTGATGATTATACTGAAAAAGGAATTCCTGTCGATGAGGTTTTTGCTTTAGATGTGTCTGAGTTAAATGCAGAAGATTGGATTTTGACTTTTGGTCTTGATATAATAAATCCGGTTTCTGTTTTAATTCAAAGGGTTTTAAATAAATTAAAAATAAAAAAGAAGTTTTACATAGATGATATAATTTCTTTTATAAATAAAGAAGAAAAAACTTCTATTGAAATTAAGAACGCTGCAATTTCTCTTTTTGAGGCTGCTAATACATGGGGAGTTTTTGCAAAAAAAGGAATTAGTGAAACACAAGTTAAAGATCTTGTAAAGGGGGGGTTTACTAGTGTTTTGGATTTAAGCATTTATAATTCTGTAGGTGCATTTAATGTTAGAGCTCTTGTGATAAGCTTAATATGCAGAAAAATTTTTAATCAGAGGATGTTAGCTAGAAAAAAAGAGGAGATTGATGCTGTTTCAAAAATAGCTTCTCTTTCTTTAGAAACAGAAAAAAAAGAAAATCCTCTTGTCTGGATTTTTATAGACGAAGCTCATGAGTTTCTTCCTAAAGAAGGAAAAACTGTTGCAACAGACTCTTTAATACAACTTTTGCGTGAAGGAAGACAACCTGGAATTTCAGTTGTACTTGCAACACAACAACCTGGCCAAATACACCATGATGTTATGACACAGTCTGATATTGTTATAGCTCACCGTGTTACATCAAAAACAGATGTTGAAGCACTAAATTATATAATGCAATCTTATGTTCTTGAGAGCATAAAAAAACAAATGGATGATTTACCGCCGTTAAAGGGAAGTGCGATAATTTTGGATGATAATTCAGAGAGAATTTATCCTATAAGAGTAAGACCAAGATTTACTTGGCATGGTGGAGAGGCACCAACAGCAATAGAAAAAGAAAAAAGTTTAAAAGTTTAGAGAAGATAGAAATTTTATGAAAACGCCTTATTACAACACAGAGATAAGTCAAAAAATAAAAGATGATTACAAACCTTATGGAATTTCTAGAAGAGAGGCTGATTCTATTGTAGGTGATTTTGTTTTTGGTGTTTTAGTAAGAGAAGTAAGAAAGGCTGGAGAAAGAAACGAAATTGAAAAAAGAAATAAAAAAGTAAAATCTATTGAATCTTTATGTAAATAACAAAATAAGAAATTAAGATATCAGTTTAAAACAATAAAATCAACCCTGACCCTAAATTTATAAGGAGCAATCTCACCGGATTTTTTAACTTTTAATATTTTTATTTTTTTTCTTAATTTTTTTGCCTCCAATTTAATTTTTTCAATAACAGAATCAATTTCGTCCTCTTTACAAAAATCATAATAAAAAATCTTTGTTCCTTTTTTACTTAACATAAATGCCTCTTTCAAAAAATTTTCTTTTAGTTGAGGCCGCGGCATAACAATTGCATCAAATTTCTTATTTTGTTTTTTTAGTTTTATCGCGATTTTTTTAATGTTTCCTGGAAGTAAAATAACTTTATCTTTTAGCTTATTTAGCTCTATGTTAAGCTTAGCATATTTGTTTGCTTCTCTATTTATTTCATTAGAATAAACCTCTTTTGCCATAGAATTTTTTGCTATAACAATAGAGTAAGGAGCTACTCCTGCAAACATAACTAAAACTTTATCTCCTTTTTTTATTTTTTCTGCTATTTCTTTTCTTTCAGAACTTAATCTCGGAGAAAAATAAACTTTGTCTACATTAAACCTGAAAATACAGCTGTTTTCTTTGTATAATGCTTCTTTAGTTTTTTCTCCTGCAAGGTATTTTGTTTCTTGTTTTCTTAAGCGGCCTTTAAATTTTCCTGTTTTTTCTAAAACGGTTTTTATTGATTTATTTTGTCTTAAAATTTTTTCAGCGTAATTTTTTTTGTCTTTATTTTTCATTCCTTTAGGAAATTTAATAATTGCTATATTTCCAAGAACATCAAAAGATCTAATATTTTTTTTAATCATAAATTATCTCATGATTAAATTTATAAATATCTTTTCATTTTATATTTTATGAGATTCAAGTTTTTATTTTTTGGTGTTTTAATAGGAGTTTTATCTTATTTTTTTGGTGGTGATTATATGTTGTATGGTTTAGCAATTGCAATATTGCTTGTTCTAATTGGTCTTTTTACAGGAAGAAAAAAGAGATTTCCTGAAGCGTATTTTGGAGCTAAAAGTCCATATGATGCAAGAATGATGCCTGCATTAACTCCTGACAAAATTAAGGAAATTGAAAAAAGAAAAAGAAAAGAAGCTGAAATGATTAAAAAACAGCATGTAATGCAAATGAGAGCTCTTGATAAAAAATATGGAGTTTAACAAATTTTTGATAATTTTTTAATTTTTATTTAGTCTTATTAAAAATAAAAAATAGTGGATTTAACTCTATTTTTTTAAAAAAGTTTATAAGTATGGTTATTTTGTATTGTAAATGAAAAAACAATTATTTTTTTTGTTTTTTTTAATGATTTACCTTTCTTATTTTGTTAGCGCTCAAAGTTTTTCTGATTTTTTTCAGGGTGTTGATTTAGGATTCTTAAGTTTATTACTTGTTTTTGTTATTTTTTCTGTTTTTATATCTTGGATTCTAAACAGAGCTGGAATTTTTAGAGATGCTTATGGAAATCCAACAACAGCAACAACTGTTGTTTCAGCTGCTATGGCTGCTTTAATAGTTATTGGCTGGTATAAACAAGGTATAAATCTAAGCTATTTTTTTGTAAGTGTTGGGGTTCCTATAGATTCTTTGTATTTGGTTTTTTCTGTGATTGTTTTAATTGGAATAATTTTTTTGATTTTTAGGTTTGGTTTTGGCGGGGTTCTATTTTTTGGTGGTGTTTTTCTTATTGCAATAAACTACCTTACAGATTTCTTCTATGAAAAAGATATTGTTTATGCTGTTGGTGCTGGAGCTGCTTTGATCGGACTTTTAATGTGGAATAAAACAAGAAAGAAGATGATTTCTGGAGGTAAGATGTTTGGAAGAGGATTAATCAGTGGAGGAAAGTTTGCTGGTGAAAAGATGATAGAGGGAGGAAAGTTTATAAGAAGTAGATATGACTGGGAGAAAGAAAAAAGGCAGTGGAAAGCCGGAACTCCTGTTATTTTTTTAGGAGTTCTCGTTATGATACTTGGTTTCCTTATAAATCAGATAATTGTTATTGTTGTTGGTGCTGTCTTAGTTTTGATCGGACTTTTAATAAATAGTAAGACAAGAAGTAGAATGATTTCTGCAGGTAAAATGGTTGGAAGAGGATTAATCAGTGGAGGAAAGTTTATAAGAAGTAGATATGACTGGGAGAAAGAAAAAAGGCAGTGGAAAGGCAGAACACATGTTTTAATTTTGGGAATTCTTGTTTTTATTTTAGGATTAGTTTTAAATCAAATTTATATTATGGGTGTGGGAGTTGTATTATTTTTAATTGGTGTTTGGTTGTGGGCTAGAAAAAGACCAGGGCTTTATAGACCTTTAACTCCAAAGTATTATCCAATACAAGAAAAAAGACAATTAAAAGCCGGAACTCCTGTTATGTTTTTAGGAGCTCTTGTTGTAATATTTGGTTTCCTTATAAATCAGATAATTGTTATTGCTGTTGGTGCTGTCTTAGTTTTGATTGGTTTAATTACACGTCTAAGAAGATAAAAAGTTATTTTTAGAAATGTGTTTTTAGAAAATTTTAAATCTATTAATCTTTTTTTCTATCTTTTTTATTTTTAATTTTTCCAAAAAAATCACCTACATCATTTACAACACCTTCAAGATCCTTAATTAACCTCTTACCTTTATAGATGTTTGCTACATCTCTTCCTAAAGTATATGCCATAGAAGCATTGAAAGGTAAACTTACATAAGAGTTGTAATCTCCATTAGCAATAGAAAATGCGTCAGCAACTGTAGAAATTCCATAAAAACATAAACCACCTACTTTCGATAATCTTGTATATTTACTTTCCCTAAAATCCTCAGAAAAACTTCCAATAATATCTAAAGTTCCAAAGATTACTGCGCCGTAAGAATTCGCTGCATCTGACATTTTGTTTAAGGCTCTATTCAAAAATCCAGGAACTTCAACAAATCTTCTTAATAAATTTACAGCACTTGGAATAATAAAATTAGTTCCATAAACTAATGTTCTTAATTTTGTTTGACTTATGTTTTTAAGCTTAACCATTTTCTTATTTTATAACTATCTGTTAGTAGTAATTATTATTTTGTAGTAGTAATACTTTATAAATCTTTCGGTTTTTGAAGAACTAAATAAAAAATAGTTGAATCAGCTAAATCCAATCAGAAAGCCCTTTTTGTTTTTTTGCCTTTTCTACTTCACGAATTTTTTCAAGTTGTTTTTCAACTCTTTCTTCTGAAAAATCATGTTCTTGAACAAGAATTTTTTTTATTTTTTCTTCGTTAACTTTTGGAAATTTTATTTCTGGTAGAATAACTTTTGGTTTATGAAATAATTCAAAAATTTCTTTCCAATCAAATCTTTTCTCTTCTGGTAAAGACATTATTTGCTCTTCAACACTTTTAAAAATTAAAACAGGTTTTTTGTATCTTTTAACTATTGATAAAGCTTTTTTTTGACCTATACCAGGTATTCCTCCTGGATTGTAATCAGTACCAATTAGAATACCAAGACAAATTAACTGGTCAAGATTTATTTCTAAAAAATTTAAAACTCTTTCTAGTTCAATAAGTTCTGGTTTTATTTCTTGCCAACCTGAAAAAGTCTTTCTTTTTTTGGCAAGACCGAGATTTCTTATAAGCCTTGTAGCTCCAAATAATAAAGAATCATAATCCTGGCTCACAGCTGCATAAATCTCTCTTTTTACTTTTGTAAGATACGCTGCTTCTGCCTCACCTTCTCCAGGTGCTTGAACAACAGCGATTCCTAATGCTTCTAAAAGCTCTTTACTTTCTTTAATCATTTCTTCATTAAGCTTTACAAGTTGAGAGCTATAACGCTTCATTGCCTCTAAATCCATAACTTTTTTAGCTTCTTCATATCTTTCTTTTGCAATATCTTTTAAATTGCTTCTAATTTCGTGTGTTTTATATTTAAGTTCTGGCGGCTTTCCGTCGAAAACATAGATAATTTTTATACCATCGCTAATTAAATTTACATTTCTATAAAATAAACCAGAAAGATGGCTTGTTATCCTGTTTTGATTATCCATTAAAGGTGTTCCGTCTGGTTGTCTTATTGTAGATAAAAACTGATAGATTATGTTGTATGCATCAACACAAACCGTTTTTCCCTTTAACTCTGAAATTTCTATTTCTTTTCTTGGAACTATGTCTTTAATATCTAAACCCATTAAAAAAAAAGAAAGATCAAATATAAATAATTATCTCATAGTTATCTTAAAAGGAAAGCCTCTTCTATAGACTTTCTATTCCTTTTTTTTATTTCCATTAAAAATTCTGGATTATGTTTTTCAAGCTCAGTTTTTATTTCTTCTCTAATTTCTCTTAAATATTGTAATGCTTCTTTCCTCGACATTTTTGAGTATGCTTTTACAGGATATCCTGCCTCTCTTAACTCTTTAAACCTATTTTTTAATTCTTTAAGTGTTATATACTCTCCCTCTTCTAACTCTGGAAATCTTGATAATGCAACAAGTGCAACTCTTTCAAGGTAACTTAGTTCTAAATTTTTTGTCCTTTCTCTAGAGAAAAAATATTTTATTCTATCATTTACTTCTAGATCGCTTTCATAAGTTCCGATTTCTCTTTCTCTATAATTTTCTCTTCTCATAAAATTAGCCAAAAACTAAGATATATAAATGTTTCTTATAAACTTCTTAAGACAAATTTAAATAACTAGAACAATTTGAAGTATAATGATAAAAACAGATTTTATTGCTTTAGATTATAGTTATTTTGATTTTGAAGGAAGAAATTATGTAAGAATTATTGGGAGAAATTCAAAAAATGAGAGAATTTGTATTGTTGATTCTTGTGACGTTTATTTATGGGCTATTTTAAAAAAAAATTTAGGTAAAGAAAGAATAAAAAGACTTATAGAAAAAATAGAAAAGATAGAGCTTGATTTGAAAGGAAGAAAAACAAAAGTTGAAAAAGTAGAAATTCATAAAAAAAAGTTTCTAGGAAAAGATGTTGAAGCATTAAAAGTTTTTGCGACAAATTATAAAGATCTTCATGATTTGGCAGATAGATTGCTTTTTCCTGAAATAGAGAATAGAAGAGGTTATGATCTTGGTTTTATAACTCATTACATTATCGAGAAAAAATTAGAGCCATTAAATTGGTATTTTGTAGAGGGAGAGGAAATTAAAGAAAATGATTTTGGTGGATTTCTAAAGAATCTTAAAGTTAATTTTTCAATTAAGGTAAAGAATATAGAAAAAAAAGAAGATTATTATTTAAGCTTTTTTAAACCAAAAATCCTGGCTTTTGATATTGAGACAGAAGAATTTAGTATAGGAAAAGGTAAGATTTTAATGATTTCTTTGGTTTCAGATAATTTTAAAAAAGTTATAACTTTAAAAAAAATTTCAAAAAAATTAGACTTTGTAGAATTTGTTAATAATGAAAAAGAATTAATTAGTAAGTTTATTTTTTATGTTAATCAAATTTCTCCTGATTTTCTTGTTGGTTATTTTAGTGATGGCTTTGATCTTCCTTATATAAAAGCAAGAGCTGAATTAAATGGCGTTCCTTTAACTTTGGGCTTAGATGGAAGCCAACCTGTATTTCATCGTGGTGCTGTTTTAACAGGAAAAATTTTTGGAATTGTTCACGTTGATCTTTTAAAATTTATTGAAACTGCTTACTCACAATATATGCAATCAGAAACTCTTGCATTAAATGATGTTGCAAAAGAATTTTTGGGTGAAGAAAAAATTGACTTTTCTTTTAAAAAGCTTTCAAAAATGTCAGAAAGCGATTGGGAAAAATACTTAAAATATAACCTTCAGGATTCTGAATTAACTTACAAGCTTTTTATTAAGTTTTGGCCAGACATGATGGAATTTTCAAGAGTTATAAAAGAGCCAATTTTTGAAATTTCTAGGAATGGTATGTCAAAAAATGTCGAATCTTATATTTTACATAATTTAGATAAGTTTAATGAAATACCTGAAAAGAGGCCAACATATGATGAAATTTCTGTAAGAAGAAATAGAGAAAGGTATGAAGGTGCTTTTGTTTTTCAGCCAAAAGCAGGTCTTTATGAAAATGTTGTTTTTTTTGATTTTACTAGCTACTGGCCAAGCATAATTTCAACTTTCAATCTTTCAAAATCAACTCTTTTAGAAAAAAAAGAAAAAAATTCTCTAGAAGTTGATATAGGAAAAGGAAAAAAAGTTTATTTTTCAAAGAATCCTGGTTTTTTTCCAGAAATTTTAAAAGACATAATACAAATAAGAAAAAAATATAAAGCAGATTTAAAAGAAAAAGAAGATTCTTTAAAGAGGGCTAGAAGTAATGCATTTAAACTTCTTGCAAATGCTTCTTATGGTTACCAGGGTTTTTTTGGAGCTAGATATTATTGTCCTGAAGCAGCTGCAGCAACAACAGCAATAAGTAGAAAGTTTATAATTGAAATGATAGAAAAGATAAACGAAGCTGGTTTTGAAGTTATTTATTCTGACACTGATTCTATTGCTTTTTTACAAAAAGAAAAATCAAAAGAAGAAGTTTTAAAGATGCTTGAAAAACTTAACAAAGAGCTTCCTGGAATAATGGAGCTTGAATTAGAAGATTTTTATAAAAGAGGTTTATGGGTTACAAAAAGAACAGGAGAGTTTGGTGCAAAAAAGAAGTATGCATTAATTAATGAAAAAGGAAAATTAAAGATTAGAGGTTTTGAAACAGTAAGAAGAGATTGGTGCGCTTTAGCTAGAGAAACACAAAATAATGTAATAAGAATGATTCTTGAAGATGGAAATGAAGAAAGGGCTTTGAATTATGTAAAGGAAGTAATAAAAAAGTTAAAGGAAAGAAAAGTTTCTAGGCAAGAAATTCTAATAAGATCTCAATTAAAAAAACAAATTTCAGAGTATAAAGCAATTTCTCCACATGTTATTGCAGCAAAAAAAATGCATGAACAGAAAATCCCAATTGATGAGGGTTCTTTGATAGAGTATTTTATTGCAGAAACAAGAGAAAAGAAAAAACTTGTAAGAGAAAAAGTTAAGTTGCCTCATGAAAAAGGTGAGTATGACATAAAGTATTATTTAGAAAGACAAATTCTGCCGGCAGTAGAAAATATTTTCCAGATTTTTAATGTTGAAATAAAAGAAATTATCGAAGGAAAAAAGCAAAAAACGCTAAGAGAATTTAGTTAGTTTAATTTTTAAGTTAAAATTAACAAATAAATTTTACAAATTATTTAAAAAAATTTAAACAAGGCCTGCTGTATAAACAGAAACTATTGCTATTGCAAGGCCTACAAAAAAAGATAGCCATTTCTTGTTGTTTAGTCCATAGAAAGCAAGAATTACGCCTAAAGTTATTCCAGCCAATGTCAACAAAAATGAAGCCATTAAAAATAAAATTAAGTCAGGGTTAATAAATTTTTTTATTATTCAAAAACATTAAAAAAGAAAGTTTATTGATTATTTTTTATGGAAAGTAAAAAGAAGTTAGAATTAAAACCTTTTTTTGTTGAAAGAATGAAAAAAATTCTTGGAAAAGATTTTGATTTTTATTTAAGGTCAATTAATGAGCCAATTAAAAATTATATAAGATGTAATACCTTAAAAATCACTCCAGAAGAATTAAAGTTAAAGCTTGAAAACAAAGGATGGAAAATTTTTCAACCTTTTAATAATTTTCCAGAAATAATGTTAATTAAAAATAAACTTGCTCCGGGAGAACTTGGAAGTTCTTTAGAGCATGTTCTTGGTTATTATTATGTTCAAGATGTTGCAAGTATGATGCCTGTTCTTGCTTTAGATCCTAAACCGAATGAATTTGTTTTGGATATTGCTTCATCTCCGGGATCAAAAACAACACAAATTGCTGCAAAAATGCAGAATAAAGGAACGATAATCGCAAATGATATTAGTCTTGGCAGAATTAAAATTTTAGCTTCAAATTTAGAGAGGTGTGGTGTATCCAACACGATAATTTTAAGAAAAGATGGCGGATTACTTTGTGATTTTTTTATTGAAAATGGTTCAAAATTTGATAAAATCTTGTTTGATGCTCCTTGTTCTGGCGAAGGTACACTAAAAAGTTCTGATAAAACAGCAAGAATATGGAATATTAATACTGTAAAAAAAATGTCTAAAATTCAAAAAAGAATTTTGCGAAAGGCGATAAGAATACTAAAAAAAGATGGAGTTTTAGTTTATAGCACTTGCACGCATTCTCCTGAAGAAAATGAAGAAGTTATTAATTTTGTTTTAAATGAATTCAAAAATGAAATTGTTTTAGAAGAAATTAAAATTCCTTTAAGATGTAGGCCTGGAATCTTAAACTGGGAAAATTCTTTTTATTCTGAAGAAATAATAAAAACATGCAGGATTTATCCTCAGGATAATGATTCAGAGGGTTTTTTTATAGCAAAAATAAAAAAATTAAAATGAGTTTAAAAATCTTGAATAAAGAAGAAAAAAGAGAAATAGAGAAAAAGCTTAAAGAACAGTTTGGAATAAAGAAAATTAATGGATTGGTTTTAATGAGAGGTAAAGAGAGACTTTTTTTGTTTTCTGGTAATCTTAATGAAGATAAAATAAAAAAAATAGAAGAGAAAGTTAATGTAGAAAGAGTTGGAATTTATTTTGCAAAAGTTGTTGAGGATAAGTTAAAACTTAGTTTAGATGGTACTCAGTTATTTAAAAGCCAAATAACAAAAAACATTCTTGAAGTTAATGAAGAACAAATGAAAGAGTGGATGTCTGGAAGTGATTTATTTATAAAAACAGGAAAAAAAGATTTTTTAGTTATAAAATATAAAGAAGATTTTCTTGGTTGTGGTAAAGTTTCTGAAAATAAAATAAGAAATTTTGTTCCTAAAAATAGAAGAATAAAAAAATGAATAAAAAAATAAAAAATAAGTTTAAAGAAATAAATGTTAAGATGAAATTTAACCCAGGAACACTTTCTTATGAGCCAGAAATTCCAAAATTAAAAAATATTAAGAAAAAATTCAAAAAAAATGAAAAACAAAGAAAATAAAGAAGATTTTTTTGAAGCAGGAAGAATAGCGAGAAAGGTTAAAGAGTGGGCAAAAACCTTCATTAAAAAAGATATGTTTTTAATTGAAATAGCAGAAAAAATAGAAGAAAAAATTTTTGAATTGGGAGGCAAACCAGCATTTCCAGTAAATTTAAGTATAGATAAAATTGCAGCGCATTACACTCCTTCTTACAATGACAAAACTGTTGCTCGTGGTTTGTTGAAAGTTGATTTTGGAGTCCATGTTAATGGATGCCCTGTTGATAATTCTTTTTCATTAGATTTAGAAAATTCAAAAGAGAATAAAAAACTAATAGAAGCTTGCGAAAAAGCATTAGAAGCTTCTATTTCATTCATTAAAGAGAAAATAGAATCAAAAGAAAAAATAAAAACAAATGAAATTGGGGAAATTATACAAAAGAAAATAGAGTCTTTTGGTTTTTATCCTATAGTTAATCTTTCAGGGCACTCTATAGAAAAATACAATTTACATTCAGGAATTTCAATTCCTAATTTCAATGAAAAAAAAGAAGTTGAAATTGAAGATGGTATTTATGCTATAGAGCCTTTTGCAACAACAGGAACTGGAAAAGTTCATGATGGAAATTTTTCAGGTATTTATAAAGTTATTTCGGAAAAACAGCCTAGAAGCGAAAAGTCGAGGGAGGTTTTTAAGTTTATTCT
The DNA here is from genome assembly GCA_026002795.1 of Candidatus Pacearchaeota archaeon. GTDB lineage: Archaea > Nanobdellota > Nanobdellia > Pacearchaeales > GW2011-AR1 > ASMP01. The sequence goes on from BPGA01000001.1 coordinate 133,378, forward strand.
TGAAGAGTACAAAACACTGCCATTCTGTTCTAGATGGATTTATAAAAAATTTGGATCTACTGGCTTGCTTTCTTTAAAAGAACTGGAGTCAAATGGAAATTTGCATCATTTTAAGCATCTTCTTGAATCAGAAGGAAGCAAAGTTAGTCAAGCAGAACACACTATTTTAATAGAAAAAGATAATTTTTTTGTGCTCACTTAGTTAATTTTTTAATTTTTATTGATCATCCAAAAAACTGTCTAAAGTTGATTTGATTTGAGATAAACTAAAAGGTTTCTCTATAAAAAGTATATCATATCTTTCACTTATTTCTCTTCCCCTAGCATAATCACTTGTGCATAAGACAAAATAAAAGGTTTGATGGTATTTTTCAATTATATTTTCTACACACATTCCTGGCATGTGATAGTCTGTGATAACCACATCTTTTTTTTGAGTATATTGTGTGTTGTTTTCTTGATATTGTTGTAGCGCAGAATTAAGCTGATCTCCATCTTTAAATGTTATTACCTCAATAGAAGGATATTCTCTTCTTAAATAAATCTCTAAACATCTTCTTAAACTTTCTTCATCATCTGCTATAAAAACATTTGGTTTTTTCATTTTTAGTCTTTTATTTTTTTGTTTTTAAATTTTTCCACTAACTTTTGTGAAAAATCTAACATTATTAAATTGTGGTCTAAGAAATAATTTGTTTTTTACGTAAAGGAATGCGCATTTCAACTAGAAATCCTTCTCTTGTGCCTGGTCCGAAGTTATACTCTCTTCCGTAAATTTCAAATGATAAATGAACCGTTGATGGATTATCTGGAGAACGGACAACAATATTTGCGGGAGATGGATTTACAATATCTTCTGGAAGAGGGGTTCCATAGATTCTATTACTTCTAACCGCGTAAACCTTATCAATCAATTCTTTTCTTGATATTGGTAAGTAGCCATGAATTTCTGCTATACTAGATGCTATTTCGTAACAGTTGTTGCTGATTTGATTATAAGCTCTTGTGCCAAATACTATAAACCCTTCTATTTCTAATTGTCTTCCTACTTCTTTCACAGTTGGAAATAAATCTTTATATGCCATTTTATTATCTCTATAATTTTACATTTTAATCTTAATAAATCTTTCTTTTTTTTATGACTTATAAGTAGTAAATATTTTTATAATTAATGGGAAGACAGCTTATTATAGATTTTTTCATAAGCAAAAAATTAACAAAAAAAGATAGCAAAAAAGAAACAATATTAAATTGCAATTTATTATGATAATTTTTTGTTGCTGAATTTAATGTGTAGAAAAATTTTTCTGTTCAAGATTTTAGCTTATCCAAGATAACTACTTTCAAGAGGAACAGCGCTTCTTGCTGATTTCAAAAAGTTTTCTTCTATTTTTTTGTAAACTTCAAGAAGAGATTTACTAACGCTTGGTTTAACTCTATTAAGAGCTTCTTCAAAATGTTTTTTTGATACGTATTTAGCTTCTTTATTTTCACGAAGGGCAATCATTGCTGCTTCTCTTGCTAAAGCCTCTAAATCAGCACCTGTGTAACCTTCTGTTTTTTTAGCAATTTCCTCAAGATTTACGTCTTTTGCAAGAGGCATTCCTCGTGTGTGAATTTTTAAGATTGCAAGTCTTCCTGTTTCTTCTGGAGCTCCTACAAGAAGAACTTTATCAAACCTTCCTGGTCTTAATAATGCCGGATCTAACATATCCGGTCTGTTTGTTGCACCTATAACAAGAACATTTGTTAAATCTTCAAGACCATCCATCTCTGCAAGCATTTGATTTAATACTCTTTCTGTAACTCTTGTTCCTGCTTCAATTCCTCTTTTTCCAGCTAGTGCATCAATTTCATCAAAAAATATAATGCAAGGAGCTACCTGCCTTGCTCTCTCAAAAACTTTTCTCATTCCTTCTTCTGATTTACCAACCCACATACTTAAAAGAGATGGTCCTTTAACATAAATGAAATTTGCTTCTGCTTCTTTTGCAACTGCCTTAGCTAGTAAAGTTTTTCCTGTTCCTGGAGGACCGTAAAGAAGAATTCCTTTTGGAGGCTTAATTCCCATTCTCTTGTATGTTTCAGGATATTTTAAAGGCCATTCAACAGCTTCTATAAGCTCTTGTTTGACTTTTTCAAGACCGCCAACATCTTCCCAAGAGACATTTGGTTTTTCAACAAGAACTTCACGCATTGCGCTTGGTCTTACTACTTTCAAAGCCTCTAAAAAATCTTCATGTTTAACTACAATTTTGTCTAAAAAATCTTGAGAAATTGGCTCTTCTTGATCAAGTTTAATTTTTGGAAGAAGTTTTCTTAATACTACCATAGCTGCTTCTTTACACAATGCTTGCAAATCTGCACCAACAAATCCGTGAGTTAGTGAAGCAATTTCCTCAAGATTTACGTCTTTTGCAAGAGGCATTCCTCGTGTGTGAATTTTTAAGATTGCAAGTCTTCCTTCTTTTCCAGGAACATTTATCTCAATTTCTCTATCAAATCTTCCTGGTCTTCTTAATGCAGGATCAATTGAGTTTGGCCTGTTTGTTGCACCTATAACAATAACCTTCCCTCTTGATTTTAATCCATCCATCATCGTAAGTAATTGAGAAACAACTCTTCTTTCTACTTCTCCTGTAACTTCTTCTCTTTTTGGTGCAATTGCATCTATCTCATCTATAAAAATAATTGCAGGAGCTGTTTTTTCTGCTTCTTCAAAAATGTCTCTTATCTTTTTTTCAGATTCTCCATAAAATTTACTCATAATTTCTGGGCCGTTTAAGAGAATAAAATTAGCTTCAGATTCATTTGCAACTGCCTTAGCAAGAAGGGTTTTTCCTGTTCCTGGTGGTCCGTGAAGTAAAACTCCTTTTGGTGGCTCTATAGAAAGCCTCTGGAATATCTCTGGATGCTTTAAAGGAATTTCAACCATCTCTCTAATTTTTTTTATTTCTTCAGTCAGCCCACCAATATCTTCATATGTTATTTCTGGAATATTTTCTTCTCTAACTTCAATTGCTTTTGGGCTTAAAACAACCTCTGTATTTTCAGTGATGATTACTGGTTGATTTGGGGTTGTGCTAACAACTAAAAACCTAATTTGGGAAAATCCACCAAGCTGACCAAAACCCATGCTACCTAGCATATCTCCTAATAAATCACTAAATTCAGAACCAAATTCCTCTGAAAGAAGATCTCTTCTTCTTTGAACACCACCAAGAACAACGACATCTCCTTTAACAACCGCTCTTCCAAGCAAACCTCTTCTTAAAATTTCTGGATCAGCCTGAACCATTATATTTTTTATTGCTGGAGCAATCATTATTTTTTTGGCTTCTCTTACATCTGCTTTTGAAACTCTTACAATTTCGCCAATTCCTGTTCCAGCATTTTTTCTTAAAATACCATCTATCCTTATTATTCCCTCTCCGACATCTGCAGGATAAGCTCTGTCAGCTATTGCAACAGTTTCTCTGTTTCCTTTGATTAATATTACATCCCCTCTTTTTATACCAAGCTCTCTCATTACATCAGCATCAATTCTAGCAATTCCTTTATATGCGTCATCTTGCATTGATTCAACAACCTTTAATCTAACTTCTTTTTTTTCTGCCATTTTATTCATCTCCTAATTTGTATACTTTTTTGTTGTTTTTTGGATTTGCTGAATCTGAAAATTCTTTTATATGGATTATTGGTTTATTGTTTCTAACAAGTTTGTACTCTCTAGCTTTTATTACTCTAGTGTTTTTGTCTGGTTTAATATCAAAATTCAAACTTAACCTTCCAAAATCTTCAAAACAGAGCTTTACCATGTTATTCATAACTCTTTCTTGCTCTTTTATAAATGATACTATTTCCTTTGGAATAGATACAGCATAAGAATTGCCTACCATTCTCATCTTAACTTTAAATTCTTTATTTTTAAGAGAAATAAACTTTTTATATTCTTGCTCGTCATTAGGATGTATAATTCTTTCTTTACATTTAGGACAAAAAACACTTCTTAATATAAACCCATTTTTTTCAATATTCTGCTTTTTCATTTCTGAATTACATTTTTTGCAAATTATTCTGTTGTCAAATATGTCTACCATTTTAATGTAACTATTTTAAGTTTATCTTTTTTAGTAACAATTAATAATATATACATATATGTATATACAAAATTTAAAAATCTTTCGGTTTTGTTTTGAATTTAAAGAGAGTATTTAAAAATGAGCTCTCTTAAAAATGCACGAAAGCCTCTTTTTTTGAAAATATCAAATAAAGTTGGTTCATAAACTGTAACTATTTTTGGCTTTTCATTTCTAATTCCAATAATATATTCATAACACTCTTTATGAAAATGTCCTAAACCAGAAATGTAGTATTTATATCCTAAATTTTTAATATAAGTAAAAGACCCGCATAAAGCGCAAGTTTCTAATTTGCTTTCTTTTTCTTTTGTTGGTTTTACCAATTTTAACATATTTAAAAGAAAAAAGAAACGCTTTTATATTTTATGAAGTTGTAACGAATCTTTTAAAAGATAGAAAAACTATTTTTTTTGATGAAAATTAAAAAAATTTTAAAAAAATTTTGGTTTCTTATTTGGGAAGATGATTCTTTTAAAGGATGGGTTTTTTCGATAATTTTTATTTTTCTTTTTGTTAAGTTCATTTTTTTTCCTTTGCTAAGTCTTGTAACTGGAACACCATTACCTTTGGCAATTGTAGAGTCTTGTAGCATGTATCATGATGGTAATTTATTTTCTAACTTTGATAACTGGTGGGATAGACATGATGAAAAATATGAAAAGTTTAACATAACAAAAGAACAGTTCTATAATTTTAAAATGAAAAACGGTTTTAATAAAGGAGATATCCTTTTTATTTTAGGAACAAAACCGGAATCAATAAAAGTTGGAGATATAATAATTTTTAATGCTGGACAAAGAAATCCAGTTATACATCGTGTTGTTAAAATAGAAAAAGAAGAAAATTATTTATTTTTTTCAACTATAGGAGATAACAACAATGAACAAGCAAGTTTTGAAAAGAAAATATCAGAGGATAAAATAGTTGGAAAAGCTGTATTTAAAATTGCTCCTTATCTTGGTTGGATTAAACTTGTTTTTTATGAAGGACAAAAACCAATTCAAGAAAGAGGATTGTGTAAAGAGTTTTGATAATTATAAGAAAGAAAAGATTTTTAAATAATAAAAAATTTTATCACGAAAAAACTAGTAAAATGGAGTTTTGTCCAAGGTGTGGTTCTGTTCTGGTATTGAAAGGTGATAAAAGTTCTTGTGTAAGATGCAATTATAAAACAAAAACAAAAAATAAACTAACTGCTTCTGAAAAAATGCAAAAAAAAGCTTCTGTTAATGTTGTTTCTGAGAAAGATTCAGAAGTTTATCCTGTTGTTGATTTAGAAGAGCCATGTAAAAGTTGCGGCAATACAAAAGCTTATTTCTGGACAATGCAAACAAGAGCTGGAGATGAAGCAGAAACAAAATTCTTTAAGTGTGTGAAATGTCAGCATACTTGGAGAGAATACAGATAATTTTCTGAGTTAAAGTTTTTATTTGCTAATGTTTTTAAATTATTATAAGTTAGAATTAATAAGTGCTATAAGTAATTGCTATATATGATAAAGGCTCCGTAGCTCAGCCTGGTTAGAGCACCGGACTCTTAAAAAAATCTCTTTAGACAACTAAGGAGATATCCGGGTGTCGAGGGTTCAAATCCCTCCGGGGCCATTTTAAAAATTAGGAAGTTGATAAGACAGTAATATTATACTTTGTTGTATTGTAGGGATTACTAACTACAATGTAATATGTTTCTGGTTGAAGAGGGGTGTTTTTTGTTAGCGGAAATGATCTCATGTATTTAATTTCTTTATAAGAAGAAATAGCATAAAAAGAATCTCCCTTTTGGTATCTTAAATACTCATTTTCGTTTAAGAGGTAGATATCTAATGGATTATTTGAACTTAAGTTTATAAATAGTCTTTGTGGTTCTTGAAGGAATATCACAAACGAATTGTAATATCCTTCATCTAAATGGTTGTTGGTTTCGTTGATAAAGATTAGTTCATTATTGTTTTTTGTTATTGTTGGTTTATTAGAGGAAGTAGTTTCATCAAGAAGCCCTACTAAAACACCCAATGAAAAACTTATAACTAAAATTAAAAAAATAAATAAAGAGATAATTAATGAGACGGTTGGAAATTCCTTTTTTTTATATTTTGTTAGATTTATTATTGAAAGAACAAATGTAGAGATAGTAAGTAGGATTAGTAGGGTTAATGTGATTAGTGTAATTGAATCAGGTAAAAGTGATAAAAGAATCCAAAGAAAGATCATAGACCAAAAAGATTCTTTAAGAAATTTTTTTAATGGTTTTTCTTTTATTTTTTTATTCATTACTTTAAATAAAAAATAAAAAATTTATAAATATTATTATATAAAACAATAAAAAGGGCGAAAGACTTTGTTATTTTTTATCTTATCAAATTTTGTATGTTTTCGATTGCATCAGCAACTTCTTTTCCTTTCTTTGTAAGCTTTATTATTTTTATTCTTCCTCTTTTTTCAAAATCAACAAGACCAAGTGTTTGAAGCATTTGTAAAATTTTTACTGCGTGGCTGTATGTACAATCAACTTCTTTCGCCAGAATACTTCCGTACCTCATTCTTGTATTTTTCTTTAAAGAGACCAGCATAAGAGCTGGCTTTCTTCTAAAAAAGATATCAAAGTTGTCTTTCATCTTAGTTTAGTTTTTTTATAGGTATATTATATGAAAAACACTAGTATTTAAATCTTACGGAAGTTTTAATTTTAAAGTGACTACATGTAAAAATTTTTATTTTGTGTTTAAGGAAATTATTTAAATCGAAATTTATAAATTTATCTTAAAATGAAAAAGAAGATACTTGCAATAGGAGATATACATCAAGACTCTTCTCTAGTCAAAAAAATAGCAGAAAAAGTAGAAAAAGAAAAAATAGATTTTGTTATTTTAGCAGGAGATCTAACTTTTGCTGATAAATCAATAAAATACATTATCGGACCTATAGTTAAATCAGGAACTAAAGTTTTTATTTTGCCTGGAAATCATGAAAGTTTAGCAACTATAGACTTTTTAACAGAGAGTTATGAAAACACATTTAACATCCATGGTTATGGTTTTAAAGAAGGATATGTTGGAATTTTTGGTGCAGGAGGAGCAAACATTGGAATTAATAGACTATCTGAAACAGAATTGTTTAATCTTTTAAAAAAAGGATTTGAAAAAGTAAAAGATTCAAAAGTAAAAATAATGGTAACACATATGCATCCAAAGAATTCAAAATCTGAAATTTTTGGTTTTGAGGGGTCTGAAGCAATAAGAAAAGCTATAGAAAAATTTAAACCAGATATCGCGATTCATGCTCATATACATGAAGCTGGCGGTATAGAAGAAATTGTCGGAAAAACTAGGGTTTTTAATGTAAGTAGAAAAGAAAGAGTTTTTGAGATTTAATTTTTAATTTTTCTTAATCTTAAAATGCCAAAACCTAAGAAAACAAGAGAAGAAAAAATTGCAGAAGAATTTTTTCCTATTGATGAATCTGATTTAAAATATGCTGTTGAAAAACCTTCTAGTGGTTTTTTAATTTTAGAAAAAAATAAAAAACAAACAAAACATAAAAAATCGAAAAGACTCAAAAAAATGGACTTAAATAAAAGTGTTTTGGCGAAAAATTTTCCGAAAAAAGGTGGATATGAACTTATAATTACAGAAAAACCACAAGCAGCAAAAAAAATTGCTTTTTCGTTGGGAAAGGCAAAAGAAAAGAAAGAAGAGGGGGTATCTTACTATGAATTAGAAAAAAATGATAAAAAAATTTTTGTTGCATGTGCTGTTGGTCATCTTTTCACTTTAACACCTAAAGATAATTCTTCTTTTCCAATATTTGATTTAGTGTGGGTACCAAATTTTATAGTAAGAAAAAAAGATTTTACAAAAAGGTATCTTAATGTGTTAAAGAAGTTAGTTGGTGGTGCTAGTGAAATTACAATTGCTACAGATTACGATATTGAGGGAGAGCTTATTGGTTTTAATGTTATAAGATTTATTGCCGGCACAGAAAATGCTAATAGAATGAAATTCTCAACATTAACAGAAAAAGAATTATCATTTTCTTATGAGAAAAAATTTAAAAGTATAGATTTTGGCCAAGCTATTTCTGGCGAAACAAGACATATACTAGATTGGTATTATGGTATAAATCTTTCAAGACTTTTAATGAATGCTATAAAAACAACAGGAAGGTTTAGAGTTTTCTCTATAGGAAGAGTTCAAGGTCCAACTTTAAACATTATTGTAAAAAAAGAAAAAGAAATTTTAAATTTTAAGCCTAAAAAGTACTGGCAGGTTTTTATAAAAACAGAGGATCCAGAAGAAGAGTTTATTTACATTAAAGATATTTTCAATAAAGAAGAGTTGAGAAAGTTTGAGGATTTAAAAGGAAAAAAAGGGATTGCAAAAACAGAAAAAAAAGAGAAAAAAGTTCCTCCGCCCGAGCCTTTTAATCTTACATCTTTGCAATCGGAAGCTTACTCTCTCTATAAAATAACTCCTTCAAAAACATTAGAAATTGCTCAGTCTTTATATTTAGCAGGACTTATATCATATCCAAGAACATCAAGCCAAAAACTTCCTCCATCTATAAATTATAAAGAAATTTTGGAAAAACTAGCTAAAAAATATAATGCTGAAAAATTAATTAAAAGAGAAAAACCTGTAGAAGGAAATAAAACAGATCCGGCACATCCTTCAATTTATCCTACCGGAGAATTTGAAAAACTTTCTGATGAAGAAAAAAAGATTTTTGATTTAATAGTTAAAAGATTCTTATGTTTGTTTGCAGAAGATGCTATAATAGAGAATAAAGGTGTTAGAATTTTTATTGATGAATTTGTGTTTGAAAAAAAAGGGGCATCAATAAAAAAAGAGTCATGGATGTCTCTTTATCCTAAAAAAATTTTAGAAAAAAGTGTTCCTGATTTTGTAGGAGAAATTAAAATAAAAGATGTTAGATTTGAAGAAAAAGAAACAAAACCACCTAAGAGGTATACTCCTGCTTCAATAATCACAGAGCTTGAAAAAAGAAATCTAGGAACTAAAGCAACAAGAGCTATGATACTTGAAACTCTTTACAATAGGGGGTATATAAAAGAACAAAACATAAAAGCAACTCCATTAGGAATTTCTCTTATTGAAACTTTAGAAAAACACTCTCCAATAATAATTGACGAAGCATTAACAAGAGAGTTCGAAAAAAATCTTGAATCAATACAAAATTCTAAAAAAAATTTTTTAGAAAAACAAAAAATGATTCTTGAAAAAGCAAAAGAAACAATAATAAAAATTGTAAACGAGTTCAAAAAAGAAGAAACTGATGTTGGAAAAGAGCTTTTATTGGCTATTGAAAAATTAAATAATCAAAAAAAACAAGAAAACATTTTAGATGTTTGTCCTGTATGTAAAAAAGGAAATATAATGATTATGTATTCTAAAAAAAATAAAAGATATTTTGTAGCTTGTGATAGATATCCTGAGTGCAAAACAACGTATACTTTACCTCCTTATGGTTTAATGAAGCCTTCAGAAAACTTTTGTGATGTTTGTGATTTTAGAAAGGTTATGGCTATAAGAAAAGGAAAAAAACCTTGGGAATTCTGTTTTAATCCTAAATGTGAAACAAACAAAGAAAGGTTTGGGAGAATAAAGTAAATTCAAGATTCTTTTTAATTGATTAAAATGATAGAGATTAAAAAATATTAATGATTTAGATTTTGACGTTAAACTAATTAAAAAGTATTATCAAAGTTTAATTATCTTTAAATTAATCATCGTTAGATAAACTTTTTAAATAAGGGATAACTAAACCCACTTTCCTAAACTTGTTTGTGTTTTTATATTTTCTATGATTTTACTTTTTTTGAAGACTTTTTCTGGATCAAATCCAAACTTTATCATACTTATTTTTTTAGCATTTTCAAACATTTCACGCATTTCATTAAAAGAAAGTTTCTTTGTTTCTAAAGCTTTTCTTACAGACTCTCTAACAACCCAAACTCCAAGAGCAGCCCAGTAGCTTGGTAGCTCAATTCTTATAACAAGGACAGAAGCTTGCCTTTTTATTTTTTCTAGGTATTCTGTAATTGGAAGTCTTGTTGCATAATAACCTCCGCCAGTATTTTCAGCATAATTTTTTCTTCCTTCATAACCTTCATAATCAGTAGCTGCTTTTGTTTCATTACTAGGATTCCAAGAGCTTCCTGGAAGATAAAGTTCAAAAAGTTCAAAAGAGAAAACTCTTGGAAATAAAAGAATCAAATAAGCGTTACCCATGTATTCCCCAAAAAATAATTCGTAATTTTCAATTTCTTTATAATTTCTTATTTTTTCAATTAACTTTTTACTAATTATATCATCTGTAGCTGTTATAGCCCACCTTGTTGGCACTAGTTTTTTATCTTTTTTTAAACCTAAAGAACCTATACTTAATATCTGGCTTAAAAAGTATTCATTATAATTTTTATTATATAATTCAGTTATACTTTCAGAAGCTTTTATGTCATCATTTATCGCTTTATCAATTGCTGGATCGATTTTTGTGTTGCTGGTTATTTTTACATTTTCTATCTGAGCAAACATTCCTTGTGGAGCTAAAATTTTATCTTTTTTCATATCTGGATTTATTTTATTTTTCAATTTTATTTCAACATCAACTGGTTTTGAAGAGAGGGCAAGCTCTTGTGATAACTTTAAGAATTTATTTTCTTTTCGAGGGTCAGTTATTTTTGATTTAAATCTAGAATTTAAAAGTCCTTTTCTTAAATGTATAACTTCTTTTATACCTAAACCAGTGCTAGCCCAGTATTTTGGGGAGTCATAAATCCAAGCCTCGTTATCTTTTTCTAGGGGACTTAAAATACCTACATTAACAATTCCTTCTTTAACTTGAGAACCGACAAAAACACTTGGAGGAGAAGTTGACTCAAGCTCTGAAACGTTGTCTAAAGATTTATATCTAAATTGTATGTCAGCAATTTTTTTAATTATCTCAAATCTTATATCTGACATTTTATATTAATTTAAGTGTTTAATGTTTATATCTTTTTTGCTCTTTTTAGCTTGGCTTTTTTAAAGCCAGCCTTTTTTAAAAATTCCTTTTTCTCTAATTTCAAAAGAAAGTTCTTTTTTAGGAAGGCTTCTGTGTTTTAGTAGAATTGCTTTTCTTTTTCCGTTTTCTAGTTTCAATTCAATGATACATTTACTCCAATACTTAAAAAGATCTCCGCCAACAATATTTGTTTCTGGCTTAATTCCTTTTTCTAGTTGTTCTTTTGTTAGAAAATCAGAATAAACTTGATTTGTTATAATGATGGGAATTTTTTCTTTTCTAGAAATTTCAGAAAGTATTTTCATTTGTTTTGCTAGCTCTCTATTCACTTGTTTTATTAGCTCGTCGTTCTTAGATTTTAAAGCATCTCCAAGTTCAAGTCTATAATGCATAGCCATTCCATCAACAATAATAAGCCCGATATCTTTTTTCTTTACATTTTCCATTAATTTTATTAAGGTTTCTTTTTGTTCTTGAAAATTTGATGGTTCTAGTATAAGAATATTTTTTAGTATTTCTTCATAATCCTTTTCTGCTATTTGTTTTACTCTTTCCACACTAAAACCACCTTCTGTATCTATAAAAATCACTTTTTTACCTTTTTTTGCCTGACTGCAAGCAGCTAAAATCGCAAAATTGGTTTTTCCTGAAGCTGGCGGTCCTGCGATCATTGTTATTATTCCTGCTTCATAGCCGCCATGAAGCCATTTATTAAAGTCGTAACTTCCTGTTGAGATCCTTTCCATAAATAAACGATTTTTTTGTTGTATAATAATTTTATTGTTATATTGCAATTAGAAGTATAGATATTTTAATGTCCTAATTAAAAAATAAGATTTTTGTGTAGAATATTATGTTTATTGATTTTATCTTGAACCTCTAGAATTATTTCATTTTTTTAAACTCTTCTTCTACTTTACCAAGATCTTTTATAGCTTTAGATATAGCATCATCTATTGCTTTTTTTGGGGATTTTCCTTTAGTTACTAACTTAAAAACCGGTTTTTCAAATGGATGGATTCTTTTCCAAGCAGCCATTTCAACAGATTCGTCTTTGTTTAAATAAACTTTTAATAGTTCAGCAAGAGTTAAATTTTCAATTTCAAATTCAGCCTCGTTTTTTGAAGAACTTAAAACTTTAATTTTCATAATAAAAAATTAAAATTTTAGTTTAAAAACTCTTCGTTTTTATAATTGTTCCTCAAAATCAACAATTTCGTTGTAAATTATCTGCTCTTGTATTTTTTTTATGTCTGAAATCTTTAGTTTTTTTATACTTTCTCTATCTAAATTTAATGAAAAATCTTCTAGGCTTTCTTGTTTCTGTAAAATTATTGGCTCTTCGTCTTGTGGTTGGACTTTAAATAAAGAGATTCCAAGATAGTTTTCAAGTTTTTTTAATAAAGGCTTATAATTTTCAGGAAGATATCCGTGTTCTGCAAATTTTATTGCAGATACGGGAATTCCTAAATCTAAAGCGATTTTTTCTCTTGTTAATTTTTTCTTTCTCCTTTCATTTAGTATTTTCCAATTAAAATTTTCTACTAAATCCGGAAATTTCTTTTTTTCTTTAACAATGCTTTTTTCATAGTTTTTATCTATAATTTTCATTAACTCTAAGTCTTCTTTTGAATTCTCGCTTGTTAACTTTTCTTTCATTAAGGATTCTGCTTTCTTGTAAAATGGCAAGATTTCTCTTGTTTTTTTAATTTGTTCTTCTGTTGGTTTTTTTAAAATTGGAAAATTTTCTTTTTCTTTACATGTTTGACAGATTAAAATTACACCCTTAGATGAAATAGCTTCATAGTAATTTTTTTCTTCTAGATTTATACCACAAACCCCACATTCCATAAAAAATTAAGGTGGTTTTTTCTTTTAAGTTTTTATGTGATTTTTGTAAATGAAATAAGAAATAATAAAGACTAAACTAATCTTCTTTTGCTTGATTGTTCGGGTTTTTGTGATTAAAATTAAATAAATATTTACGAATAAAGATATGATTCTATTTCTTTAGGTGATTTTAGGTCATATATTTTGTGTTTTTCATTAATTATTACAACAGGAAATTCTTTTATATCAAACCTTTCAAGTAGTATATTTAAAGAGCTATGATTACTGTCTGCAGCAATGGGGATTAAAATTATCTTATCTCCTTTATCCTGTTTTAATTCAAAAAGAACCTTAGACCAAACATTCTGTTTTGCTTTTTTATTTATATCTTTTGTTTCATATTCATAAAGATAAACAACAGTAGAAAAATTTTTTCTGCAATCTTTTGGTATGTTCATAAGATTAGACCATAAAATAGTTCTCAAAAGGTCATATCTTTTATGTGCTATTTTTATATCGTCTGTAATTTTTGAGGATTCTTCATATTTTTCTAATAAAATAGCCTCATTATAAATTTTGTCTGCGAAAGAAATATAACCACTAATTAATACATTACAATCATTTTGATTTTTAAAAACCTCATTAATAGCTAGAGAATCAATTAAAGATATTTCTGATAAAGAATAATAATTATTTATTTTATTTACATTCCGAGATTCATAAGCAATTCCTAGAAAAATTCCTATTAAAAAGACAGCTACTGTTATGATAAAAGCTTCCCAAAATATATTTTTTGTATTTAACATTTTTTATACTTTTTACCATGTTTTTTTACTTTTTATAGTTTTGTAGATAGAAGAAAATAATATTAAAGGATATGCTAAAAGATAAACAAAAGCAAACAATAAGAAGGTTATTGAGTTTTTTTTAATGTCTATTTTCTTATCTTTTATTTTTGAAAGAGCAAATAAAGTAAAAGATGTACTTAAAATTAAGATAGCTGTTCCGAAAAATACTAAAACATTAGGTGTTAAGCTTATATCTCTTAAACTTAATACTGCTACTTGTGCTTCAATAGAGTATTTGGTAGTAAGGAAATATTTAATTATTAATTCTCTAGATATTCTATAAAAAAGTATAATTATCCCAACTATTCCGATAATCCAAGATAAAACAAAAAAAGGTATAACAAAAAGTCCTAAGATACCTCTTCTCAAGAAGTATTTTTTGTGTTTGTTTATTGTTTGAAGACCGCCCATGTTCCATCTAATTCTCTGTTTATACCAATCTTTAAAATTATCTGGTACCACAGTATAAGATTTAGATAGTGTACTCATCTCTATTTTGTAGCCTTTAGAAAGAATATTCCAAGTAATTTCTATGTCTTCTGTTAAATTATTTTCATCAAAACGACCTACTTTATCAAAAACACTTTTTCTGTAGATTGCTAAAGGTCCGGGAGTAACATAAATAGCATCAACAAAACCTAAAAGTTTTCTTGTAAAAACTATAACTCTGTATTCAAGATCTTGCAATCTTTCTATTAAGTTGTTTGTGTTCTTTACTAGAATAGAAGCTGTAACTCCTCCAACACGCCTGTCATCAAAAAATCCGATCATTTTCTCTATAGAGTCTGGTAAAGGATATGAATCGGCATCAACAAAGCCAATAAGCTCTGTATTTACAAATTTTGATCCATAGTTTTTTGCTCCACTAGCTTTTCCTGTATTTTTAGGCGTTCTAATTGCTATTATTTTTTTGTATTTTTTAGAATATTTTTTTATTATATTAAAAGAGTTATCTGTGCTACAATCATCAACTATTATTATTTTTCTTAATTGTTTATATTTAATTTTTAACAGAGATTCTATTGTTTTACCTATAGTTTTTTCTTCGTTGTAACAAGGAACGACAATACTCAAAGAATACTTTTTTTTGGCTTTTTTGTAAAAAAATAAATCGTTTTTATGTCTTAAGTAAATTAAGACAAAAAAAATTATAAAGTACATTGCTACAAAAGAATAAAAAAGATATACCACAGTCAAAAATTCAACCATTTTTTTATTTCCTCTCTAGTTTGTCTTCTTTTATGTTGAAATAATTGTAAAATTCTTCACTAAGTGTTAATTCTTGAGTTCTTCCTAATTTTTTTTTGTTTATAAGTCCTAATTCATAAAATTTTTTTATATGATCATAAGCTTTATTTCCTCTAATTTTCACAACAACTGATTGTTTTACTGGCTGTTTATATGCTATAATTGCAAGAGTCTCTTTTTCAGCTTTAGAGAATTCTTCAGATCCAGAAGCAAGTCTATTAACAAGATAATAAAATTCTTGTTTAACATCCATCTTCCATGTTTTTGTATTTTCAATAGTTTTTTCAATTATCTCTATAGCAGAATTTTCATTATTGTACTTTTTTTTAAGAATTTCCATTATCTCTTTTATTATTATTGGATTTAAATCAGAATAATTTACAAGCTCTCTTAAGTTTAAGTATCTTGCAGAAATAAACAAAATTGCTTCTACTTTTTTTATGTGTTCCTTTTCCATTTTTAAATCTCTATTTTTTATTTCATTTTTTTCTTTCATTTTTTTATTTTAAGTTTTTATATTCTAAATCTTAAAATTGAACCTATACCGCCCATGTTATAGAATTGTTCACCTTCTTCTGTCTCTAAAGAGATTATTTTTATTTCAGAACCTATATTTTCTGCAAGTTTTTTAAATTCTAGAGATTTTGTTTTAGGGATTTTTGATGAAATGTAAAGTGTTTCAACAGCTCCTGCTTCTAAAGCTTTTCTTGTTTTTTCCTCTCCCAGTGTTGTTTTTTCTGGATTTTTTCCTAGTTCATAAAAAAATTTTTCTATTGTTTTTTTCTCTTCTATTATTTCATGAGAAGCTAACAAATCCTTAGATTTTTCAACCAGCTCTTTAAGGCCTGATTCAGAAGCATCACCAATATCAATCTTACCAATAATTTTTTCTTTTAAAGGATTTATTAAGTAATCTCCTTCTAAAAATTCATCTTTTGTTGGTATTGGGCCTCCAATAATAATTCCTTTAAGCTTAGGCATATTCAAAAAAATTTTTTTAATATCTTCTGCAATTCTTTTATAAAATTCTTTTGTAAGGCCTTCTGTAATCCTATGAAATCTTTGAGAAGACTGGCCGCCAGCCCTTATCTTACTAGGAATTCCTGAAGTCATTTTTTGCAGAATTTCAATTTTTTTTCCTTCCAAAATTCCTATTGTTGCTTCTTTTCTATCCATAACAACCAATCCATAGATATCTTTATCTTCAATCATCTCTCTTAAAGGATCAAGAATAAATTCTTTATCACACCTGTACATTCTTGTTTTTAAAGGGGTTGGTGGTTCTATAATCCAAATTCTTAAATCTTCTTGACCTTCAATTTTAGAAACATTTCCACAAAAAATAGCTAAACCATTCTCAGGAGTTTTTTTGTAATCTCTTAAATACCTTGTTATTTTATCTAAAGCATTTCCTACGTTTTTTCTTGTGCTTGTTGATTTAATGTTTTTTGCTGTTGATTTTTCTGCCTCAAGTTGATCAACAACTGTATAAATATTTTGACCTGATGGGATGTAAACTGTTATTAGTTCTGTCGCTCTTCCTTTATGTTTTTCTAGCTCTCCTAAGGTTTCTTTAAGTTCTTCTTTATCCATCTTATAAAAATTCTACCTTAAAACTACCTTCTTTTATCTCTTTTGCTTTATTAACATGTTTAAAGTCTTCAAGAATTTTTTTTATTTTTCTAAAATCTTCTTTTTTAAGATAGATTATACATTCAGAATTCATTGGTTTTTTATTTAAAGTCTTTTCTTGTCTTACTTTTTTTAGTAATTCGAAAAATAATTCCAATTCTGAGAAATCTCTTTTTTTGAAATATTTAGGCCAAGAACATAAGTGTATGCTTTTTTCTTTTTCATTTTTTTTATAATGTTTTTGATAAAGGTGCTCTGTTACAAATGGAGTTATTGGAGCAAACATCTTTAGTAGTGAAAAAAATGAAGTGTAAAGAGTGTAGGCTGCTGATTGCTTTTGATTTTTGTTTCCATTGTAAATTCTCCATTTTATTATTTCTAGGTAATTATCACAAAAATCATGCCAAAAAAAATCTTCAAGAAGAGCTTTTGCTCTAGCATAATCATAATTTTCAAAGCTTTTTGTTACGCTTAAAATTAAATAATTAATTTTGTTTAAAAAAAGAGCATCGAGAGCTTCAGGTTTTTTTGGTTTTTTTGGTTTTTGTTTTATTTGAGAAAATATAAAATTAGCTGCATTTATTATTTTTATAATAAACTTTTTTCCTGTAATTATGTCTTTTTCTTGATAGTTAAAATCTTCTCCAAGTTTAGAGCCTGCGGCCCAGTATCTTATTGTATCTGCTCCATATTTTTGCATTATTTCTTGAGGTCTAACTATATTTCCTTTTGATTTTGACATTTTTTCGCCCTCGATTTTAACAAACCCAGAGATTGCGACATCTTTCCACGGGTTTTTATTGAAATGTAATCTTGATTTTAAGAGAGTATTAAAAAGCCAGAAAGTTATTATATCATGAGCCTGCGGCCTTAAGCTCATAGGAAAAAGTTTTTTTTGTATTTTTTTGTTTTTTATAAGAGTTATAGCAATTTGAGGAGTCATTGAAGAGGTAAACCAAGTATTTAAAACATCCATTTCAGGAATAAATTCTTTGCTTCCGCATTTTTTACATTTTGATTTTGGTTTATCTTTTTGAGGATCAACAGGAAGTTGAGATTTTTCTGCTAAAATAACTTCGTCACAATTTTTGCAATACCAAACCGGAAAAGGAACTCCAAAATACCTTTGGTTTGAAATTAACCAATCCCATTGTAGTCCTTTAACCCAATTGTCATACCTGTGTTTCATGTATTTAGGATACCATTTAAGCTCTGAACCCCATTTTAAAAGCTGTTTTTTTAAATCAAGGTATTTGACAAACCATTGTTTGCTCTTTAAGAACTCAATTTCAGTACCGCATCTTTCATGAACATTAACAAAATGTTTTATCTTTTCTTGTTTTATTAATAAGCCTTCTTTTTTTAGGTCTGAAATTATTTCTTCTCTAGCTTTTTTTATTGGCATTCCTGAATATTTTCCAGAAATTTCACTCATTTTACCGTTTTCAGTTATTGCTGTTTTAATTGGAAGATTGTAAGCTTTTTGCCATTCCATGTCTGTCTGATCGCCAAAAGTACAACACATAACTATTCCTGTTCCTTTCTCGGGATTAACTCTTTTATCTTCCATAATTGGAACTTCAAAATTAAAAAGAGGAACTTTTGCTTTTTTTCCTAAAAATTTTTTGTATCTTTTGTCAGAAGGGTGGTAAAATATTGCAACACAAGCTGGTAAAAGTTCTGGTCTTGTTGTTGATATAACAATTCTTTCTTCATCACAATTAAAAACAATATCATTAAACCATGCTTCTTTTTCTTTATCTTGAACTTCTACTTGAGCAACGCCTGTCATACATTCAGGACACCACATTGCAGGAGCTTCTTTCCTATAGATTCTACCTCTTTTATAAAGATCTAAAAAAGACCATTGAGAAATTTTTTGTGAATGTCTATCTATTGTTGAGTAGAGTATGCTGAAATCACAAGAAATACCCATGTTTTTCCAATCTTGTATGAATTTTGGAAGTTCTTCTTTTAGGAATTCCATACACAAATTAATGAATTCTTGTCTTTCCATTTCTTTTGCTTTAACATTTTTCTTTTTTTCAACAAGTCTTTCTGTAGGCAGTCCATTATCATCTGTTCCAAATGGGTAAAAAACATTAAACCCAGACATTCTTTTGAATCTTGCAATAAAATCTGCTTGTGAATAAGAAAAAGCATGTCCAAGATGCATTTCTCCTGAAACAGTTGGGGGAGGAGTATCAATTGAAAAAATTTTCTTTTTTGAATTGTATTTAAAACTATATATTTTTTCTTTCTCCCAAAAGTTCAAGATGCTTTTTTCGTCTATTATTGCTTCTGTCATTATAAGTATATAAAATAATAACTTTTAAAAACTATTTGAATTTATTATAAAAATGGCTGACAATAGAGTAAGTGTACCAGCTGGTTTTGGTGGTTTATTGAGATTTGAAGAAGAATATGAAAGCAAAATAAATTTGAAACCTGAGCATGTTGTTTTTTTTGTTGTCCTAATTGTGTTTTTTAGGGTTGTTCTTGGGATTCTTTATTAAAATTAAAGAGTTTAATAAAATAAAAATGCTAGGATTTGGAAAAGGTTTTGATCAAAAAAAGATGAATGCTTTAATGAAACAGCTTGGCATCTCGCAAGAAGAATTAGAAGCTGAGAGAGTGATAATAGAGAGAGCGGATGGTAAGATTATAATAGAGAATCCTATAGTTACAAAAATAAATGTTCAGGGGCAAGAGAGTTTCCAGATATCAGGAGAGGTAAAAGAAGAGAGTAATCTTTCTGGGGAAAATGGTTTCTCTGAAGAAGATATCTTAACTGTAATGGAAAAAACAAATGCTTCTAGAGATGAAGCAATTAAAGCTTTAGAGAAAAACAAAGGAGATTTAGCAGAGGCAATTTTAGAGTTAAGCTCTTAGTTTATTTTCAACTGAAAAATTATTTTTTGTCACCAACAATTATATTAATTATAAAGAATTTATTTTTATATGAATAATTTTAATGATTTTTTATTAGAAGCAGAAAGGTCTTTAATTGCTGCTGATCATATGGTTTATGTTAGTTTTCCTTTAATAAAAGATAAAAGACTTTTGATAAAGGCGATACAAGAGATTAAAAAATCAATGTTTTTTTTAATAAGAGCAATTTTAGAAAGAGAAAATCAGAATAAAAAAATTTTAACAAATGGCGATTTAAAGTTGTCTTTCAAGAATTTAAAAGACAGCATAGCAAAAAAGTATAATCTATCAAATAATGACTTAGTTTTAATTTCTGAAATTTTTGAAATATCTGAATTTTATAAAGAAAGCTCATTTGAATTTATAAGAGGTAATAAAGTTGTTTTTTTAACAGAGGATTTAAAGCCTGTTTCTATATCTATTGAAAAAATTAAAGAGTTAATTGTTTTTTCTAAAGGCCTTATAAAAAGAGTTAAAGAGAAGTAAAAAACCATGATTCTTTTAGTGTTTATTTAAAGATTTTTTGTAGATTTTTAAAATTAGTGTATATATGTGTATAGCTTATCGAGGAAAAATATAAAAAGGCATTTTCCTTATTAATTATTAGCTCTATTTTGTGGTAGTAAAAGTTATGGAAGACTTAATTAGAGAGAAAATAAGTGCAGATCATCTTTTGTATGTTAGTTTTAAATACACAAAAACCTGTGATGTAATTTTGAATCTAATTCTTAGATGGAGAAAGATGATAGAAAGGGGTATAGATTATGCTTTAAAAAGATCAAAGGAGAAAAAGAAAATTTCTAAAATTCCTGAGAGTCCTGTAGGAAAAATTGATTTAGTTAAAAAACTTTTTAGTAAAAATGAGGACATTATGAAGGTTATTGAGATGTATGAACTTTTCAGAAAAATTGAATCTTTGCCAAAAGAAAGAATTGGAGAATTTAGAAAAAATGTGACTTTAAAAGTTATTTATGAAGGTAAAGAAATAAACATAAATACAGAAAAATTAAAAGAGTACTCTGATAACCTCGAAAAATTTGTAAACACCTTAAAAGTTTTATGATGGCTGTTGGAATGTGTTAATTGAATAGAATGTTTTAATTGAATATTGAAGTTATTAAATTTAAAATTATAATAAGGTTTAAAAATTTGTTCTTGTTTTTAAAGATTAATATAGAAAAATGTCAAAAATAATTGTGATAACTTCTGGAAAGGGTGGTGTTGGAAAAACAACAACTGCTGTGAACTTAGCTGCTGCGTTAAGGTATTTTGGAAAAGATGTGCTTATTGTTGATGGTAATTTATCAACTCCAAATGTTGGTATACATTTAAATGCACATACAGTTCCTGTAAGTTTAAATCATGTTTTAAGAGGAATCGCACATCCAATGGAAGCTGTTTATGAACATGAAACCGGAATAAAAGTTATGCCTGCTTCTCTTTCAATAAAAGAGCTAAAAAAAACAAGAGCAGAAAGATTAAAATCTTTTAGAACTGATTTTAAAAGGATAGCTCCTTATGTGATTGTTGATTGTGCTGCTGGTTTAGGTAATGAGGCTGTTTGCGCTATAGAGGCTGCTGATGAGGTTATAATTGTAACAAACCCAGAGTTGCCTGCTATAACAGATGCATTAAAAACAATAAAGTTAGCTGAACAGTTAAAAAAACCAGTAATAGGAGGTATTGTAACAAGAGTTCAAAAAACAGAATCAGAGCTTGAGCCAGAAGTTGTAAAAGAGATGTTAGAGGTACCTGTTATAGGAATGGTTCCAGAAGATGAGCATGTTAAAAAATCAATAAAAGAAAAAAAACCAGTTGTACATAGGCATCCAAGAAGCAAAGCTGCTCGTGCTTACAAAGAAATAACTGCAAAACTTTTTAATTTTCCTTACGATTCTAAAAAAGAAAGAGAAAAATTGTTTCATAAGATAGCTAAATGGTTTAGTTTTAAGTAGCTTAAATTTTAAGTTATTTAATTGATTTTAGTTTGTTTGATGTGTGGATTTAAATTATAAAGTTATTTATTGGAGTTATTTATTGATCTGTGTTAAAAGTCTTTTTTTGTTGAATTTAGTTAAGAATAAACTTAAAAAGATAGATTTTTTGTAAATTAAATGGAAAAAGAAACAATTCCTTTTTCAGAATGGCAAAATATTGATTTAAGAGTTGGAAGAATAATTAAAGTAGATGATATCGAAGGAGCTGACAGACTATATAAGTTAACTGTTGATTTAGGAAAAGAAATTGGAAAGAGAACATTAATTGCTGGGATAAAACAACATTACACAAAAGAGCAATTAAAAGGAAAACAGTGTGTTGTCTTTACAAATCTTGAAAAAAAGAAAATAAAAGGTATAGAAAGTCACGGAATGATTTTAGCTGCTGTTTCTAAAGACGAAAGCAAAGTTTTTTTGTTGCAGCCAGATGAAGAAATTGAAGAGGGAAGCAGAATAATGTAAGAGTTTTAAAATTAATATAGAGTTAAAAGCTATTTCTAAATTATAGTATGATTCAAGTGGCATAAAATATAATTAAACAAATAATACAAACAAAACACAAAAGAAAACATCACATTAATTGTGTTAATCAAAAATAAGTTAGTTATTTGATAAAGTAAATTAAGCTAGGATATCATTAGGTGTTATGTTTCCTCCACTTGAAGGAGGGTTTGGTGTTTCACTGTAGTCTTGCACAAATTGCATATGCGGTGCCGTTACCCCTTCCGCTAAATCTACACTCCCAACCATACGTTGGGAATAAGAAGCCATATTTAACTGGGTGTGAGCTTTCTATAGAATAACCAGATAGTTCATTATCACAACCACCTCCAATAACCCTTTTTCTGCTACTACAATAAGCTGTAGCCGAAAATGAATTTGGTGGAACGTCAGCTGATATTATTTCATAGCCAATAACTAACATATTTCCAACACTCAATGACCCAGAAATGTCTGCACTTCCAACAACACTTAATCTGTTTGTTGGGCTTGTTGTTCCTATACCAACATTATCTTTAAAGATTGCTGAAGCTGTATTTGGTTCTGTTTTCCATGAGCAATTTTGTTGGGCTTCACAATAGGATTTGTTAGTATTATAATTGGAACAAGAATTTGGTGTTCCTGTACAGACTTCTGCACTAGTATAATATGTACCGGTACAAAGGCCTTCTGATCCAAAACCACCCCCACCAATAGGATACCAAGTACATCCTGATTTACTTTCACAAGATGCTTGATCAACAAAGCCACTACAGTCTTGAGGTATTAGTATAGTCTCCCACGAACACCCGCCTTGTGCAGTACATTGAGCCTTATTAGTAAAGGAAGAACAACTAGTTGGTGTGCCTTCACAGAAAGATTTGGTCTTAGTAAAACTAGAATCAACATGAAGTGTTGCTTGCGGATCAGTTGTACCAATGCCGACTCTGCTGCTGCCGCTGTTGTTAACTAATGCTAAAAGTGTTGGTTGGTTTTCTCCTGGAAAGAATCCTAAAACACCAAAACCATTTCTTACTCTCCATTCGTTGTATCCTTGTGAAGTAAAGATAATCCTAGGACCGTCTGGATCACCACTTGTTAAAGTTATACTACCACTAACATCTAATGTTGTTTGTGGAGTTGATGTACCAATGCCTACTTTTCCATTATTGTAGTAAATATTAGAACCAGAAGCAATCCAAACACTGTCTCCTCCTGAAGGAACACTAATACTCTCACAAACCCAATTCGTTCCATCAAACTTCAAAAATTGATTTGCGTCACAAGGATTTGGCGGTCCTATTGATTGGATGTTATGCCCTGGATTTGGTGTTTCACCAGCACCTAATGCAAAAACACCTAAACCAACAACGATTAAAGCAAAAACAGCAATAATTGTATAAGCAAGTTTATTTGAAATTTTTTTGTTAAGTAAAGAAAAAAATCCTGACTTATTTTTTAATGTTTTTGTTGATTTAAAACCTCTTTTTCTTGACATTTTTAATCTGTTATTAATTTAAACTATAATGATTTTAGGTATTTAAATATTTTTGTTTGTTTTTTATAGCATGAATAGTTAGCATGAATAGTTAAACTTTAATGGCACTAATTAAACTTTTTAAATAAAATTTCACTTTTCTTGACTTTTTTTATAGAGATGGGCTTTTTTATATTTTCAAATTTTATTTTAAACTTAAGTGTTTTTGCAATTTTTTCGCTTGTTTCTGGAATAAAAGGCCAGAGAAGAATTGAGATTGCTTTTACAGAATCTAAAACTTGATAGATTTGTTTTTTATTTTCTTTTTTTGCTTCCCAAAGTTTATTTTTTTGTATGTATTCATTACAAAGATCTATAAATGAAAAAATTTCATTTAATGCTTTATCAAAAGAGTAGCTTTTAATATATTTTTCAATTTCTTTAATTTTTAAGTTTTTTAATAAATTATTCTTTGTCTTTTCAATTCCAAATTTTTCAGCTAAACTTGTTATTCTCGTTACTAAATTTCCAAATTTATTTGCAAGCTCATTGTTGTGTCTTTCAATTAAAGACTTTTCTGAGAAATCTCCATCTTCTCCTAAAACAAAATTTCTTAGAATGTAATATCTTATTGAATCAGAACCATATTTTTTTGTTAAATATTCTGGAGATATTACGTTTCCAAGAGTTTTGCTTATTTTTTGTCCGTTAAAAGTTAAAAACCCGTGAATAAAAACTGTTTTTGGAAGTTTATAGTTTGCTGCAATTAACATTGCGGGCCATATAACCGCATGAAACCAACCGTTATCTTTTCCAAGCAAATGAACATCTGCTGGCCAAAACTTTTGTTTTTTTCCAGAGCCAGAAAGATAATTAAGAAGAGCATCAAACCATACATAAACAACATGACCTTTATCAAATGGAAAAGCAATCCCCCATTTCAAATTTTTTCTTGTTATACTTAAATCCTGGAGCCCTTCTTTAACTCTTGAAACAATCTCGTTTTTTCTTTCTATTGGAAGAATAAAATCTTTTTTTTTGTAAAGATTTAAAAGTTTTTTTCGATAGGCAGAAAGTTTAAAGTAGTATGTTTCTTCTTCAAAAATTTCAAGTTTTTTTCCTGGATGAAACTGACACTCTCCATTTATAAGATCTTTTTCTGTGTAAAACCTTTCGCAACCAACACAATAAAGCCCAGAGTATTTTCCTTTATAAATATCTTTTTTAATTTTTTTTATAAAATTTTGAACAAAGATTTCATGATCTTTGTCTGTTGTCCTGATAAATCTATCATAACTTATGTTTAAGCATTTCCAAGCTTCTTTAAATTTTATAGACATTTTATCAACAAACTCTTTCTCAGATAAACCGAAATTTTTAGCGCTTTCAGAAATTTTTTGACCGTGTTCATCTGTGCCTGTTAAATAAAAAACTTCAAAGCCCTTTAACCTGTACCATCTCGCAAGTACATCAGCAATTATTTTTTGATAAGCATGCCCTATATGAGGCTCTGCATTTACATAATCTATTGCTGTAGTAACATAAAACTTTTTCATAAAATAAAGAAATAAAGAGTGTATAAAAATTTATTCTAGTTATTTAAAATTGTTAGAATTAATTGTTAGAATTATTCAGGAAGAAGAACTTTTTGTAAACCTTCTTTTTTGCCTAAAAACTCTTCCATTTTTAAAAGAGCTCTATAGATTTCGCGGGCCTCTTCATAACTTGGGCATTGTAAAAGCTCTTGAATTATTACAATATAAAGCTCTTCGATAGCTTTTCCTTCAAATTCCAAATAAGCTCTTCTTGTCGATCTGTGTTTTTTTATTTTTTCTTCAACTCTTTTATATGCTTCTGGATCTTCTTGTTTTAATTCTTCTAAAGCCAATGAAATATTTCTTGCCCAATTAGAAGCTTCATCACTCCAACTTAATCTAATTAAAATTTCTGGTGTGTGAAGTTCTGTTCCTTTTCTTCTTTTTAGAAGATTATAAATTTCTTGGCTTGATTTTTCAAGTTTTCTCCTAGCTCTATCACTTATCCTTCCTGTTGTGCTTGATATGTTTTTGTAAATTATTAGTTTTGATGTTTCTTCTTCTAGCTTTGACATTAATTTTAAAATCATGAAAAGTATATAAAAATTTATATTATGCACAAGCTATGCACCAGTAGTTTATTGGTAGAATACGAGCTTCCCAAGCTCGGGGTCCGGGTTCGAATCCCGGCTGGTGCATCTAAAAAGCATCTTCAAAAAAATATTTTTATTGCGTAGAACATATATTATATTTTTACATATTAGAAAATTATTTAAATTAAAATTTATTAAATTAAAAATGTTCAAAAAGAAAAGATGTAATAGGTGTGGTGAAAAAATAAGTTCTGATTATAATTTTTGCCCATATTGTGGAGTAGTCTTAACTGGTCTTTTTAAAGATGAGGATTATGGTTTGTTAGGAAGAAATGATTTTATGTTTTATGATGAGCCACAAATTCCTTCTCTTAATAGCCTTATAAACTCTTTAGTTAAAAGTATAAATGAACAGTTTAACAATTTGGAATCTGAAAAGCAAAACAAAAAAAGAGGTGTAAAGAAAAGTGGTATTTCAATAAGCATAAGTACTTCAGATGGAAAGCCACCTGAAATAAGAGTTAGCTCTTTTGGTAAACCTGAAAAATTAAGATCTGAAAAAAAATTAAGATTGCCAATTGTTCCAGCAAAAAAATTTGCTGGATTACCGAAAGAAGAGCCAGAAACTAATGTTAGAAGACTTTCAAATAAAGTTGTTTATGAAATTAATCTTCCAGGTGTTAATTCAATAAAAGATGTATCAATAGTTAAACTTGAGAATAGCATTGAAATTAAGGCTCTCTCAAAAGGTAAAGTTTTCTATAAAGTAATTCCTGTAGATTTACCTATAAAAAGATACAATCTTACTAAAGGAAAATTAATTCTAGAACTTTTTGATGCAGAAAGTTTGCAATGATTTTTTGTTTTATTTTTTATTAATTAAATCATGTTTTCTTTTTTATTATAGTTTATTTATTAGGGGGGTTAGTTGTTTGTTTATAAAATGAATTCTTTTGTTCATCAAATAAATGTTTTTGTTAAGTTTAAAAATAGGAGCTAAAAATTTTATAGAAAATAAAAATTATTTTCACAAAAAATTATAAATATGCTTATTCTTTCAAATTTTAAGGTTTTCAAGAGCCCGTAGCTCAGCCTGGTTAGAGCACTACTCTGATAAGGTAGGGGTCCTCGGTTCAAATCCGAGCGGGCTCATTTTTAAGAGAAAATTTAAGAACAAACTTTTAAAAAGCATTTTTTTCTCAATAATTAATGGCTAAAGGAATGTATCATTATCTGCGTGAAGCTTGGAAAAAACCAGATAAAAAAACATTAAGAGAAAGGATGATTTCTTGGAGAAAATCTGAATCAGTTGTAAAGCTAGAAAAACCCTTAAGAATTGATAGAGCAAGAGCTTTAGGTTATAAAGCTAAAAAAGGTTTTATTGTTGTGAGAGTTAGAGTAAGAAGAGGTGGTCATAAAAGACCTAGACCAAATAAAGGAAGAAGAAGTAAAAGACTTCATACGAGAAAAAATTTAAGAATGAATTATCAATGGATTGCAGAACAGAGAGCGGCTAGAAAATTTAGGAATTTAGAAGTTTTAAATTCTTACAAAATAGGAAAAGATGGAATGTATTATTTTTATGAAGTTATCTTAGTTGATCCTGAAAGACCTGAAATAAAAAAAGATCCTGTTATTTCTTGGATAACAAAACCAGAAAACAGAAAAAGAGTTTTTAGAGGACTGACAAGCGCTGCAAAAAAATCAAGAGGATTAAAATAATTTGAGTTTGTTGTTAACTTTATATTTTGATTTTCTAAAGAACAAACTTAAAAACATAAATGATTTTATTTTTTTATGAAATATGAAGAAGTCGTGGATATTTATGAAAAAGTTGGAAGTACAACAAAAAGGCTTGAAAAAATTTCAATACTCTCTAATTTTTTAAAAAAATTAGATGAAAAAGATAAAGAGGTTTTATATTTGTTGTTAGGAAGAGTTTATCCTGAATATGATGAAAGAAAAATTGGGATAAGTAGTCAGCTAGCAATAAAATCAATTTCAAAAGCTTTTGGAATAGATGAAAAAGAGATTATTGAAAAATGGAAAACTTTAGGTGATTTAGGAGATGTTGCTGAAAATCTTTCTTCAAAAAAGAAACAAACAACTCTTCATAAAGAAGTATTAACAACAGAAAAAATAATTGAGAATTTAAGAAAACTTCCAGAACTCCAAGGAAAAGGAACTATAGAAAAGAAAATCTATCTTATTGTGGAGCTTTTAAATTCTGCTTCTCCTCTTGAAGCAAAATACATTGTAAGATTATTATTGGGAGATTTAAGAATTGGTATAAAAGAAAGTACAATAAGAGATTCCCTTGGATATGCTTTTTTTGATGAAAGTTCTAGAAAAGAAGCTATAAAAAAAATTCAAAATCTTATTGATTCTAAAAATGATATCGCTGCTGTTTTTGAAGTAGTTAAAAGTAAAGATTTAAAGAAACTTAGCGAGGTTAAAATTGAGGTTGGAAAACCTGTTAAAGTAATGTTAGCTCAAAAAGTAAAAACAATTAAAGAAGCTTTTGAATATGTTGGAAAACCTTGTGCTATAGAATACAAATACGACGGATTTAGACTTCTAATTCATAAAAAAGGAAATGAAGTTTCTTTATTTACAAGGAGGCTTGAGAATGTTACAAAACAATTTCCTGAAGTCGTTGAATATGTAAAAGATTACATAAAAGGAGACTCTTTTATTATAGATTCTGAAGCAGTTGGGTTTGATAAAAAAACAAAAGAGTACAGGCCTTTTCAAGAGATAAGTCAAAGGATAAAAAGAAAGTATGATATTGAAAATTTAAAGGAACAGCTTCCAGTTGAGGTTAATGCTTTTGATTTATTATATTATAATGGAGAAAGTTTAATTGATAAACCATTTAAAGAAAGAGCAAAATTGTTAAGAAAAATAATAAAACCACAAAAATACAAAATAGTTCCTGCAAAACAGATTATAACTTCTAGTGAATCTGAAGCAGAGAGATTTTATAAAGAAGCTTTGAAGGAAAAACAAGAAGGTGTGATGTTCAAAAATTTAGAAGCAGTGTATCAACCTGGAAGCAGAGTAGGACATATGCTTAAGGTAAAACCAGAAGAGAAAGATTTTGATTTAGTAATTACTGGAGCAGAATACGGAACAGGAAAAAGAAGTGGTTGGCTAAGTAGTTTTGTGCTTTCTTGTAGAGATAAAAATAAATTTTTAGATGTTGGAAAAGTTGGAACAGGAGTTAAAGAGAAAAAAGAAGAAGGGATTTCTTTTGAAGAACTAACAGAAAAATTAAAACCATACATTTTAGAAGAAAAAGGAAAAGAAGTTAAGATAAAACCAAAAGTTATTGTTTCTGTTACATATCAAGAAATTCAAAAATCACCTACATACAGCTCTGGTTTTGCTTTAAGATTTCCTAGAATAACTGCATTAAGACCAGACAAACCGCTTTCTGAAATAACAACTCTTAATGAAATAAAAAAAGAATTTGAAAGTCAGAAAAGAAATTATCTTCGCGGCTAGTTTAAAGTTAAATCTATAAGTTTTTTATATAAATTTATAAAATTTTTTTATTATAAATCTATAAATCTTTTATTATTATAAAAAATTATTCATTAACATAATAAACAATAGTTCCTTCTGTTCTAATTTTCTTACAAAAAATTTTTCTCAATTTTTTCCAATCTTTGTTTTTTATTAACTCTGAAAAAAAAGGTCTAATTTTTTCATTTTTAAATATGATTTCAGCAATACCGTCTGTATATAAAATTAAAATATCTCCTTTTTGTAATTTATATGTTTTTGTTCTTACATAACGCATAGCTTTTTTCTCTCCTGTCAAAACGCCAATAGAATTCTTTCTCTTAGGATTGTTTCTAAAAATTGATCTCCCAATTTTTCTAACAATATAATCATCTCCATTTTTTATAAAAAACTCTTTTTCTA
Organism: Candidatus Pacearchaeota archaeon; assembly: GCA_026002795.1. GTDB lineage: Archaea > Nanobdellota > Nanobdellia > Pacearchaeales > GW2011-AR1 > ASMP01. The sequence goes on from BPGA01000001.1 coordinate 163,043, forward strand.
GAATTTTAGAAGAAGGTCCTTTATTTTCCTCTTTTGTTTTGAGTTTTAATTTTCCTTGTTTATCAAATATAGCAACACCAGCATCACATATATAGCCATAAATTACTTTTTGGTTTTCAATTGCTGCTCCTGCAGCAACACAACTTGCGAAGTCATTTATAAGGTAATCTGGTTTGGGCATGTGTTTATTATTCCATAATCTAATTTTTTCATTACTTTTTTCAAATGCTTTTCTAATTAATCTTGGAGTTATTTTTTTATAATCTTTTAAAAAATTAATAAAAGTAGTGGTGAAAATATCTGCGACTATTTTTGCAGGACTTGGTCTAGGATATTTTAAGGAAAATTTTAATTCTCCAAAAAAAGTATTTCTATTAGGAAGTTTTAACATAGGGTCTCTTGTTACTCCGTCTGCTACTGCGATTATTTTTCTTTCTTGATGAATTTTGTAAGAGTCTTCTATTGGATGTCTAAATAAAATATGTTTCCAGTTTATTACTGTAAATCCGTTTATCATAAAAAGAATTAAAATCTTTAATATAAATAAATTTTTATAATTATCTATACTGAAAATTATGAAGAAAATAGTCTTGTATATTACGAAGCCTTTATAAATAGAATTTTCTAAAATACTATTATGGCTAAAAAATCTTTAAAAAAAGGAAGCGCATACCAAATTCAGAATATTGTTGCAACAACATCTCTAGAAAAACCCATTCCTCTAACAAAACTTGCAAGGACTCAGCCAAATACAGAATATAACCCAGAAACTTTTCCTGGATTGGTTTTAAGAGTTAAAGAGCCAAAATCAGCTGTTCTTGTTTTTTCTTCTGGAAATCTAGTTTGTACTGGAACAAAATCTATAGCACAAGTTAAAAGAGTTATTCAGGCAGTTATAAAACAATTAAGAAGAATAAACGTTAAGATAACAACAAAACCAAAAATAACAGTTCAGAACATTGTTGCTTCTGGAAACATAGATTTAAACTTAAATTTAAATTTTCTTGCTCTAGAAATGCAAAACACAGAATATGAACCAGAGCAGTTTCCAGGACTTGTTTATAAACTCAACGAACCAAATGCAACTTTTTTATTGTTTAGCAACGGAAAACTTGTTTGCACTGGAACAAAAAATAAACAACAACTTGAAAACTCAATGGACCAACTTTTAAAGAACATTAAAGAAGCCTTAAAGAGCTACCAAAAATAAAAAGTAGGTTTTAGTGGATTGGTTCTTAAATTTTACCTTGTTGGTTTAGTTTAATTAATTTAATGGGTTTATCATGTTTTTCTTTAGTTAATAATTTCAGCTCAAATTTTTGTCTATAAAACTTTCAGATAGTTACAATAAAATATAAAAATAAGATGCTTATTGCAATAAAATGGAAAAGCAGCTACAAGAACCAAAAATTAATCCTGAAGAGATTATTATAGAAGCAAAGAATTTTTTTGATTTATACAAGAAAGAAGTTGGAGATTCTTTAAAAAAAGGTAAGAAAGTTATTTATGTGGATTTTATGAAATTAGTTGAATTCTCAAGTAAGCTTGCTGAAGATTTAATTTCAAGGCCAGAAGAGAGTTTAAGGCTTATAGAATTAGCTTTAGAAGAAATTGGTCTTGTTAAAAATGTTAGAGTTAGGCTTTATAATCTTCCAAAAACCCAGGAAATAAAAATAAGAAATATAAGATCAAAGAACATTAATGAGTTATTGTGTATTGAAGGAATTGTTAGGCAGGCAAGTGATGTAAGACCACAGGTTGTCAATGCTAAATTTGAGTGTCCTTCTTGTGGTACAATACTTTCTGTTCTTCAAATTGAAAAAAAATTTAGAGAGCCAACAAGATGTACTTGTGGTAGAAGAGCTGGTTTTAAGCTTATAAGTAAAGAAATGGTTGATACGCAAAGAATTGTTATAGAAGAGGCTCCTGAAACTTTAACAGGTGGTGAACAACCAAAAAGAATAAATGTTTTTTTGAAAGAAGATCTTGTTGAGCCTAAAATGGAAGAAAAAACAACTCCTGGAAGTAGAGTTAAAGTTATAGGTATCTTAAAAGAAATACCAGTACCTTTACACTCTGGAGGTCTCTCAACAAGATTTGAAATTGCTATTGAAGCAAACAATATAATTCCTTTAGAGGAAACTTTTGAAGAACTGGACATTAGTGAAGAAGATGAAAAACAAATTCTTGAACTTTCTAAAGATCCACATATCCTTGATAAACTCACTAAAAGTATAATTCCTAGTGTTTATGGTTATGATGAAATAAAAAAATCATTGGTTTTACAGCTTTTTGGTGGTGTTGAAAAAATCCATCCTGATGGTCAAAGGATAAGAGGAGATTTACATATTTTATTGGTCGGAGACCCGGGTGTTGCAAAATCAGCAATTTTAGGTTTTATGTCAAGAATCTCTCCAAAAGGAAGATATGTGGTAGGTAAATCTGCTTCTGGTGCAGGCCTTACAGCAACTGTTGTTAGAGATGAATATTTAAGAGGTTGGTCTTTAGAAGCAGGTGCAATGGTTTTAGCAAATAAAGGTCTTGTTTGTATTGACGAACTTGAGAAAATGGATCCTAGTGATAGAAGTGCTATGCATGAAGCAATGGAACAACAAACAATTACAATCAGCAAAGCAAATGTTCAAGCAACTTTAAGAGCAGAAACTTCTGTTTTAGCTGCTGCAAACCCTAAATTTGGAAGATTTGATCCTTATCAAACAATAGCAGAACAAATTGATCTTCCACCAACTTTAATAAATAGGTTTGATATAATTTTTCCTTTAAAAGATATGCCTGACAAAAAAAAAGATGAGCTTATTGCAGAACATGTTTTAAAATATCATCAAAAGCCAGAAGAAGGAATGATAATCAGTAAAGAATTGTTTAGGAAGTATGTTGCTTATGCAAAACAGAAAATAAAACCAAAGCTTAGTGATGAAGCAATCCAAGAAATAAAGAATTTTTATGTTGAGTTAAGAAATATGCCTGTTTCTGTAGAAGGCATGATAAGACCAATTCCAATTTCTGCGAGACAACTTCAGGCTTTAATTAGGATGTCTGAGGCTTCTGCAAAAATGAGACTTAGTGAAATTGTAGAAGCTGAAGATGCAAGAAGAGCAATTGAAATAATGAAATATTATCTTGTACAGGTTGGTTATGATTATGAATCAAAAACTTTTGATATAGACAGGATAAGCTTAGGAAAAACAGCTTCTCAAAGAAATAAAATTTTTACTGTTTTACACACAATAATTGAATTGGAAAGTAAAATTGGAGAAATGATTCCTATAGAAGAATTAATTAAAGAATTAGAAGGAAAACTTGATGAAATTGAAATTGAAAAAGCAATAGTAGAATTAAAAAAAGAAGGAGAAATTTATGAGCCAAGACACGGTTATATCTCAAGAGCTAAAGCAAGAATTTAAGTTAAACAAAAAATTTAAGTTAAAAAATCAACTAGCCAAAATTAAATTTTAAAGTATATTTTTTAATAATGGCAATAATTTCTGAAAAAAAAAGGCAAACAGCTTATAAACTAAGAATTGGTGATTTAGTTATTGGAAAACCTGTTCTGGATGGTGACAGGTTTCTTTTTCTTGAATTGGGAGATAAAAAAATTGTTAGAGTTAATATTGTGGGGGTTATTATTGAAAAATTCGAATCTGAATCTGATAGAAAATATCTTTTTATTAGTTTAGATGATGGATCTGGACAAATAAGAGTAAAGGTTTTTGGAGATGATGTTGATAAATTTAAAGATTTTAGCCAAGGAAATACTGTTGTTGTAATTGGTGTTTTGAGGTATTGGAATGAAGAAATTTATATTTTACCTGAAATTATAAGAGAAATAAACCCAAAATATCTTTTATTAAGGAAAATAGAGTTGGAAAAAACTTCTGTTGAAGTTCCAAAAGAAAAAATTTTTATTTTAAAAGATAAAATTTTAGAAACGATAAAAAATTCTGAAGAACAAAACGGAATTGATTTAGAAAAGTTAATGGAAAATTTTTCTGATTTTCCAGAGGATATCTTAAATAAAGAAATTCAAAAACTTATAGAAGAAGGAATTATTTTTGAGCCAAGGCCAGGAAAATTAAGATGGCTTGGTTAAGGCTAGCTAAGTAATTAAAGTAATTAAAAAGTTAGTATTTATTTTCTAAATTTTATTTTACGCGGTATTTTCTTGTTAATTTTTTTATTAAAGTAATATGCTAAAGAAATTAATAAAATAAGTCCTAACAACGAAATAAAAAATCTTATTATGTTTTCAGTATAAGGCCAGTAAGCACCTGAGCCATAAATTAGTGTTCCTAAACCTCCTGCCATTAAACCCGCTCCAACAGATTCTAATTTAAAAAAATAAGACCCAAAAATTAAGAGAATTATTCCTAGAGGTATAGCAACAAAAAATACATTTCTAGATCTAGTTTTTAAAGCAAAATCATATCTCTCAGAACATTTTAAATTGTAAAGCTCTAATTCGCATTCTGAAAGTGTAGAGAATGTTGTTATGTTATCTGGTCCGCAACCAGAACCACACTCTTCATACCGACAACTTCCTCTTGAGATTTTATACATTGGAACACAAACAGCTGGACAAATTTCTCTTTCTAGGCTTCTTGGTTCTGGATAAGAGCTACAAAAATCAGTATATTGTGGCTTTGGAAAAATAGAATTTATTAAATAAAAGCTAACAAAAATTGTTAGTATTGCTATTGCAGCACCTAAAAAAATTTCTTTAATTTTCATTATAAGATTTATTTTTCTTTCATTTTAAAGCTTTTCATATTTAGTTTTATACTAGTAAGACTTATAAACAAAGTTAATACATTAAATTAATGGAAAACTATGAAACTCTTTTAGAAGAGGCCTATAAAAAAATTAAAAGAATAGAAAATCAAAAAGATAGATTTGAAATTCCAAAAATAGAAGGCCATTTTGAAGGAAAAAAAACAGTATTAACAAATTTTTACCAAATTGCATCATATTTAAGAAGAAATCCAGAACATTTTCAGAAGTTTATTTTAAAAGAGTTAGCTGCAGCTGGCCAGAAAGAAAATGATAGACTTGTTCTTAATATTAGAGTTCCTAGCTCGAAAATAAATCAAAAAATTGAGGAGTATGTAAGAGAGTATGTTATATGTAAAGAGTGTAAAAAACCAGATACAGAACTTTTGAGAGATTCACACGTAAGAGTAAGCTATCTAAAATGTCTTGCGTGTGGTGCTAAGCATCCTGTAAAATAATAGATTTAAACATAATAAAAAATTAGAATAATTGCTTTTAAAAAATATAGAAGATTTTAAAAAGCAAAGTTTATAAATATAAAAAATAAATTAAGATTGGAGGTAAGAATGGTTAAGGGTTATTGTGTTAAGTGCAAGGTTAAGGGAAGAGATATGAATTCTGCTGTTGTTACAAAAACAGCTCGTGGCGGTTACATGGTGCAAGGAAATTGCTCTGTTTGTGGAACAAAAATGAGCGCTATGTTATCAAAAGATAATGCTGAAAAAGCTATTAAAGAAGGCGCTAAAAAGAGTTTTTAGACTTTAGTTTTTAGAGTAAAAAATGTTTGTAAATATTATAAAGTCTTATAGAAATATTGTTGCTGTTTGTGATGAAGAACTTCTTGGAAAGTATTTTAGTGAGGGAAACTTTCAGCTCGAAGTTAAAGAAAGTTTTTTTTATGGAAATTCTTATTCAGAAGACGAAACAATTTTAATAATGAAAAAAATGTTTAAGGAGGATGCTACTTTTAATATTGTTGGAGAAAATTCTGTAAGAGCTGCAATTAAAGCAGAGATTATAAATGAGGATTGTATAAAAAGAATACAAAATATACCATTTGCTCTTGTTTTGTTATAAAATTTTTAGTGTTTTTCTAGCAAAGTTTAAATAACTTTTTAATTTAATAAGTTTTATTTTAAATATAAAAATGAATAAAATGGAAGAAGAATCTGAAAAAGAAGAACAATTAAGAGTTAGACTTCCAAAAAATGAAGAGGTTATTGGTATTATAGAAGAAAGGCTTGGAGGAAATAAGATGCTTGTAAATTGCCTTGATGGAAAAATAAGAAATTGCAGAGTTCCTGGAAGATTGAAGAGAGATTTGTGGTTGCGCCCTGGAGATGTTGTTATTGTAGAACTTTGGGAATTCGACAAAGATAGGGGTGATATTGTTTTTAAATATAAGCCAACACATGTTGAATGGCTAAAGGAAAAGGGGTTTATTAAGAAAGATAGTTTTGAATTTTAATAAAAAATGATAAAAGAAGTAATTGCTTACTTTTTCAAAATTTTTAAAAAAAGAGTTGTTCTTGTTGGTGTTCCTGCAATAATAATTAATAAAGAAAGAAAAATTCTTTTAGGAAAAAGAAGCGGAGTTGTTTTTTATAATGGTTTTTGGGGTTTACCTGGTGGGGTTGTTGAATATAAAGAAACAATAGAAGAAGCTGCAAAAAGAGAGCTAAGAGAGGAGCTTGGAGTAGAAGTTAAAATTTTAAAATATGGAAAACCAAAAATGAATCTTCCAAATAAAGAATGTCCTTTACAAACATTGGATATACCTGTGTACTGTAAAATAATAAAAGGTAAACCAAAAGCAAAATCAGAAACATCTAAAATTTCTTGGTTTTCTCCTAAAGAAATAAAAAAATTAAAATTAGCATATTCACATAAAGAATTGCTAAAACAAGAAAAACTGATTTAAATGGAAAAAATTTTTTTCGATAAAATTTCTAGAATTTTAAAAAATAGAAAGAGGTTGGAAGATAAACTAAAAGTTAAGATTGTGATACATGGTAATTACATATTAATAGAAGGAGAGCCTGAAAAAGAGTATATAGCAAAAAAAGTTTTAGATGCATTAAATTTTGGTTTTCCTCTTTCAGTTGCTTTTTTAATAAAAGACAAAGATTTTGAGTTTGAAGAATTAAACATAAAAGATTATACAAAAAGAAAAGATTTAAGTGTGGTAAGAGCAAGAATTATAGGAAAAAAAGGAAAAACATTTAGAACATTAAACCAGCTTACAAATTGTTTTTTTGAGATTAAAGGAAATAGGGTTGGAATTGTTGGAGAGCCTGAATACATAAAAAATGCTCAGAATTCGATAATTTCGCTTGTTAGAGGAGCAAAGCAAGCTAATGTTTATCATTTTTTAGAAAAGCATAGAGTTAAACCTGTTTTTGATTTTGGATTAAAAGAGATTAAAAAACCGAAACCGAAAAAGAAAAAAAGTTTTAAGAAATTTAATAGTGTGTGAAGTTAATTTTAAAAAAGCTTTTTGTCTTAATTCTTTAAATTGTGTGGTTCGTACAAAAAGTCCCGGTAGCTCAGTTGGTTAGAGCGCACGGCTGTTAACCGTGAAGTCGGAGGTTCGAGTCCTCCCCGGGACGCCTTTAAGAAAGTTTGTAAAAATTATCATAAACACCAACAAGAGAATCGTAACCAAAAATTTCTGCTTTTGCATTAAGATATAAAACTTTTAACAAAACATTTATAATGCCTTCTCTTTCATATCTTCTAACTGAAGTTATTAAAGGTCCGCAGCTTTCCAGTATCCCAAAATTAAATGGTGGGTTATGATTCACTGCTCTTTCAGCAATCTCTGAATCCTCTCCAAAAATTCCTTCTTTAAAACCATTTAGTGCAGTTATAGCATCTTTTTTAAAAAACATTCCTGATTGCATCTTCGGCTTTTTTGTTTTTTGTCTTTTTAAAAAAACTCTGTTCTCAATTGAAAAGATCATGTTGTAAATGGATTTTTTAAAGCCATTACCAACAAAATCAGGAAAAAGAAAAGTGCCTGCAACATCTAAATTTCTTGAATTGAACTCAGACAAAGCCTTTGACAAAAAATAATCATTTTCCGGGTATGTATCTGCATCAAGAAAAAATAATGTTTCATAAGAAGCTTTATTTGCTCCACTGTTTCTTGCTGTTGCTGGCCTTCCGCCTTCAACAACTTTACAGCGGTAGCGTTCAGCAATTAAAGCTGTTTTATCTGTTGTTTCTGGCGAAACTGAAACAATAATTTCCATTTTTGACAATCCTTTTTGTCTTTTTAAAGAATCTAAAGTTTTGGGAAGATAAGCTTCTTCATTTTTTGCAGGAATGATAATGCTAACTTCTTTATCAAAGCTCATTTTTAAAATACCTAACACTTATTTTAAAATATTTGTATTGTAGACATTTTTTAGTTTTTAAAATCATCTAAAGGTAATTATTAAAAAGGGTGTTTTAGAATAATAATTTATGAAACAAAAAATAAAAAAACAAGTAAAAAATTTAGGTAAAAATAAAAAAGTTGTTGTAGCAATGTCTGGTGGTGTAGATTCAAGTGTAGCAGCTTTATTAATGAAAAAAGCGGGTTATAATGTTATTGGTGTTTTTATGAAAAACTGGTCTGACAAAAAGAATCTCGCTGTTTGTAATTGGAAAGAAGATAGAAAAGTTGCTATGAAAATTTCAGCTCAATTAAAAATTCCTCTTTTAAGTTTTGATTTTGAAAAAGAGTATAGGAGAATTGTTGTTAATGAAATGTTTATGCTTTATAAAAAAGGAGTTACCCCAAACCCAGATATAACTTGTAATGAAAAAGTAAAATTTCCACTTCTCTTAAAAATTGCAAAAAAATTAAGGGCTGATTTTATAGTTACAGGGCATTATGCAAGAATTAAAAAAACTAAAAAAGGTTATAAACTATTGCGCGCAAAAGATGAATCAAAAGATCAGAGTTATTTTCTTTATAGACTTAAAAGAGAATGGTTACCAAAGATTTTATTTCCTATTGGTGATCTCAAAAAAACAGAAGTTAGGGAAATTGCTAAAAAAAATGGTTTTGAAAATTACAATAGAAAGTCAACAACAGGAATCTGTTTTATAGGAAAAGTTAATCTTAAACAGTTCTTACAAACAAGAATAAAACCAAAAAAAGGAAAAATTCTTGATCCTGAAGGCAAAATTATTGGATTTCATGATGGTGTTTATTATTATACAATAGGACAAAGATTAGGACCAAGGCTTGGAATTTTAATTGAAAAAGGCAAAGAAAAAAAAAGGTGGTATGTTGCAAGAAAAAATGTTAAGAAAAATTTAATTATTGCTGCTCCAGAAGGACATCCTTTAAATTTAAAAAAAGAATTTTACTTGAAAAAATACTATTTTATTAACAAAAGTTTTTTTAGTGAATTGAAAAAAAAGAAAAAAGCTAATGTTTTATGTAGAATAAGGCAAGTTGGAGAGTTATTAGATTCTAAAGTTTTAATTGAAAGGAATAAAATAAAAATTGTATTAAAAAAGCCAATAACAGGAATTTCTGATGGCCAAGCTGCTGTAATTTACAAAGGAAAAGAGGTTTTAGGTGGTGGTGTTATAAGTTTTTAGTTTTAATAGCTAATAATTTTAAAATTAGAAGCTACTATAAAGTTATAACAAAATAGAAAAGTTTATAAACCCTTTATAACTTAAAAAATAATGGTATTAGACTTAAGAAGACATAGCAAAAGTGATTTATTAAGTTATTTATCTCTTGTTAGTATAAACTCTTTTGATGAAGGAGGATATAGGCCTATAAGATTATTAAGGTTTTCTAGATATGTTAATTATAATCAAGACACTATCTTCAGTTTGGTGAATTATGCTGGGAAGGTTGAAGGTGATCAGTTTAGTTGTATCGGTTTGGTGAACCATGCTAGAGAAGTTGGAATTAATCAGGTCAGTTTTTTGGGTTTGGTGAATTATGCTAGAGAGGTTGGAGGTAAGCAGGTTGGTCTCTTCAGTTTGGTGAATTATGCTAGAGAAGTTGAAGGTGATCAGGGTTGTTTGTTGGGTTTGGTGAATTGTGCTGGAGAAGTGGGAGGTGATCAGATTGGTGGTATCATCGGTTTGGTGAATTATGCTAGAGAAGTTGAAGGTGATCAGGGTTGTTTGTTGGGTTTGGTGAATTGTGCTGGAGAAGTGGGAGGTGATCAGATTGGTGGTGTTAGTTTGGTGAATATTCAAACAAAAAATAGAAAGGCTAGGCAAAGGGGGTGTCTTTTAAGGTATAATCCATTAGAGAAAATTGGTTTTGGTTCTAGTGTTTGGTCAAAGATAGAAAAAGCTGAAATGTATTTAGATTCTAAAAAAGAAGAATTCACTCATGAAGATTATAAAAGTTTTTTAGAATCTTTAGTTCGTGAAGGACCTACATTAAGAAAAAGAATTACAGGTCACTGGACATATTCAGATATTTTATCAAGACAGGCAAAGAGAAGACTTAGGAGTTTGTCAAATAGTCAAAGAGAACAACATAAAGATATTGAGGTAAAGATTATAAATAAGGAGATTAAAAATAAGGACAAATTTAAGATTTATGAATATGTTGGAGGATTACGTAACGAGTAAGGACAAATAATATAAAATCATTTAAAAACACTTCTTTCTTTTTATTTATATGGATTTAGATAAAGCAATAAAAACACGAAGAAGTATAAGAAAATTTTCAAAAGAAAAGCCAGACTGGAGAAAGATTATTGAAGCAATAGATGCAACAAGATATGTTCCATTAGCTGGAAAAAATTTCACAATGAAGTTTATAGTTGTTTCTGATAAGAAGAAAATAGAAGAAATCGCAAACTTTTGCCAGCAAGATTTTATTAAAGAAGTATTTTATGTTGTAGTCGCTTGCTCAAACTACTCAAGGCTTACAAATTTGTTTGGAGAAAAAGGTGAAGTATATGGAAGACAGCAAGCAGGAGCTGCAATACAAAACTTTTTATTAAAATTGAATGATTTAGGGCTTTCAACTTGTTGGGTAGGTCATTTTTTAGAGGATTCTCTAAAAAAACTTCTTAAGATTCCTCAAGAAGTAACAATCGAGGCTATCTTTCCTATAGGTTTTAGTTCTGAAAAAAAGCAAAAAGATAAAGAAAAGTTAAGAATTGAACTTGAAAGAATTCTTTATTTTGATGAATATGGAAAAGAAACAATGAAAAAATAAAAAAAGAAAAAGGGCGCTTTTAGCGCCCGAAAAAAATTCTAAAAAATTAAAGATTACTTCCAGACTTGTATACCCAAATCAGAAACTTCTTTTGAAATCGAAGCAGGTGATTCTTCAAGTTGCTTTCCAAGAACATATGGGCTTTTAACACCAGTCATTATTGTAATAACTCTAACTTTACCTGTAAACTCTTTGTTAATTCTTGCTCCAATAATAACATTTGCTTCAGGACTCAAATTTTCTGAAACAATCCTACCGATGTTATCAAATTCTTCAAGTTTTAAATCAGGACCACAAGTAACGTGTATTAAAGCGCCAGTAGCACCTTGATAATCCACATCAAGTAGAGGATGAGTCAAGGCCTGTCTGACTGCTTCATTTACACGATCTGTTGTGTCACTTTCTCCGATACCGATAACAGCAACACCACCACCTTTCATTATTGCAGAAACATCTGCATAATCAAGGTTAATTAAGCTTGGTAGTGTTATTGTTTCAACAATCCCTTTTATCATTGTGCTTACAAGCTCATTTGCAACAGCAAATGCTTGTTCAATAGGAAGTTGTCCTGCTATGTCAACAAGCTTATTGTTGTCTAAAACAATTGTTGTGTCTGTAACTTCTCTCAATTCTTGCAAACCAAATTCTGCTTTGTCTATTCTTGCTTTTTCTGATTCAAATGGCATTGTTACAACACCAATAACAACAGCTCCTGCTTCTTTTGCAAGCTGAGCAACTACTGGTGCTGAACCTGTTCCTGTTCCTCCTCCAAGTCCGCACAAAACAAAGCACATGTCTGCTCCAGAAACAGCTTTTTTAAGCTCTACTATGGCTTCTTTTGCTGCCTCTCTTCCAATTTTTGGTTTTCCACCTGCACCTAGCCCTCTAGTTAACTCTTTCCCCAGAAGAATTTTTTCATCAGCTTTTGAAACACTTAAATGAAGAGCGTCTGTATTAACAGCATAAACTGTAGCTCCATTAATTCCTTTATTGTAGAGCCAGGTAACCATGTTACATCCACAACCCCCAGTTCCAACAACTTTTATAGAAGCTTTTCCTGCTTTCAATTCATCAAAATTAATGCTGTGTGTAGCTGCGTTCTGAATTGCTTCTTTTGCAAAATCTAATACCATGTTTCTCAACCTCCTTTCATCTTTATTTAAAATCTGCAATGCAGATTTTATTGAAGAGTGCAAATTTTTACCGAAAGGTTTATATAGTTGACACTCTTCATACTATCACCTAAGAATTCATTTCAAGATAATTTATTCAATCCCCCAATTGAATAAATATTAATATATTGAAAGGTTAAAGTGCTTTTTCTTTAAAAATATTTCTGTGATTAGAAAAATTTTATATAAAATATTTTTTAAAGAAAAAATTTAAGATTTTTAATAAATTATTATTTTTTAGTGGTGTTTTTTTAATCTTTCTCTAAAATTTCGGTTTGGATTTCAGACTCTTTACATAATTCACAAAATTCTTTTGCATCTTCTTCACTGCCAATTATGCTTCCCCAATGCATAGGAATTGCGATTGTTGGTTTTATTATTTTAGCTGCTTCTGCTGCTTCATCTGCAGACATTGTAAATCTTCCTCCAACAGGAAGCAAAGCTATAAAAGTTTTTCCTTGTTGTTTATGTCCTGTGAGTTTTTGCATTTCTGGAATTAAATCAGTGTCTCCAGCATGATAAATTATTACTTCTTTTATTTTTATTACATAACCAACCCAAGAAGATTCTTTTGGATGAAATGTTTTGTCAGTATTGTAGGCTGGAACAGAAATTACTCTAAAATCTTGAAAATCTTTTTCCATGTCAGGACCTATTATTTCAACTTCTACTTTTTCTTCAATTTTTGAAAGAATACTTTGACAATCGGCAGGAGAAATTATTTTCGTTCCTTCTTTTACAATTTTTTTCAAATCTATTAAGCTACAATGATCATAATGGTTGTGTGTTATAAAAATAAAATCAGCTTTTTCTAGATTATCTCTCAAATTATAAGGATCTACATAAATTATTTTATTTTTATCTTCTATTTTTATTAAAAAAGATGCGTGACCAAGCCACCTTAATTCTAAACCATTTATTTTCATAAGAAAGAAAAAAAGTAAAAGTTTTTAAGAGTTTTGATAGTTTTTCAAAAAAATGAAAAATTTAATGGATTTTTTAAAGTTAATCAAGTTATCTGAAAATTTTATTAAGATTTTATTAAGGTTATAAATAAGATAAGTGAAAATAAAAAAACATAAAAAAGAATTAGAAAAAAATTAAAGATTACCACTCTTCATCTTCATACTCTTCATCGTCAGAATCTTCATCTTCATACTCATCGTCGTAGTCGTCATCAAAATCTTCTTCATCGTCTTCATCTAAATTTTCGTCTTCTTCGTCTGTGTCTTCTTCAAATTCTTCATCAAAATCTCTAGGCATTTTACCTCCTTATTTTTGATAAAATTCAGAAGAATTAACCTTTTTAAATTTTTTGATTTTTTGTTAACATATTTTTGTAAAGAATAAATCAAGAGGAGATTGTTATTTGTTATTATATGATTAAATCTAAAATATTAGAAATTTAAACTTAATATTTTTCTTAATAGAAAAATTTTTAGAAAAATACTTAGAAAAGAAACACTTTATCAAAAAAATAAGCAAAAAGATTTCGCCTTACAAATTAATTCAAGAGATTAATTTATAAAGATTAATCGTTTTAAGGCCTCCATCTTGAAATTGTTCTCGGAAATGCTATAGCGTCTTTTATATCATCAAGACCACAAATCCATTTAATGAGTCTTTCTGTTCCTAAACCAAACCCTCCGTGAGGAATTGCACCATAAGAATGTATATCTAAATAGTAAAAGTAATCTTCTATTTTTTCTCCTTTCTTTTTTAAAGATTTTTTAAGTTCTTCTATGTTTGTTTCTCTAACACTTCCTCCTATAATTTCGTGGTTATTTTCGGGAGCTAGAAGATCAAAACATAAAGCTGTTTTAGGGTTTTTAGGATCTCTCGGCTTATAAAATGCCATTATTTCTTTAGGATAATTTGTTACAAAAACAGGTGTATCATAATCTTCCATAAATTTTTCTTCTTCTATTGTTCTTAGATCTTTCCCCCATGGTACATTTATTCCTTTATTTTTTAAGATTTTAAGAACGTCATCATACCTAATTCTAGGAAACTTTTTTTTAAGGCTTGGTTCTAATTTTTTAATGTCTCTTTTCAAAATTTCAAGTTCTTTTCTATTTTTTTCTAAAACTCTTTTTATAACATGCTTAATCATTTCTTCAGCATAATCCATCAATTCATCAAGATCAGCCCATGCAACTTCCATTTCTGTGTGCCAGTACTCGGCAAGATGTCTATTTGTCTTTGATTTTTCTGCTCTAAAACTTGGAGCAACACAATAAATTTTTTCTAAAGAATACATTGCTGCTTCTGCATAAAGTTGCCATGTTTGAGTTAAATACATCTTTCTACCAAAGTAATTAACTTCAAAAAGAGTTGGGCCCTCTTCTGCACCTCCCGGAATTATTATAGGAGATTGAAATTCGTAAAAACCTTTGCTTCTAAAATATTCGTGTAAAGCACCAATAACTGTACTTCTAATTTTCAGTATAGAATTCATCTTCCTGCTTCTCAACCATAAATGTCTTCGATCACCTAAAAGCTCTTCATTTAATGTTTTTTGTATTGGGAAATTCTCGCTCTTGCCGACAATTTCGATTTCGTCAACATTAATTTCATAACCTGTTGGAGCTCTTTTGTCTTTTTTAATCTCTCCAGTTATTTTTAAAGAAGTTTCAATTTGAATTTTATCAATTTCTTTCCATTGTCTTTCAAATTTTTTTCTTTCTAAAACACATTGAATAATATCTGAAGCATCTCTTAAAATTATAAATTTAAACTCATTACTACCTCTTTCTCTGTAAACCCAACCACGAACAGAGACCTTTCCTTTTCCTTTTTTTATTGCTTCTTCTATTAATATAAACTTTTTATCTTCCATTTTTTTAAGGAGTTAGTCTTTTTGAATCTCTTGGAAATAATGTAGCTTCTCTAATATTTTCTAAATTTAATATTGATTGAGTAAATCTTTCTAAACCAATACTCCATCCAGAGTGTTCTGGAGCACCATATTTAAATGCATCGATATACCATTTAAAGTTTTTAGGATCTAATCCTTTGTTTTTTATCTGTTTTTCTAGTATCTCTGGAATATGAATTCTTTGACCACCAGAAGAAATTTCTAATCCATTAAATAAAGCATCAAAACCTGCAGACACATTCTTATTTTTGTCTTTAGGCCAAATGTAAAAAGGCTTTAGGTCAATTGGCCATTCATAAGTAAAAATTATTGTATTTGGAAACATCTCACATAGTTTTCTCTCTGCCTCTGGAGAAAAATCCTCTCCTTCTTCTATTTTAAAATTATTTTTTTTAAGTAGTGTTATCGCCTCTTTATATCTTAAGTATTTTACTTTTGGAATATCTAATTTTATATTTAAAATTTCAAGTTCTTTTTTATTTTTCTCAATAACCCTTTTCATTATAAATTTTACCACACTCTCGAGATATTTCATTACATCTAAGTCATTTGAAAAAGCAACTTCAATATCAAGCTGTCTTATCTCATTTATATGCCTAGAGGTATCATGTTTTTCAGCTCTCCATACTGCTCCGGTTGAAAAAACTTTTTCTAACGAAATAGCCATTAGTTGTTTGTAAAGTTGAGGACTTTGCGCAAGATAAGCTTTTTTTCCAAAATAATTTACTTCAAAAAGTTCTGTCCCACCTTCTGTAGATGTTGCAATGATTGCTGGTGTTTGTATTTCTATAAAACCCTTATTATAAAAAAATTCTCGAAAAGAGTTTATTATTGTTGATTGAATTTTAAAAATAGAACTTATCTTTGGTTTTCTTACATCTAAATATCTAAAATCAAGTCTTCTTGATAAATCTGTTTTAGCGCCTTTATCATTAATTTGAATTGGAATCTCTTCTGATTTATTTAAAATAGTTATATCAGATACTTCAACTTCTAAATTTTTTATAGTTAATTCTTTATTTGTAAGGTTTGCTTTTTTTACAGTTCCTTTTAAACTAACAACATCCTCAAGTTTTATCTCTTCTTTATTTTTTTCTTTAACAACTCCTTCTTTTAAAACACACTGGACTATTCCTGAAATATCCCTGAGCAAAAAAAATTTTGTTTTTCCAAGTTCTCGAATATCATGAACCCATCCCTTAAGAAGAACTTTTTGATTTTCTTTTATTTCAGAAATATAAATTCTCTCCATAATTTAATATTTAAAGACAAGTTTATTAATTTATTCATTGGATTTTTTCTGTGTTGTTATTATCTGAAACAAAAACAGCTGCTGCAACAACTGTCGTCCAAAGTCCAGCTTTTCCTTCTGCTGATTGGGTTATGTTTCTTGTTTTTATTATTTTTCCTGACATCTTATAAACTTGTTCTCTTTCATCCCAACCCATATTTTCATCAAATTCTATACCTAAAGTAGTAGCAAGCATACTAGCAGCTAAATCTTCAGCATAATCTCCTGCTGTCTCGGCTGTCTCTCCATATGTGTGGTGTTCAGATAGATAACCATACTGGTTTTCGTCGGAGGGAATAGCAACACCAATAGAAGAAGCAATAAGTCGATTGTTTTCATTTGTCTCTGCACGAGCCATAACACAATAAACAATTTCTCCTGGCTTTAGTTTTTTTAATCCTTCATCTTTTGAAATTATTTTACAATTTGGTGGAAAAATACTAGAGACAGTAACGAGGTTAAACTTTTCTATTCCGGCATCTCTAAGAGCAAGTTCAAAACTAGCAAGTCTTTCTTTGTGCCTTCCAACTCCTTTTGTGAAAAATAATTTGTTTGGGACCATCTATAAAATTAATTATAAAAATAGTTTCACTTTATTTTTAAGTTTTTCTTTTTTATATTTTTTAGAGAATAATAATACTTAAAAACAAAAAAATTTGAAAAGGTTTAATGAATAGTTTAGAAAAAAAAGTTGAAGAATCTGGCTCTGTTTATACTGTTGAAGAATTAAAAGAAGCAGTATATTGGCTTTGTTTAAATTATGTTAGATGTGACGGTGCTATTTTAAGTAATCATCTTATTTCAGAAGCCTCTAAAAGATTTTCAAAAAGGTTTTATTTAAGATCAAAAAATTTAATTAAACCAATAACACACAACCTTATAACAAATCTTTGTAGGCCATACTACAATGAAAGACTAAGAGAATTTCAGTATATTGTACTTTCTAATGCTAAATTTTTTATAGAGAAGATTTTTGAAAAAAATGGAAAAAAATTTAGTTTATATGTTCCAGATAACTTAAAAAGAGTTTTAATAATTTTCGAAAACGAGGAGAGTTTAATTAGATATGTAAATTCAAGAATTTGTCATTCTCATGATAATCTTTATGTTTTTAGATCTAAGTTTTGAAATGTTTTTTTAGTAAATCTGAAATTTCTTTTCCAGAAAATTTTCCTTCAAATTTTTTCATTATTAAACCCATATAAGCATTAAAAGAAAGTCCTGGTTTCTGCTTTATAATTTTAATTATCTCTTCTTCAAGATTTTCTATTTCCTCAGGTTTGCTTTTTTTAATTATTAAATTTAAATCTTCTCCTTCTGCAATTTTCTCTAAAATATTTTTTATTTGTCCTTCTGAGATCACTCCTTTTTTAATGTTTTCAATTATGCTTGATAGAACATCCAAACTGAATTTCTTTTCTAAATTTTTTATTTTTTTCCTAGAAGATATCTCTTTAGGATAAATTAAAAGCATTTTAAAAATTAGTTTAGGATTGTAAAAAATTTTTGACAATTCTTTAAAATCTTCAAATTTTTTTTCTTTAAAGAGTAAAGAAACCATTTCTTGATTAAGTCCTTCGATTTTTTCTTCTTTTGGCTTTAAATTTTTTTTAGATTTGTTTATTATATCTCTAGAAATTTTCAGTAAAGGAAGATCTGTTTCTGGATACATTCTAGAAGGACCTGGCAATGGTCTTAAAAACTCTGATGTTCCGTCTGCAAGAACTTTTCTAACTTCTGGAGCGCTTTGATTTTTTTTAATGAGGTCTAGCTGTCTTTTTACTTCTATTTCAATTGCTTTTTCTATATTTCTTATATCTTGAAATCCTTTAAGTTCTATTCTTGAACTGCCTTTAATTGAAAGATTTATGTCCTGTCTTATTGTGCCTATTCCTCTTTTTACTTTACATTTTCTTAGTATTTCTCCTATTTTTAGTGCTGTTTCTTTTGCTTGACTCGGATTTTTTATTTCTGCTTTTGTGGCTATTTCAACAAGAGGAATTCCAAGTCTGTCTAACCTATAAACAGCTACATTTCCTTCTTTTGAAATTATTCTTGCTGAATCTTCTTCTAAACAAATTGTTGCTATGCCAACTTTTCCAAAACTAGTTTCGACAAATCCATCTTGCGCAATTAAAACAGTTCTCTGAAAACCAGATGTGTTGCTACCATCAACTACAGTTTTCCTCATAATTTGAGTTATTGGTAAAATCTTTGCATTTAACATTAAAGATATTTGTAAAGCAATTTCAAGAGCCTCTTTATTTATTTCGTGTGGCGGCTCTTCATCAAGCTCAACTAAACAATTTGTATCTTTATAGGCTTCATAAATAAACTCTTTATCTAAACTTGCTTCATATTTAGCTGCAACATCTACCTCTCCAGATTCTCCAGCAACAAGGTGTAATTTTCTTTTTATTTTATAGTCTGCTTCATCTTTCCTTAAAATTGATGGGCAGTTGCAAAAAAGTTTTTTGGTATCTAGTTGCTGATGTATTTCAAGACCACATTTCAAACCAATTTTTTCGTAATCTATTTCTTGAGGTTCTTGTATTGATTCCATAATTTACTCAAGAAGAAAGGATTATTAAAATTAACTTATGCTAATTTTAACTTACCAAAACTTTAAATTTTTTTAATCTATTTATAAGTTCTTCATTAAAGATTTTAAGTCTTTCATCTTCTACATAAAGATCTCTTTCTAATTGAGAAAAGTTTATAGGATTTCCTGAATCTTTAGTGTGTCTATATAAAAGCAATATGTCTGTCCAATCTTTTTCTCTTGATCTTGCTATTTTAGTAGCTATAAGGTCTTCTAAACTTTTAACATTAAGCTCTATTTTTTTTCCTTTATAAATAGGTAAAGATATTCTTAATCCTGATTCAAAAAAACGAAAATAATTTTGCCTTTCAAATTCAATCATCTCTTGAGACCAACGATGGTTTGTATCTTCTGGACTATAATAGAGGTTAAGAGAAACTTCATTTTCATAACTTGGTTCTTCATCTAAACCAAGTCTAAAAACAGGCCTTCTGATTCCTTTTCTTTCTAATTTTACAGAGACCAAATGGTTACCAGAGACAGAAACATAAGGACTTTCTTCTTCTAATGAACTTAGTATTGTGTTAATTCTTTCATAAATTTCTGTTTTTTGGCCTTCAATGTTTCTTATGTCTAAAGTTATGTCAATGTCGTCTGTTGCTCTTAAATGATCTTGAACCCTAAAGTTTGGATCGTTTATAAGATCATATAAATTAACACCTTCTTTTTTACAGATTAAACTAACAATATGAGCCTGGGTTGCTACGCCTCCTACGAATAAATATGGAATATTATTGGTTCTAAAAGAATGGTCTATTCTTTCTAAAAATGTCAAAAATTCCTCATCATCAATGCTATAAAGTGCTCTCTTCATACAATTTATTTAAGTTTTTGTTTTTATAAATCTTTCTATTTGTAACTCCTTAAAAGTTATAATTTATTTAAAAGGGATCAGCAAAATTTATAATCCCTTTTAGTTTTTTAAAAAAATGAAGAAAAAAAGAAAAGTTTCATTTGTTGATGTGCTTCCGATTGAAACAAAATTGGATTCACATGATTTATTACAGATTATAATTGGCTCTTCTCTTCTTGCGATTCCTATAGGTTTTACTCAAGAAACTTGGGAAATTGGTGGATTTCTTCCTTTAACAAACATATTGGCTCTTGCTTTAATTTCAATCATATTTTTAGTTATTTTTACTTATGTTCATTATCATCAAGAACACATAAATTCAAACCCAAAAAGACACATTTATGAAATGCTAAAAAGAGTTTTTGCAACATATATTATTTCTTTTTTTATAGTTGGATTATTTTTACAGATAATTAATGTCGCAGATTGGACAAATAATTTATTGGTTTCATTTAAAAGAACTGTTGTAGTTAATTTACCTTCTTCTATGGGTGCTGCTCTTTCTGACAGATTAAAATAAGCAAAATTGTTTTAAAGAGAATGAAATTGTTCATCTAATCTTTCATTTATCTCGCCAGCAAAATTTGTAAGCATTTTTTGTTTTATTATTTGTTTATTTTTTTTCCATTCTTTGTGACCTAAAATCCATCCTAGTTTCACAAAAGCTGTTTCAGAAAGCATATCTTCTAAAAATATTGCTCCTGCTTTTTCAAGTTCTCGACCGTTAGAGTATACATAAGGATCAACTCTTCCATAAATGCACTGACTTGTTACGCAAACTATAATTCCATCTTTAGTTAGTTTTTTAATTTTCTTTAAAAAAGAATTTTTTGATAAAGATGAGACATGTCCTAGTCCAGTTGCTTCTATAACTAAGCCTTCATATTTATTCTTATGATAAAATTCTAAAATATCTGGATTTTGACCTGGATAGAATTTAATAAGAGCAACTTTATTGTTAAATTTTGCATCTAACTTCACTTTATTTTTTTCATTCCTTAATTTATGTTCAGAAAGAATTTCTATTTTGTCTGGCCAGATTTTTGCTATAGGCTTCCTATTTACTGACTTAAAAGCATCTCTTCTTGATGTGTGAAGCTTTCTTGCTTTTGTTCCAAGAATTGCAAAACAAAAATCATCGTTCATAGTTGCATGTCCAACAAGCAAAACTTCTGCTATATCTGAGATTGAAGCAAGAGCAGAGCATTGAAGATTTAAGTTGGCATCAGAGCTCGCTCTATCAATACTTCTTTGACTATAAGTCAAAATAACTGGTTTGTTTAAATTTTGTAAAAAGAAAGAAAGGGCTGATGCTGTATAGTGAAGAGTGTCTGTTCCGTGTGTTATAATTACTCCTTTTATTTCTTTATTGTTAAGCAAGTTGTAAGTTATTTTTGCAATTTTTTTCCAATCTTTAAAATCCATATCTTCTGAAGCTTTTGTAAAAGGAACAATGATTTTTTCTAAAGAAACTTTATCAAATATTTTTGGGTAAAATTTAAAAAATTCTTCTGGCTTTGTAAGAGGAGAAACAGCTCCTGTCTTTGTATCAAGTTTTGATGCAATTGTTCCTCCAGTGATGATCATAGCTATTTTTGGTTTTTCTTGAGGTATTTTAATTTCTATTTTCTCTTCTTTTTTTTCTGCTTTTTTTATTAGCCTAATTTCTGAGATGTCTTTTTTCTTGAAGCCTATGTTGTATCCTGAATCGAGTTTAAGAAGGATAACCCCTTTTTCGTCTTTTGGAGATTCTAAAAGTATTCCTTTATAGCTTTTATTAGGAAAAATTAATTCTACAAAATCTCCTGGATTAATGTTTTTCATTTTTTATCTTTATGGGCTTACTAGGAATCGAACCTAGATCTGCAGGTTTCTTCTAAAAATAACCGAAGCCTGCTGTTCTATCCATTGAACTATAAGCCCAAAAATAATAAAATTGTTATATTTTTATATATTAATACTTTTTAAAAATATAAAATGAAACAGAAAAATCAAAAACACCATGTGATTGTTGTTAAAAGACATCATAAATGGTTAATAGGTGGATTTACAACAATTGTCATAGTATTTATGATAACAATAAGTATTTTTACTTACTCTCTTCTAGCTAGGATTGAAGTAAGCTATAAATCTCTAGATAAAAAAATACAGGATTTAAGAAGAGAAACAATTTCTGGAATGAATGCTTTATCAGAGGGGATTATAGATACAAAAAACAGTATAAGAGAAGTTGAATCTAGAGTTGGAATTTTAACAGAAAGGGTTGATGTATTGAAAGCTTCTACATCTGATGATTTTTCAGGAATAATAGAAAAAGCTATTGATTCGGTGGTAACTATAAGAACAGATGTTTCTCAAGGAACTGGTTTTATAATACATGAAGATGGTTATTTAATAACTAATGCCCATGTTTTATATGGTGCAAGATATGCAGAAGCTATAACTTCTAATCAAAAAAAATTGAAATTAAATCTTTTAGGTTATGATTCACTTATGGATATAGCTCTATTGAAAATAGAAGGAAGTTATAAGCCTTTAAAACTAGCAAATTCTGATAATGTTGCTGTAGGAGAGAGAGTAATTGCAATAGGAAATCCTTTAGGGTTACAATTCTCAGTTTCTCAAGGAATTGTTTCTGGAATTCATAGAGTTGGACCAAATGGTGTTGCAGCATATATACAAACAGACGCAGCACTAAATCCGGGAAATTCTGGCGGTCCTTTAATAAACAAAAATGGAGAAGTTATAGGAATAAACAATTTCAAAGCATCTGAAGGAGAAAATTTGGGTTTTGCTCTTGAATCAAACTTTATTAAAAATAGCGTGAATTCAATATATAAGCAATTTTATGAAACCAACAATAATCTTTTATAAAGGTACTCAAACTAAGAACCATCCAATTTCCTGGCCGAAGTTAGAGTCTACGGGGCATAGTAAGATTAAGAAAAGAGAACGAAGGGGTTAAAATTAAATATAAGACGAGAGGGGGTTATCAAATTATAAATAAAGATTTTTGTTAATTCTTTTCTTCCTTGTTTTAAAGCAAGAACATTTTCCAGTAAGTTTTATAATAATAATTATTTTTAGTACATTTTCTAGGTTTACTAAAAGATAATAAAAAATTTTTTAACTTTATTATGTTATAATATATAACCCCTAAATTGATGGGCTGCTTCTATAATTTTTTATTTTTCTAAAAGAAGATTCAACTTGTTAAATAGTCTATTGTAAGATTATAATTCGTGTCTTTAATATTTGCCTCTAATATTAAATAACTTCCTGGACTAATTATAAGAGTATCTTTATAATTTGTAGCAGTCCTAGACCATAAAATTTTCTCTGGGCTGTCCCTATTAACTATCCTATAAAAATCGTTTTTGTCTTTTGTTAATCTCATTCTTACGGAACTAGAAGAGGTAAAATCTATGCTAACACTAGCATTATAATCGAATCCGTATCCTTCAGGGTATAGTGGAATTAATTGCACATAATTATAACTTAAATTTTCATTAAGGTATTCTTGTCGAAGCGAAATGAAATCCATCGTTATATAGCAAAGTCTCCTTTTACAAGCAATCCCAACCCCTGCATCGCTATAAAGATTATCCAAATCTAATAAAGTTGAACGATGACCTGGACTTCTAAGCCATCCATCTATAGACTCTTTTGCAATATCTGTATTTGGGTAAACGGGTAAAAGAATTAAATTTTCATTAGAAACTATATAAGGTATATTTGCATCTTTTAATCTTTGACTAAAATCTACGGATTCTAAAGTTTCTGCATATTTTAAAGTACGATGACTAAAATATTCTTTTTCTAACATATCTTTACTATGTTCTCTCGCAATTTGACTTATTTTTTCATTCCACCTTAAAGAACGAATTCCAGACCTTGGGTATTTTTGCCTCTCTAAATTAACCAAATTAAAGATTTCTCTTTCTATTTTGTTTAAGTCTAATTGGGTCGCATCAAAAGTAGCATTAATAAAATCTTGATAAGATACAATATACTCCTGCTCACCGTTCTGGATTGCCTCTCCTTTAAAATCCCAATACATCTCAAATTGTTTCCCCTGGTAAATCCCTTTAAGCATTAATTCTCCAGATTCCAAATCTGAAATATTTGCTTTTAATATTCCATTCTTCGTTTCTCCCAAATAAATGCCGTTGAGATAAACTTCTCCGTTTATAGGACTTCCATCTTCACTGGATGAAAATTTAAATTTAAAGTATTGATCAGGAAAAAAGGCATAATAGATAACATTTAGTGAATATAAAAGACCGATAATGGCAAAAATATAAAAAAATAGTTTTTTTATTTTTCTCATTTTTTTATTAAAAGAAAAAAACTTAAAAAATGTTTCTAAGTGGGCGATTGTTTGTCGGAAGGGCTAATAATACATCAAATTAAATGAAAAAGTTGATTATATGGAAGCAAAAAACTCTTTAACAAATTTTAAATGGGATTAAGAAGTAATTTTATTTTTTCTCTTTTGTTTTGTTTAGATTAAGATAAGGATTTTTTAATAAAGCAACCTCCCGATTTAGGAAGTGGTGATTTGGTGTTTTTCAGAGTTAGTTTCAACTGCTCCTAACAACTATTAAGTAAGATAAATGCGTGCCTAATTGTTTTTTATAAGAAATAATTTAAATATGTAAAGTTTACTTTAAAAACTATTAAAAACTAAAGGTTTATTAAATATTTTTTTGTTTATAAAATGATATAAAATGAAAAAAACAGATATAGGCTTGACCAATAAAAAAAAAGAAAATTTTTCTGGATGGTATACAGAAGTTATAAAAAAAGCTAAACTAATGGATTATAGTTCTGTTTCTGGTGGAATTGTTATACTACCTAATGCATATTTTGTTTGGCAAAAAATTCAAGATTTTTTAAATAAAGAATTTAAAAAAATAGGAGTTAAAAATGCTTATTTTCCTAGTTTAATACCTGAATCTCTTTTAAAAAAAGAAAAACAACATATTAAAGGATTTGAGCCAGAAGTTGCTTGGGTTACAGAGGCTGGAAAAACAAGATTAAGTGAAAGATTAGCAATAAGACCTACTAGTGAAACTATAATGTATGATTCTTTTTCAAAATGGATAAGAAGTTATAAAGATTTGCCGCTGAAGATTAACCAGTGGAATAATGTTGTAAGATGGGAATTTAAACATCCAATTCCTTTTTTAAGAACAAGAGAGTTTTTATGGCAAGAGGGTCATAGTGTATTTTCATCAAAAGAAGAAGCTGATAAAGAGGTTTTAGAGATAATTAATTTATACGAAAGAGTTTATAATGAATTGCTTGCTATTCCTGTTTTAAGAGGAAAAAAAACAGAAAATGAAAAATTCGCTGGAGCGGATTACACTTTAAGTTTAGAAGCCATACTTCCAAATAAAAAAGTAATTCAAGCAGCAACAAGCCATAATCTAGGACAAAATTTTTCTAAAGCTTTTGACATTGTTTTTCTAGATAAAAATGAAAAAGAAGAAAATGCTTGGCAAACCTCTTGGGGATTTTCTACGAGAAGTTTAGGTATAATGATTGCAACTCATGCTGATGATAAAGGCATGATTTTCCCTCCAAAAGTTGCGCCAATCCAAGTTGTTATAATTCCGATTTTTTTTGAAGGTTATAAAAACAAAATTTTAAATGTGGCAAAGAAAGTAAAAGATAAATTAAAAGAATTTGAAGTTTTCGTTGATGATAGAGAAGATTATAGTGCTGGTTGGAAATTTAATGAATGGGAATTAAAGGGTATACCTTTAAGAATAGAAATTGGACCAAATGAAATAAAAAACAAAGAAGTTCTTGCTGTAAGAAGAGATAATCTAAAAAAAGAAAAGATAAAAATAAGCAAATTAAATTCAAGAGTTAAATATCTGTTGGATGATATACAAAAAGAATTATTTAAAAGAGCAAAAAAAGATTTTTTAGATTCTATAAAAAGAATTAATAGTTTTAACGAAATAAAAACAAAAGAGAATTTTGTTTTTGAGGTATGTTTATGTAATAAAATTTCTTGTGAGAAAAAAGTGAATAATCAAGGATTAAAAGTTCTTATACTCTCTTTAGATAAAAATATCTTTAACAATAATTGTTTTGTTTGTGGAGAAAAATCTAGTTTTGTAGCTTATATTGGAAAGAGTTATTAGTTTTTTATTTTTATTTAAATTTTCAGTTAAGTAATAATTCTAACTCTTGTTCTAATCTTAGAGTTTTTTCAAACAAAAAACTAAACTCTCTCTCAAGTTCATCTAAACTTTCCTCTAAAAAGTTCTCTTCTAGTTCTGTTGCTTGAGCCATTTTGTTTTTTAGCTCAAGAAAATTCAAGGCTTAAGACCCTAAATTGAAGAAGAATTAAAACCCAATTCAATTCAGAGTCTTAAAAGAGCCCTGAATTAAATTGAGCTTGTGTATTTAATATTTTTATTTATTTTTTTTATATTAAGCACTAAGTTAGCTAGACAAACAAGATTTGTATTTGCTTTTACTAACTTAGTACCCATAAAAGAAACTAGATTATGTGGTTTTTATATTTTTCTATTTTTTATTAAGTGGTTTTTTAATGTTGTCTCTTTTTTGTGCGTTTAAATTGTTCCTATTAAAAAGTTCCATAATAAAAAGGCTAAATTAAGAACCCTCAAAAAATCGATAATTTTAAATATCAATTGATACTTTATACTATCATATGGTAAGAAAAAATATCAAAAACGGTAAAAGGAACAAAAGAGATATTAAGGAAGCAATAAAAGAGTATTTTTTTGTTCATCCTAATGCCAAGATGCGAGTAAGGCAGATTGAAAAAGAGCTTAAATTGCCCCTGCCTTCTGTGATAAGATATTGTAAAGAGCTTGTAAATGAAGGAATTTTAAAAACAGTAAAAACAGGAAATGTTGTTTTTTATACAAGCAATGCCTCTAATGAAAATTTTATTCTTGAAAAAAAGCTCTTTAACATAAAATCTCTTTACAAGTCAAGGCTTATAGAATTCTTGAAAAGAGAATTTAGCAATCCTGTGATTGTTGTTTTTGGCTCTTATGCACACGGCCAAGATGTTGAGAACAGCGATATTGACTTATACATACAAACGCCTTCTAAAAAAGAAATAAACTTGGAAAAGTTTGAAAAAACTCTAAAAAGAAAAATACAGGTTTTCAGACATAAAGGCATAAGTGAAATAAAAAACACTCACCTAATAAACAACATAATAAATGGCATTACTTTAAACAATTATTTAGAGGTTTTCAAATGAGAGATTGGAATGAATGTTTAGATAATCAATCAGCAAAAAGAACTTCAGTAAACAAAGAAAGAGCAAAATCTCTTTTGAAAACAGCAAATGAAAGAATAAGTCTTTTTAAAGAAGTAACAGAAAAGAACTGCAACTTTGTTTTTGAAGATTATTATACTTCATTAATAGAGATGCTGCAGGCGCTTGCTTTCTTAAACGGTTTCAATATATTGAATCATGTTTGCGTTGGTTTCTATTTAAGAGATGTCTTAAAAAGAGAGGATTTATTTAGGTTATTTGATGATTTAAGATATAAAAGAAATTCTCTCACATATTATGGCAACAAAATGGAATTTGAAACAGCAAAAGAAGCAATAGAAAATTGTAAAAGATTAATAAAAGAGATAAAGTTCATGATAAAATGAAAAAAGTTTTTAGGTGTTGAAAATTAAAAAAATTAGAATATTAAGATTTACAATTTAAATTTTGTGCGTTTAAATTGTTGAGCTTTAAGTTTATGTATTAATTTAAGATACAAATTTATAAATTTCTATTTTTCAATTAAAATGTTTTATTGTTTTAATAAGGTTCTCTTTAAACTCATCAAGTTTATTTGTTGGAATTTGGCCGCCGACAGCTTCTTCATGACCGCCGCCAGAAGCACCTTCAATTCCTTTTATTGATTCTAAAAGAATTTTTAAAGATTTTTTTCCTCTCATTGAAATATTGGTTTTTAATCCTTTTATATAAGCTACAAGAACAATTTTGTCTGGATAGTTATAGATAAGCTCATTTGATAAATGACCGCTAATGCTTAATTCTCCAGAATACTTAAAGAAAAGTAATTTTTCTTTATTGACTTGGCTTTTAGCTTTTAATAAAAGTTTTTCATATTTTTTGTATACCTCACTAAATCTTTTATGAATTTTTTTATTTTCTTGATTTTCATTTAGTATTTCGTATGGACTTTTACAATTTATAAGAAATTCTATCATACTCTTAACATTAGAGGGTTTATCATTTAAAGCAAAACCTAAAATTCTAGCAATTTTGCCTATTGGTGATTTATAAAAGATATCTGAAGGATTTTTTGATTTTATTGTTAGGTCAGGAAATTTTTTTTCAAATTCTTTATAAAAATTAGGAAAAAATTTATCGGAAATACAACCTATAACAGCAATCCATATGTCTTCTTTATTTTTTGTTATCTGATAAGAAAGATAAGTAACTGGTTCTTCTCCTTTCTTTTTGTTGAAAAGAGGATTATAATAATGTACAAACTTTGGAATGTTTTGTAAATTGATGTGATGGTGGTCTATCCAAAAAACAGGAATTCTATTATTTTTAATTTCTTCAAAAAACTCGCCAGAAACAACTGGCTTGTCTAAAATAAATACGCAATCAGATGAAAATTCTTTTACTTTTTTAAAATAGCTTTTGTTCAGGTCTGGAAAAGATTTTATTGAAATGCCTTCTCCTTTTCCAAAAAATCTTCTTAGCAATAGAAAACTACATAAGCCGTCTTGATCATTATCAAACATAAAAATAGGATTTTGATAGTTTAAAAGTGCTTTTTTAATTTCAAAAATTTGTTTTTGTGTTAGCATAAATAAAATAAAAAATTATAAAGTTTTTTATATCTTTTTTCCCATTAAAATTTTTTCTTTCAAATTTTTTATTTCAAGAATTATAGATTCGACAAGATTTTCGTTTTTAAAAATTGATTTTAAAGAGTCAGAATCTAAGTTAAATATCTTATCTAAACTTTTAAAATTAGAAATCATTGTCTCTATATCTTTATCTAAGATATTTGTTTTACTTAAAATTCTTATTCCTTTTGGAGAAACTGAAGAATCGTGAAGCTGACCAAAAAATATTCTTATTAAATTGTTTGTGTCAATTAAAAAATCAAAGTTCAGATTTTTTAAAATATTGTCAATTTTTTTTGATTTTTTTCCAAAATAATCTAAAAGAATTTTTTCTCTTTCGTTTGCTATGTTTTTTGTAAGTTCTTTAAGACGCATACTAACTATAGTTCCTTCTTTACCTAACTCTATAAGATACCTTTTAACTTTTTCTGAAATTCTTCTCACCATCTCAAATGTTTGTAAAATATTACAAACGTCTGCTGTAGTAGTTAAATTAGTAACCTCTAAAATGTTTAGATGAGAAAGTAATTCATTAAGCATATCTACTTGTTTTTCAAGAATTTGTAAAGTTTCTGCTGCTCTTCTTAAGATTTCAGATGTTTCTTCTAAGTTGTATTGTTCTTCTTTATGATAGATAGTTATCTTGTTTTTTCTTTCTGATATAGCAATTACTGTTGTTCCTAATTGTTTAGCTGTCCTCTCAGCTGCTTTATGTCTAGTTCCTGTTTCTCTTGTTATTATTTTTATATTTGGAGTAAGAAGAACATTAGCATAAAGGATTTTTTTAAGATCTTTTGAAAGGATTATTGCTCCATCCATTTTCGAAAGTTCAACAAGTCTTTGTGGATTAAATTTACAGTTTATTTTAAAACCACCTTCAATAATATTTTCGATGCCTTCCTTTTCTATCACAATCAAAGCTCCAAGTTGAGCTTTTAAAATATCGTCTAAAGCTGTTCTAAGAGGGGTTCCAGGAGAAAAAATTTTAAGAATGTCTAAAAGAGTTTTTTCAATTTCTTTTTGTGTTTGTTTTTTTTCTTCTCTTAGATTTTCTTCAGAAGAAATTATCTCTTTTTGTTCAGTCATCTAAAAGAAAAATAGATTATGTATATAAATTTTTATAACTTAGTTTTTGACATAAGACCAAATAATCGGTAAAGCTATTGTAGCATCACAAATTACATCGACAAAATCTAAATCTTTTTTTGAGTTTGTTTTAAGCTTACCCCAAGAAATTCCTTCCTCTAAAGGAGCACCAGAACTTCCTCCAAATTCTTCTCTTTCTGTTGTTATTTGAACACCATAATCAGCTCCTCCAGAAAATTGTAGGGCTTGTTGAATGAAATTTTTAGGTGTTCCGCCTCCAATATAGATAACTGCTTTTTTATTTTTAGTCCACACAATATTTATAAAATCGCTAAGCTCATTAAAAAAATCTATATTTGTGTATTTAGAAGATTTAATTCTGCTCCATAACATTAATCCTAATCCGGAATCTAAAAGTGTTGGACAAAAAATAGGCGTTTTTGTAGAGTAACATATTGAAAAAATACTATTTTGATTTTTTAGAATTTTTCCAATTAGCCAGTAAAATTCGATATTATTTTTAGAGTTTTTAAGAAAAGACCAGTTTTTTTCCAAAAATTTTTCTATTTTTTTGTAAACTAGGTTTTTCATAAAAACATTATAAATCCTATCATAACCTTTTTTTTGAAAGATAATATCGTTCCAAACATCACAATGATAATGGTTTTCTCCTAAAGCTTCGGCAAGATCATGGGTTAGGTTTGCTCCAGTAATAACAATTGCTTTTATTTTTTTTGTTTTAATCATGTCAATTATTATCTCTTTCATTCCAGCTGGAACCATTGCTCCGGCAATACCTAAGAAAATATCACATTTTTCCTCGTAAAAAATTTTTTTAAAAATTTCTGAAGCAAGACCAATTTTTCTAGCTCCAAAACCAGCATTTTTCATGTTTTTTACGAGTTTTTTAACTTTCATTTCTTTAGTTATTTTTATATGTCTAACTTTTTCCATCTTAGAATAATTTTTATTTGCATGAAAATTTTTTAATTAACATAAGATTTATTGTGAGAATTGTTTTATAAAGATATCGCGGATCTATGAAAAAACTTTTATAAAGAGCATTTTAAAGAATAAAAATATTTTTAAATATTAATTTTTTAAGAAAAATATGAATAAATGGTTTGAATTAATTTTAGGCCTTATTATTTTAGTTGCAACTATTCTAATTTCGTGGTTATCTTCTGCATATTCTTGGACTTTGTTTGGAAAAGACCTTAATTTTTTACATGCTGCTTGGGTTTTTTTTAAAGGAGCTCTTTTCTGGTTTTTGATTTTTGTGGCTTTAATTTTGATTATACTTGGTATAACTGAAATAAAAGAGGGTTCTTAATTTTTACACAGTTTTATGCAGTTTTTTAATTTTGAGAAAAAAGAATAAGAATCTAATTAAATTTTTTCTTATTCATGATTTTGGTTTTTTTATTTATTCATTAAACCAAAAATTATTGAGAGAGCTCCTCCTATCAAAGGAAGGTATGAGCCAAGAAACTGTCCTAAAACAGCTAAAACACCACCTAGAACGACCAACCGTTTCTGTCAAACCAT
Source organism: Candidatus Pacearchaeota archaeon (assembly GCA_026002795.1). Classification (GTDB taxonomy): domain Archaea; phylum Nanobdellota; class Nanobdellia; order Pacearchaeales; family GW2011-AR1; genus ASMP01. The sequence goes on from BPGA01000001.1 coordinate 194,343, forward strand.
TTTTTATTTTTTCAAGTTAGTTTAAAAATTGTACTTGGATTTAGAATTTTAAATAGAATGTTAAAAAATAAGATAAAAATTAGAAAAAATGTATTAGTGTGCTTTCTATTATTGCTGCAATAATGAGAAGAGGAATTACTACAAAAATAAATGTTCTTATTCCTGAAATTAAATAGAATTTAAATGATTTTATTTTGTCTTTTTGAAAGATAAATGAACCAAGCCTAATTCCCAATCCTGTAGAAATAAAAATTGCTGGCAACTCAAAAATTCCGTGGGGAAAAAGTTTCCATAAAACAAGAACACTATCAATTTGTATTACTCTTATAGAAACATAACCTAAAATATATCCATTAACTATTAACACGATAACAGAAAAAACTCCTAAAAATACTCCTAAAATAAATCCGTAAAATCCTGTTTTTAAATTATTAAAAAATATAAATTTTGTAAGTTGTTGCCAGTTCATTCCTTCTGTAAGTTTTAATAACTCTTCTAATATCTCTAAAATTCTTAGTTCTATAGATTTAGGAGTTGGAAAAAAGGCTCCTATAACAGAGAAAATAAAAAAAATTAGTATAGAAGAGTAAATAAAATCCTTTGAATCTTTCATATAATCTATAGATTTCAAAAAGTTCTTCTTAAAAAAATTTTTTTCTTTTCTTAATTTTTTTCTTTTTTGCATTTTAACTAAAAATTCTTTTTATGTAATTTGTTTTTCTTTTATATTTTTTCTTTAAGTAGATTCCATAAACTAATCCAGTAATTAGCCCACCTAAATGAGCTGTATTCCCTATAGGAATGTTTCCCAATACAGAGATCATCCATAAAACAAATAAAACAATAACTCCTGCATATTTCATTTTTATAGGTACTGGTATAAAAAGAATGTAAACTGGAAGATTCGGAGTTAGGATCATCAAAAGACCAACTAAACCAAAAATAGCTCCAGAAGCTCCGACTGCATAACTATTAAAATCGCTTTTAATGAAAACCGAAAGTAAAACAAAGATTATTCCTGCAAATATTCCGCTTAATAAGTAAAAATAAAAAAATCTTTTAGGACCAAGTAGTCTTTCGGTAAAAGAACCTAAAAAAATTAAAGAAATCATATTGGCAATTATATGAAAAAATCCAGCATGCATAAACATGCTAGTCAAAAAAGTCCATAAAAATTTTCCTTGAAGAATATTCGATGGTTTTAAAGCTATAAAATCTACAGAAATAATTTTTGTTAATAAAAGTAAACTAAAGATTATAAAAATAAAAATATTAACTAGTATTAAAGTTATTGTTACATTAAATAAATAAAAAATGCTTTTCTGATTTTTATACATTTTCAATTATTATTTTCTTTTTATTGATTTTATTTTTTTGGTTTTTTTCTTTATTTTCTTTTTTTCATTTATCTTTTTTTTCTTTAGTTTCTCTTTAGCTTGTTTTTTTAATCTTTTTTCTTTTTTTATTTCTCTCTCTCTTTTTTTCAATAAAAAATCTTTGTTTTTTTTAATTTCCTCTTCAACTTCCTCAAGTTCTTTTTTTAGATAAATTATGTTTTTTTTAATCTCGTTTATCTCTTTTGTATTGTCTTTTAAAACAAGAACAGACTCACAATCATGACATATAAAATTATTTAGAAGAGCATTCTCTTCTGAATAGTCTATATTGCATCTTTCACAAGTATAAAATCTCTTAGTTTCTCTACTTTTCAATAAGTGTTCTAGGTTGTAAATTCTTTTTTTTATTTCTTTATCTAGGAATTCTAAAGTATTAATTTTCTCTATTTTCCAAAAGTATGTATACCAGCCTTTCTTTTTATCTTTTTTTCTTATATTTGAAACTAATCCGTGCTCAAATAGCCTATACAGAAAGTTTCTTACCTGGTTTATTGTTAAGTTCATTTTTTTGGCAATTATAAATTCATTTATGTATTTTTTTTCATCTAGAATTTTTGCTAAGTCTAATCCTTGTTTTCCTAAAACAATAGAAAAAGAATCGTCAATTAATTTTTTTTGCATTTTAATATCTAAAAAATTTTGATTAAATAATTTTCGGTTAGTATTTTTACTTAATTTTTTAAGTTGTAAAAATTACAAATAAAGTTTTTAAAGCTAGTTATATTTATATATTTTAAAGTATAGTTTATAAAATATACTATATTGTTTATAAAATGAGATTGTTTGGTAAAAAAGAAAAAAAAGAGGAACCAGAAAAATTGCCTCCTCTACCAAAGCTTCCAGAAATTCCCTCAATGCATGAGGATTATGATGAAAGCATTTATCAGGATTATCCAGAAAATCCTGAATTACAAGAGGACAATTTTCAGGCAGAATTCCCTGATTTAAGAGATTATAAGGATAAGTTTGGTTTTGAAAAGGATATTAAAAAAGCTGTTTCTGGAGAAGAAGATTTGGAAGAAATTCAAGAAAGCCAAGTTCAAATGCCGACAGAAAGAAAACTTTTCAGAGAAGAAATTCTTGAAGAAACACCAATAAAAACACAAAATTTAAGTGTATTAAAAAGAACAGAGCCTGTTTTTGTGAGGATTGATAAGTTTAAAGAAGCTTTAAATGCTTTTTCAGAAGCTAAAAACAAAATTTCTGAAATTGAAAAAATTTTGAACGAAGTAAAAGCAGTAAGAGAAAAAGAAGAGAGAGAAATTCAAGAGTGGGAAAAAGAATTATCTTCAATAAAACAGCAAATAGAAAAAATAGACTCTGAAATTTTTTCTAGGGTTTAAATGGCAAAAAAAAAGGAAGAAAATCCTATACATATAAGGTTTGAGTATTTTGATTCTCTTAGAATGAGAAAAAATATCTTGATTTTAGAAGAACTTATTTTAAAAATGACAAAAAGAGTAAATTTTTATTTTTCGGAAAGACAAAAAGAATTGAATTTAAAAATGTTATTGTATAAAAAATTTAAAGATTTAAAATCTCTTTTGAACTCAAGCCAAAAAAGACTTCCAAATATTAAAGATCAAAAAATATTTTTTGAAGAATCATTAGGTTATCAAAAAGAAGAAAAAGAAGAGATAATAAAAAAAGGAAAAAAAGAGTTAAGTATAGAAGAGCAATTAAAAGAAATACAAAGAAAACTTGAAGAACTTCAAAAACAAGGTGTATAAAAAATAGAAAAAATTTCTTAAGATTTTTAAAATAGATTAATTTTTAAAATTATTTATTTTTTAATAATTATGATAACGAGGAAAAAATTAATAGAGAGTTATCTAAATTTCTTTAAAGGTAAAAATCATAAAATTATTCCTTCTGCTTCTCTTATTCCTGAAAATGATCCAACTGTACTTTTCACAACAGCTGGAATGCATCCTTTAGTTCCTTATCTTTTAGGAGAAAAGCACCCTCTTGGAAAAAGACTTGTTAATGTTCAAAAGTGTATTAGGACAACAGACATAGAAGAAGTCGGAGATGAATTTCATCATACCTTCTTTGAAATGCTGGGAAATTGGTCTTTAGGAGATTATTGGAAAGAAGATGCTATAAAATGGACTTTTGAATTTCATACAAAAATCTTAGGCATACCTTTAGAAAGATATGCTGTAAGTGTTTTTAAAGGAGATAAAGATGCTCCAGAAGACAAAGAATCAATAAGAGTTTGGCTTTCATTAGGTATTCCAAAAGAGAGGATTGCTTATCTTCCTAAAGAGAATAACTGGTGGGGGCCGGCAGGAAAAACAGGTCCTTGCGGTCCGGATACTGAAATGTTTTATTGGTTAGGAAAAGAAAAAGCTCCTAAAAGATTTGATCCAAAAGATAAGAGATGGATTGAGATTGGTAATAATGTTTTTATGGAGTATAATAAAACAAATGAAGGAAATTTCGTTAAACTTAAACAGAAGAATGTAGATTTTGGTGGTGGCGTTGAAAGAACATTAGCAATATTAAATGGACTTAATGATGATTATCTAACTGAAGTTTTTTTACCTATAATTAAAAAAATAGAAGAAATTTCAGGTAAAAAATATGGTGAAAATAAAGAGGAAACAAAAGCAATGAGAATAATTGCGGATCATTTAAAAGCAGCTATATTCATACTTGCTGATGATAAAAAAATAAAACCTTCAAATAAAGAACAAGGTTATGTTTTAAGAAGATTAATAAGACGAGCTATAAGATACGGAAAAATTTTAGGAATTGAAAAACCTTTTACAGATTTAATTGTTGACAGCGTAATTGAAATATATCCTGATTATGATGAGTTAAAGAATAACAAAGAGTTTGTTATAAGCCAGTTAAAAGAAGAAGAGTTAAAATTTACAAAAACTCTTAAAAGGGGTCTAAAAAAATTCGAAGAGTTTACAAATAAGAACATTATTTCTGGAAAAGAAGCATTTCTTCTTTATCAAAGTTATGGTTTTCCGTTAGAACTTACGCAAGAGTTAGCAAAAGAAAAAGGAATTTCTGTAGATGTTGGGGGATTTAAAAAAGAAGAAGAAAAACATCAAAAAATTTCAAAAACAGCTAGCGAAGGTATTTTTAAGTCAGGACTTTCAGATCATTCAGAAAAAACAATAAGGCTTCATACAGCAACACATCTTTTAAATGAAGCTTTAAGAAAAGTTTTGGATGAAAAAATAAAACAAAGAGGTTCTAATATAACTCCTGAAAGATTAAGATTTGACTTTAATTTCAACAGAAAACTTTCAAAGGAAGAAATAAAAAAGATTGAAGATCTTGTAAATAAAAAAATAAATGAAGGATTAAAGGTCGTAAGAGAAGAAATGTCCTTAGATGAAGCTTTGAAATCTGGAGCACAATCTGAATTCGGAACAAAATATCCTGAAAGAGTTAGTGTTTACACAATTTTAGATCCTAGTGAAAAAAGAGGTTGGTTTTCCAAAGAAATTTGTACTGGACCTCATGTAAAAAATACAAAAGAAATAGGAAAATTTGAAATCATAAAAGAAGAAAGTGTTTCTGCGGGAGTGAGAAGAATTAAAGCAATTGTAAAATAATTTTTTAATTTTAGTTATTCTATATAATAATTTTCTGTTAATCCGTATTTTTCTTTTAGTGAATTGTATTTAGAATTTTTGAATAGGAGAAAATCGCCAGATCTAAAACGCTCCATGAACTTTGCGTCTTTGTATTCTCTTAGATTTTTTGGCAGTGATTTTCCGTAAGAAATCGGAATTATTTCTGGATAAGATTCTAGTTTTATTCCACCTATGTACTCTATGCTGCTATCAGAAATTATTGCCGGTCCCGATGTTTCTATAAAACAATATCCTGTGTTTTTGTAGCTGTATTCTACAGGACATTTTACTCCAACAGCTTCGTGATTTTCTTTTTTATTATAAAAGATAACAACATCATAACCCATTTCTTTTAAAATTAAAGCCAGTAGAGTTGTTTTTTCTCCACAAATTCCTGCGTTTTCATAAATAACTTCATAAGGATATCTTGAGTAGTTAACTTCTATACCTTCTATTAAAATTTTTTCTGATGAAAAATTATAAGGAATGTTTTGAACAATGCTTACTGCCGCTCTTAACTGATTTTCAGGGGTTTTTTCAGAATTTTGTATAGCGACAATTAAAGGATTAAGAAATTCTAGCTGAAGTTCTTCATTAATTGATCTTTTTTTAAAATCTGCTCTTGTTGGAACTCCAGATTCGTCATAAGAAATTATCCTACTTAAATTTCCTACATAATCTTTTATCCCTTTATAAGCTAAAAAACTAATTTCTTTTTGTTTTCCGTCGATAAAATATTTAAAATTTAAATTTTTTGGTTCTGTCATGTAATAATTATTAACACAAGAATCTCCTTTTCTTTCTAAATTTTCATTACAACCACAAATACTTGCTTTTTCAACAAGTGTTCCGTTATCACAGAAATATGGTTTTCTTAGAGAACAAAATCCGTGAAGTGTACCGTCGCCACAAGTTAAAATTTCTTTTTTTGAAGAGGATATAGCAATGTCTAAAGCTAAAGCTGTTAAAATTGTAACAATGAAAACTATTATAAAAAAATATTTTGGTTCAAGAATCCATGGTTTTTTTTCTTCTAAATTATATTTTCCCCCCAATTCTTCTATTTTTTTAGGCATTTTTTATTCAACATAAATTCCTGGTTTTCCTGGACGTGCTTTTTTTGATTTATTCTCTGGATCGTATTTTTTTGGGTCACTAGCAGAAAAAACAATTATCTCTGAATTAATTTTTTTACCTAGTAATTTAGAATTTTCCTTAAAAAGGTTCAACTCTGAAGGAATTGTATAAAGATAAACTTTTGAGAATTTTTTATTTGTTTTTTTAAAAATGTTTATAATGTTTTTTAGATCTTCATAAAGATTTTCAATAATTTTATCTTCTTCCTCAAATTTTTTGTTTATTTTATTTTCATCATATTTTGGCCATTTTTCTAGAGAAATAAAGTTTTTGTTTCCTAATCTTTCCCACAACTCTTCAGTTAAATGAGGACAAAATGGATGTAAAAGTTTAAGAAAAGTTTCTGCATCTTCTTTTGAAATTTCTTGATTAGTTATCTCTTCAAACAAAGATCTCAATTTAATTATAGCAATATTGTAATTTAAGTTTTCTATATTTTCAGTTACTTCTTTTATTGTTTTGTTTATTTTGCTTTCTGTTTTTTCTTTAGTTTTACCTAATTTTATGTTTAGAAAGAAGTAAAAAACATTTGATAAGAATTTGTGAGAACTTTCTATCCCTAAAGAATTCCATGAAGTATCTTTATCTGGAGAGGCCATTGAAACTAAAAAAAACCTTAAAGAGTCTGAGCCGTATTTTTTAACAATATCTAAAGGATCAACTACATTTCCTCTAGATTTAGACATAACATAACCATCTTCTCCGTGAATCATTCCTTGATTAAAGAGTCTTGTAAAGGGTTCATTAAATTTTACCAAGCCGAGATCTCTTAAAAACTTTAAAATAAATCTTGAATAAATTAAATGCATTGTTGCGTGCTCAGCCCCACCAACATAAAAATCAACGGGCATCCAGTATTCAACTTTCTTTTTATCAAAAATTTCGTTTTTGTTTTTATTGTCACAAAATCTTAAATAGTACCAACTACTATCAAAAAAAGTATCCATAGTATCTGTCTCTCTTCTAGCTTTTCCATTGCATTTAGGACATTTTGTATTAACAAATTTTTTATTTGTAGAAAGTGGATTTCCTTTTCCGAAGATAACTTTTTTTGGAAGAAGAACTGGTAAATCTTTTTCAGGCACTGGAACAATTCCGCATTTATTGCAATAGATTATTGGAATTGGAGTACCCCAATATCTTTGCCTCGATATAAGCCAATCTTTAAGTTTATATAATGTTTTTTTTCTTGCTAATCCTTTTTCATTAAGGGCAATGAAAATGTGTTCTTTGGCCTCTTCTGTATAAAGTCCTGAAAATTCTTTTGAATTTATCAAAATTCCTGAAGATGTATAAGCTTCGTTTAGATTTTTTATTTCTTTATCTATAGGCTTTACAACTTGTTTAATAGGAAGATTATATTTTTTAGCAAATTCAAAATCTCTTTCATCATGAGCAGGAACGCCCATAACAATTCCTGATCCGTAATCAGCAAGAACAAAATTTCCAACCCAAATTGGAATTTTTTCTTTTGTAAATGGGTGCAAAGCATAACTTCCTGTGAAAGCACCTTCTTTTTCAATCTGAGTTTTTTGACTAACTGATTTAATCTTTTTCAAAAATTTTTCAACATCTTTTTTATTTTTTTCAGAAACAATATCAAAAAGTTTTGGATGTTGTGCGCTTATAACCATAAATGTGACGCCAAAAATTGTATCTGGCCTTGTCGTAAATACAGGCCATTTTTCTCCGTTAATTTCAAAAATAATTTCATAACCATCACTTTTTCCTATCCAATTTCTTTGCATTGTCTTTATTTTTTCTGGCCAATTTAATTTTTCTATTTCTTTTAAAAGTTCTTCTGCATACTCTGTTATTTTTAAAAACCATTGTTCTAGATATTTTATTTCTACATCTGTATCTTGATGGCGCCAACATTTTCCGTTATGAACTTGTTCATTTGCAAGAACTGTCTCACACTTTGAACAAAAATTAACTGCAGATTTTTTTCTATATGCAAGACCTTTTTCAAACATTTTAAGAAATATCCATTGATTCCATTTATAGTAGTTAGGATCATGACTCCACAAAAGTCTAGACCAATCATAACTAAAACCTAGTTTTTTTTGTTGTGTAATAAAGTTTTTTATTGCTGAATTAGTAAACTTTTCTGGGTGGGTTTTTGTTTTTATAGCTGCATTTTCAGCAGGCAATCCAAAAGAATCATATCCTACTGGATACAAAACGTTAAATCCGTTCATTCTTTTAAACCTTGCATAAATATCTCCTATTGTATAATTGAAGGCGTGGCCCATATGCAATCCAGAACTAGACGGATAAGGATACATTTCAAGACAGTAAAATTTTTTTCCTTTGTATTCTTTAACTTCGAAAATTTTACTCTTTTCCCATTTTTTCTGCCATTTTTCTTCTATTGCCTTAAATTGATATTTTTTCATTTTAATATTTAATATCAAATAAATTTAAAAATTATTTGTATTCTTGTTAATCTTTAAATACATTAGAATCTTTTTCTTTTTATGAAAAAAATAAATTTGTTTTTAGTCGGTCAGAAAATTTTTTCTAATTCAGAAGAGGCATTTTTATTAAATAAAAAAAGTTATTTTGGTGAAAATGTTGACGGCAAAATAGTTTATTCTTTATGTGAAGCTCTTTTTTTGATAGAAGAAAATAAAGCAACGGTTTTAAGCAAAAAAAAGAAACTAAGTTTTAATGATTTAATAAAAAAATTTGTTAGATATGATTCTAGATTAATGGTAAAATATGTAGTTTTTAAAGATCTAAGAAAAAAAGGTTATATAGTAAAAACAGCTTTAAAATACGGTGCTGATTTTAGGGTTTATGAAAAAGGGAAAAAACCTGGCAAAGAACATGCGAAGTGGATTGTCTTTTGCGATAGTGAAAGTAAAAAAATAAATTGGGTTGATTTTTCTGCAAGAAACAGAATCGCAAACTCTGTAAAGAAAAAACTTTTAATAGCAATAGTTGATGAAGAGGGTGATATAACTTATTATGAAGTTAGTTGGGTAAAACCTTAAATAAAAATTAATTTTTAAAATGGAAAAAGATGCTGCAAAAATAAAAGAAGAAATTTTGAATATATTAAGAAAAGAAGGTCCAAATATTCCTGCAACAATCTCAAAAAAAATAAATCAAAGTATACTTTTTACTTCTGCATTTTTGTCAGAGCTTTTTTCTGAAAAAAAAGTAAAAATGAGTAATTTAAGAATTGGAAGCTCTCCTTTATATTTTTTAGATGGTCAAGAGCATTTGTTAGAGGGGTTTTCTGATTTTTTAAAAGGTAAAGAAAAAGAAGCTTTCCTTCTTTTAAAAGACAAAAAGTTTTTGAAAGACTCTGAATTAGAGCCAGCAATTAGGGTTGCTTTAAGGCAGATTCGAGATTTTGCTATTCCTTTTTACAATAATAATGAAATCTATTGGAGATTTTTTTTAGTTCCTGAAGAAGAATTTTATAGAATTAAAGAAGAAAAGAAAGAAGAAGAAATTAAGAGTACTCAGACTAACGAAAACTATAAAATTAAAGAAAAAAGAAAAGAAACAAAAGTAAGGTCTGAATCAAAAAAATCAAGATTAAAAAAAGAAAAAGAGAGTTTTTTCAATAAAGTTAAAGAGAAAATTAGTTCTAAGAATGAAGAGATTGTTGATATTTTGGATTTCAAAAAAAATGAAATCGTTTTAAAAGTTAAAAAAGAAAATAAAGAAAAAATTGTTTTTGTTTTCAATAAAAAAAAGCTTTCAGAAAACGATTTTATTAACGCTTTTAAAAGATCAAAAGAATTTAATTTACCTTATGAAATTATCTTTTTTGGAAAGGTTAATAATAAATTTAATGAGTTTATAACTGCTTTAAAAGAGCTTTCTTCTATCGAGGGCCGATAGTAAAGTTTTAAAAATAGGCTTTAGTAGGTTATAGAATGGGTAAAATAAAATCTAAACTAATTAAGAGAACAGCTCATGAGTTAATACAAAAAGGAATAGAGTTTACAGATAGTTTTGAAGAAAACAAAAAAATACTTGGCAATACAATGCCAAGCAAAAAAATAAGAAACCAGATTGCTGGTTATTTAGCAAGACTAAAGAAGTTGGAAAAGGCAAAAAGTATTAGTTCTTAGCAAGCAAAATAGTAAGCAAAATCCAAAAAAACTTTTAAAGATTTTAGATTTTTAAAATAAAAATTAAAAGGCTGCATAGTTCAGCGGTAGAACGCCTGTCTCATGAGCAGGAAGTCCCAGGTTCAACTCCTGGTGCAGCCATAAAATTTAAAATATAAAGTTTAAAATGAGCATAAAACTTTTGAAAGATTTTATTGAAAGTAGAAAAATTGCAAGAATTTTAGTTTTTTTAATTGCACTAGAAATATTTTATTTTTCTTCTTTAGAAGGAGATAAGATTCAAAATTCAGTTTTCAGTTTATCTGTGATTTATCATTTTTCTGTTTTTTTCTTATTGAATTTTTTTTTGTTAGTTTCATTAAATAACAAAAAAAGAATTAAAATTTCTTTATTTTTATTTTCCATTTTTTTATCATTAGTTTATTCTATACTTGATGAAATACACCAGGTTTTTGTACCTTTTAGAGATGCTTCTTTACATGATATTTTAGTGAACAATTTAGGGATTTTTTCTTCTTCTTTAGTTTATATTAGATTAAAGAACCACAACAGATAAGTTTATAAAAACTTTAAAAAAGATGTGATTTTAATTTCTCTCCTTTTCTTCTTGGTATAATGTGAAGATGAAAATGTTTAACAATCTGACCAGCAACTTCTGAATTGTTGTTAACTAGATTAAATCCTTCAAAAGGTTTTTCTTTTTTTATTATAGAAATTGTTTCTTTAACACATTCTATAAGATCATCTCCTAAATTATTTCTTAAATCTAAAAAATTTTCAAAGTGTTCTTTAGAAATAACTAAAGAATGTCCTTCTGATACCGGATTTATGTCAAAAATAGAAAAAAAATTTTTATTCTCGTAGATTTTTCTAGATTTTATTTCGCCTTTAGAGATTTTACAAAAAATACATTCCATAAGTATAAAGAAGATAAAAAAATCATTGCGATAATTCGCTCATTTTTTTTAAAAATTTATCTTCTTCTTGATCTTCTTCTTGAGCTCCTTGAACTTCTAGAGCTTCTAGATGTTCTTTTTGAACTTCTCGATGCTCTTCTTCTTGCTGCCATTTTTCACCTCTCTTCCAAATTTAATTATTATTATTAAGATAGTGATATTTAAAAAAGTTTTGTATTTTTTATTTTTTATGAAAAAAAATTAAAATTCATTAAAAAAATTGTCGACGAGAAAAATTTAAAATTTTTTTCTTGTATTAACAACTTTTCCAAGTTCAGAAAAATTTTTTTCTTGAAAGATTAATTCTTCTAAAATTTTTTTTAGATTTTCTATTGGAACCCTTATTTGTTCTGTGGTATCTCTATCTCTAATTGTAACGTCTTTTTTCTTTAAACTTTCTTCATCAATTGTTATACAAAAGGGAGTTCCTATTTCGTCTTGTCTTGAATATCTTCTACCAATACTTCCAGATTCGTCATAAAAAACATTAAAATTTTTTTTAAGTTCGTTGTAAATTTTTTTTGATAGTTGAACTATTTTTTTATTTGTTTTTACTATAGGTAATATAGCTGCTTTTATTGGAGAAAGTTTTGGATGTAATTTCAAAACAATATTTTCTCTTTTTTTATCATAATAAAAAGAATCAAACATAAAAACAAGAAAAGCTCTTTCAACACCTAAACTTGGTTCACAAATAACATTTGGTAAAATTTTTTTTCCTGTTTCTTGATCAAAAATTTTTAAATCTTTTTTTGAGAATTTTTCATGCTGACTTAGATCAAAATTTCCTCTATCTGCAATCCCTTCAAGTTCCTTCCAACCAAATGGAAATTTGTATTCTATATCCCAAGTGTCCGTTGAATAATGAGAAAGTTCATTTTTTTTATGCTGCCTTATTCTAAAATTATTCATGTCAGCTCCTAAATTTTTAAACCATAAAAGTTCTGTCGCGAGCCAGTAAGCGTGCCAATCTTTCTTGATTATGCCTTGTTTAAATGCTTCAGAAATTTTCATTTTCTCTGGCTCTAGATTTTTTTCTTGAGCTTCAGAAGAATAAATTAATATATCAATGTTTGGAATTTCATAAGGGCATTTTTCATCTAAAGGATTTATAAAGTATTCAATTTCCATTTGTTCAAATTCCCTGCTTCTAAATAAAAAGTCTCTTGGTGCGATTTCATTTCTAAATGCTTTTCCAATTTGTGCAATACCGCAAGGAAGTTTTAACCTAGAGTTTTCAAAAATATTTTTAAAGTTTATAAAAATTAGTTGGGCTGTTTCTGGTCTTAAATAAGCTTTTATTGAATTTTCTTTTATAGGACCAACTTCTGTAGTAAACATTGGATTAAACTCTGCTTTAATTTCGTATTCATTACCACATTTTTCGCATTTTGCATTTTTAATTTCTGATTTATCAATTTTTGTTTTATAACCACATTTTTTACAGCTGACAGCTATATCAACAAAACTAGCGACGTGACCAGAAGCCTCCCAAACTTTTGGATTTGTTATGATGCTTCCATCAATACCGACAATGTCATCTCTTTCTGTAACGTGATATTTCCACCATTCTTTTTTTATATTGTTTTTAAGTTCTGTTCCAAAAGGTCCAAAATCCCAAAATCCTGAAAAACCACCATAAATTTCAGCTGAAATATAAACAAAACCTTTTCTCTTACAAAAATTTGCAAGCTCTTCAATTGAAATTTCTTTTTTTTCCATTTCTGTTTTTTCTATGTCAATTTTTTTATCTTTTAAATTCTTCTCTAAAAATTCTTTTGCTCTTTTTTTTGCTTCATCTTTTGTTTTTCCTAGATAAGCAAGAGTTTTTGTTTTAACTTTAGTACTGCCATTATTTAAGCGAATTCTTTTATTTTCTTGTAAATAATAATAAATTTTTCCACTAATTTTTTTCTTAACAATAAAGGCCATAAATTAACCACTACACTAATATATTTAAATTCTTTGTATTCTTAAAGAAAATGTAATTAAAATTTTAAGTATCTAATTTGAGTAATTTAGATATTTATCTATTAATTTATAGGTTAATTCATTTATTAGTTTATGTAAGAATTAATTTATTTATTAATAAATAGATTTATAAATGAATAGATCTTAAAAATTTGGGGGTTGAAAAGAATGCATGATAAAATATCAGATTTAGTTCTAAAAACAATTCAAGAGTCAGATGAGCCTTTAGAAACAAAAGAAATTCAAGAAAAGATTATAACACAAATTAGAGGAGTTACACGAACAAAGATTTTTTATAGATTAAATTTATTGAGAGGAGAAGGATTAATCAAAGGAAAATTTGTTGGGCCTGGAAAGGGTGTTTGGATTTGGTGGGCAGAAAACAATCTTCTAAAAAATGAACAAAAAAGAGGTGAAAATGATAATTCAAGTTAATGAAGTAAATAATTTAATAAAATTTGAAGAAGTTTTTACAAATTCAAAATTATTAAGAGGTATGATAAAATTAAGCTATATAATAAATAAAAAAAGAAACTACTTTGTTTATACTTTTTTTGAGATTTGGAATCAAAAAACTCTTTTCAACCCGCATGGCTCTGATGTAAATTCAGAGCCATTATACCCATCAATAAAAAAAGAGGTGGAAAATGAATAGAAAAATTTTACTTTGGACATTTGCAATTTCAGGATTTACAGCTTTAGTTTATGAAATAGTCTGGAGTAGACAACTTCAGCTGATATTTGGCTCTACAGTTTATGCGGTTTCAACAATATTGACAACTTTCTTTGTTGGATTTTCTCTAGGCTCTTATCTATTCAGGAATGTTGCAGATAATTCAAAAAATCCTGTAAAATTATTTGCATTAATTCAAATTGGAATTGGTTTATATGCTGTAATAATATTATGGCTTTTCAAGATTCTTCCGTCTTTTTATATTCATCTAACAAACATTCCAGGAATTCAGTTCATTCAATTTTTGTTGCTTTTTTTAATTATAATAACTCCAGCGACTTTATTTGGAGCTACGTGGCCAGTAATAAGCAAATCTTATATTGATTATGAAAAATTAGGAAAAGACACAGGAAGACTTTATGCATTCAATTCATTTGGCTCTTTCCTAGGGCCTCTAGCAGCAGGGTTTGTTTTAGTTCCTATTTTAGGGATAATAAAAACTTCTCTTTTAATGGCTTTAATTAATATAATAATCGGCACAATATTAATTTCAAGAGGTAAAAAAAATGAGAATTAATTTAAGAAGTTTACTAATAATAGCATTTGTGTTTTCAGGAGCAGCAGCTTTAATTTATGAGATAACATGGATTAGGCCATTGCAGTTCGTCTTTGGCTCAACTGTTTATACAATTTCTATTATATTTGCTGCATTTATGGGTGGCTTGGCTTTAGGATCTTTAATTATTTCAAAATACATTGATAAACTAAAAAACCTTCCAAAAACTTACGCATTATTTGAAATTGGAATAGGAATTTATGGTGTTTTGCTGTTAAGTATATTTAATCTGCTTCCTGGTATTTACAATTCATTATATTTCTTACATACAAACTTTTACTTATTTGAATTTGTACAATTCTTAATTGTCTTTTTGGTTTTATTGATTCCAACAACTTTAATGGGTGCGACTTTTCCTGTTATTGCAAAATTCTATACAAAAGAAAAGATTGGAAAAGCCATTGGAGAAGTTTATTCTGCAAATAATGTTGGAGCAATAATAGGAAGTTTTGCTGCAGGATTTATTTTAATTCCTTTAATTGGAATAAAAGAAAGTATAATTTTTGCGGGCAGTATAAACATGTTAATTGGTTCAATAATAATTTTGAAATCAAAAAGTTTTGAGGAAAATAGAGATAAAATTTTCATAATAACATCAGTTTTATTGTTCCTTATTCTAGCTTATATTGGAAATTACAGCATACAACAAATGCATTCTGGAGGATTTTATAGAACTTTAGAAATAGAAAAAGATCTTGGCCCTGTAATTTATTATAATGAAGGACTTTATGCAACTGTAAGTGTAAGAGAACTTTTTGGAAAAGGAAAAGCATTATTTATCAATGGAAAAGGCCAGGGAAGTACTGGAATTTTTGATTTAAGAGTTAATTTTATGCTTGCTTATTTACCAATATTATTAAAGCCGGATACTAAGGATGTATTAGTTATTGGTTTAGGAACTGGAACAACTTCTGGACAGCTTGCTCAAAGCGTTAATGTAAAAACTATTGAAATTGAATCAGCAGTTTTGGAAGGAAGTAAATATTTTTCAACTTTTAATTTAAATGTACTTGAAAATCCGAACCATACTTTAATTATAGATGATGGAAGAAATTGGCTTTTGAAAAATGAAGAAAAATATGATGTAATAATTCCAGAACATAGTGATCCGTGGCAATCTTTTTCAACAGCATTATTTTCAAAAGAGTTTTTGGAACTTGCCTCTGAAGATTTAGATGAAAATGGGTTGTATGTACAATGGGTTCCTATATATCAAATGTCTGTAAAAGATTTCAAAAATTTCTATAAAACATTTACTTCTGTATTTCCAAATGTTGTTGTATTTGCAAATATAAAACCAGATGAAGATACTCCTGTAAGATTTGAAACTTCTGAATTAATTTTTGTTGGTTCTAAAAATAAAATAAATATTAGTGAAGAATTAATTAATGAAAACTATAATAAATTACCGGAAATTTCCAAGCAACAGCTAAATCTAATAAGATTATCTTCAGGTTCTGAAATTTATCATTTATTTGTTTTTAAAAGTGAACAAATGAAAGGCTATGCAGATGATGCAAAAATAATTACTGATGATAATTTACTTTTGGAATTTTCAACAGCGAAACGAGTTTTAAATCAAGGTCCTAAGGAGGTGATAAATGATATTGAAAGGTTTGTTTCAGAATAAAAAAGGTTTAATTCAAAAAAGTATGACTTTAATTTTCATAGCTTTTGCTTTATTTGCTTTAATATTTTTGGTATATAATTCAAAGTATGCTTCAGCTGCAAAATCAGATCAATTCTTTATAGGCAATTTTACATGTGAAAGTTTTGAAGATGCTCTTTTATGGAGTGCTGTAGGACAAAAAAGTGCACCAACAAATAGTTATTTTGGATGGGTACCGGCAGTAGGATGTAATTCAAGCATTAATACAGTAGGTCCTAAAGCATGTGATATACATAAAATACAAAGTTTTGTAAGATATTCAAATATTGGAACAGCGAATAGTTTAACTACAGGACAAGTATATGCTCAAATCGCAAACACAACACAATCAAATGAAACAAACCCTTCATCAGCAAACTTTACTTTAGCAAGATATTTTGCAAGATTAAATGAAACGGTAGTTGCGGGAGATGTTTTAGGTCCAAGATATGAATGTGGAATTGCTTCAGACACTACTTCAATAAATAGAACATGTCAAGTTAATGGAAGTGGATATGATAACAGCACTTTTAATTATTCTGTTCGTTTATTTGCAGATGGAGCTGCTAATGGAAAAACAAGAGCTTTAATTGATGTTTTCAATATAAAATACGACTGGTGTTGGACGCCAATAATTTATGATGCAGTTGTGACTCCTGACATTGCAGATAATGAAACAACTTTCACATTTACCATTAATGTTACAAATCCTGGAGCAACAACAAATGTTTCTTTGTTTACAGCACCTCTAGGATCAAATGAGTGGGTACAGGAAGGGGCTACTCAAACTTGTATAGATTGTGCACAAAAAAAGCTGACATTTAATGTGAATTTTGGAAACCGTATTGGAAAAAGAATTTTTAAGTTTAATGCAACAGACGGCACTTACGGCACTGAAGCTGGAAATCCAGCACATTTAGGAACAGCAACAAACGAATGCCTTGACACAGATAATGATTGCCAGTTTGAAGTAACTCAAGCAGCGGCAGCACAGGGAACTCCAAATATCATAAATGAAACAGTAAATGGTGTTCAGTCAGGAGCTGTTGAAGGCTGGGGAACAAACTGGACTTTTTCTGTAAATGTAAGTAACCCTCCTGATGGAGCAGGAGATATTAATGTAACTCTTTTTGTTAATACTGGGTCTGGCTTTATACAAAAAGCATCTGCAAATTGTACAGCGCCTTGCTCCAGCTCAACAAAATTTACTTTCTTTGTGGATGATTTTCAATGTTCTGATATTTCTTCTGCTCAATACAGATTTACTGCAACCAATCTTAACGGAACTACAACTGTAACCCACCCATTTACAATCGAAAGAGATGATGTAATTATTGAGCATATTCAAGGAAACAATAGCATTGCAAATAGAAGTGGAAACCAGATAGATTTGCTTATTGTTAGGGTTTTTGACTCTGATAAAGCTCCTTCAGGAGCATATATTGGAAGTGGAACAAATGTTACTTTTAACGTAAAATTTGATGATGTAAACTTTGATGCTGGAACAAACAGAACAACAAATTCATCTGGATATGCTAATTATTCTTTTGACCCAACATGTTCTCCAACAAAATACCAAGTAGGAAACAGAGAATGGAAAGCTTCAACGTCAGGAGATTCATGTTATAAAGATGTAACCTCAAGTATTCTTAACTTATCAATTGCAGGAGATATTATTCTTACATTTAATGAACCTGATGGTTCAAGCAACTTTACTCAGGAAGATGAAATAACTTTCCTTGGAGCAACAACAGATGATTGCGGAGATGCTTTAGTTACAACAGTAAAGTATTATGCAAACTCTTCTGAAGATAGCTTTGCATGTACTTCAACAACACAAATAGGTGCAAATGCATTCCAGTGTGTTTATACAACTTCTCTTTCAGACACAAGAGGTTATTATAATACAACAATGCTAGCAAATAGAACTCTACATTATGATAATCAAACAAGTAATGTTGGAAATCCTGGATTATTCTATTTATTCCCTAGAAAAAAGCTTACAAATCCAACTGCAAATCCAACTGCAGAAGGTTGGGGTAAACCAAACTGGAATTTCTCTGTTTTAGCAAGTTCTGGTGATATTGACAATGTTCTTCAGGTTAACTTATTTATGGCACAATCAGTAAACCCAACAACACAATGTACTTCACCTACATGTCAGAATCAAACACCAATAATTTGTGATGCTGTTGCTGGTTGTAGTAATCAGCTTGTAACTTATTATAGAAACTTTACAGCATCTGATCAAGGAACATGGTTCTTCCAATTTAAGTTTAATGATACTGAACTAACTTCAACATCAGGAACTGAGTTTTCAGTTGTTGTTGAAAAAGATGATACAAATATAAGCTATGGTGGTCAGGGAAATGCAACAACTGTAATTAAAGATACACAACCACAGAATCTTTCAGTTCGTGTTTTTGATTTAGATAAAAACAGCTATAATGTAACATTGCCAAGCGCAAATGTAACATTTAAGCTTCTTGATCCTGGTTATGCTGGTGGTGAAAAAATTATTGGATATGCTCTTACAAATGAAACAGGCCATGCAACATTCTTGTTTAATGTTACAGAGTGTAATTTCCAGCAAGGAACTCAGAAATGGATTGGTGAAATTCTTTCAACAGAGCCAAATTACAAACCAAGTAAGTCAGAGAACTTTACAATAACAATAAATCTTCCTGGATGTGAAGCAACTGTTTCAGTTGAAAATGTTATAACACCTACTGAAACATTCCAAAACATTAACTTCACAATAAATTCAACAATTGCTGCATTTATATCAACTGCAAATGATGTTAATGTTACATTAAATGTTCCTTCTGGATGGATTGTAGGACCAAGTGCAACACAAAGCCTTGGAAGTGTTGTACCAGGAACTCCAAAAACAGTTTCATGGACAGTTAATGCAACAAGTTATGGAAGGTTTAATGTCTCTGTATTTGCAAACTCAAGTGATGCTGGAAATGACACCCTTGACTCTTCAAACTTCCAGGTTTATAAGGAAGAGCTAAAAGGAACAGCATTAAGCCCAACACTGCCTTCTATTGTTCAAGCTGGAGGAAATATTACAGCATCATGGCAGTGTAGTGTTGGAGATTATAGAGTTGCAACACTAAACATAAATGCAAATACAAGTTCAAGTCCAACAACAATAAGGGTTTTGACTTATAATGGAACAGATTTTGTAGATGTTCTTCACTCTAAGTCTGTTGACACAAATAACACAATTAAAACAATAAAAGTTCCTCTTTTAAGCAAGCAAATTGATAGCAATGAGACAGGATTCTGTAATGTAAAAATATTTAATCTAGGAAGCAACAGTATAAATATAACAGACATTTCATTGGAAGCTTATTACAATGAAACTGTTTCTGTAAGAGATGTCCAAGCAAGTGTTAATGGTGTAAACACAACTGGAATTGAAAGTTCTGAAACATTGTTTAATGTTTCTGCAATTCTTGCTAACTCAATAAATCAGAGCTTCTTGGCTAATGTAACTCTTAACATAACAAACTCTTCAGGAGTTGTTTTCACATCAACAAACAATAACATTAATATTCCAGCATTAGGAAGCATACAAACAAACTTCATTAACATTAACACTTCAAACTGGAGTGTTGGAAATTATAGTATTGAAGTTTATGCAGTTGGAAACTTCACAAAAGCTAATAACAAAACAGAAATTCTAATCTTTAACAATGTTGAGATTTATGCAGATAGTACAAAATACATATGCAACAGTACAACTGAAACATTTAATGTAACAATATTCCATCCTTTCACAGATACAATACAATACAACATTTCCTTAGAAATGCCTTCTGGTTGGTCTTATTCAGGAGCACAAACTGTAAACATTTCAACAATTGGAAATCATTCATTCATATTTAACATAACATCAAGCAATGCTGCTGCTGAAAATGCAACAATAAACGCAACAATAAACTACAGCTATCCTGGAATTAATAAGCTGAAAAAAACAAGCTTTAATATCGAGGAAGGTAACAATATACCAATACTAGAAATAATAAGAGAGAGTCCGAGAGTTGTGTCAAGTAATACAGAGTTTGTTTCAAGATTAATTGTCTACAATAAAGGATGTGCTTTAGCAAATTCAATTAGTTTAACAGAAAAGGTTTCTTCTGGTTGGACAGCTTATACTCCTTCCATTGATGGAGTTTTGGGTGGAATTGCTGACATTCCTAAAGGAGAAATAAGATATACTGAAAATGACTTAGGAACAATTAGAGCAAAAGAGTACAAAGTTTTGTCTTACTTCATATTTTCTCCATCAGGGCTTAATGAAATCGGAAAATTAAGATATAATCTAACATGGGGCTCAAGAAATAATTATGAGCCTACAGAATTCACAATAAATACTTCAAAATACACTAAAGAATCTCATCTTTCCTATAATATAAGAGCAGTAGGAAGCTTTAAAGATAGGTCTGCAGAAAAAGATGAAAATCAACTTTATGAATTTAATGTGACGAATATTGGTGATTTCAACATTACAAATGCAACTTGGAATGTTAGCTTAAGCATTCCTAATGAATGTTCTCCTTCAAACTATACAGGTATTTTCAACTCCACGACAAGAAAAATAACATGGCCTCTTGGAACACTAAATGTTTCTAATACAAAGAGTTTCTTCCTTAATTTGAATTGTACTGTTGAAAATAGATTTGTTTTAGTTGCCGAAGGTACTAATGACACAAGAACACAAACAAGCTTTAGCAATAACACTGGAATTGGTTGTAGTTTCAGTTCTGGAAATGAGTGCTCTTCAGTTTCAAGCTTTACATTTAGTAAGCCAAGCAATGCAAGATATGAAAAACTTTCTAGTGTGAATGCAACAATATTCTACAACTTTACAGACTTTAAGATGACAGTTGGTGAAGGAGCAATAAACTTTAGTGATGATTTCAATAAGTTTAGAATTTTATGGCAGAACTATTCTATAACAACTCCTGATGGAACTTCTGGAACAGTTGTTGCTAACTATACTCTTGATTCTAGTGAACAAGATTCTTTTGTAAACTCAGCAAGAAATATTGGTGTAAGAGCTTATGTTGATGCAACTTCTTCTGCAAAGGGAAATGTAACATTACAAAAAATTGATTACACCTGGGATCACGGAAAGCTTTTCAATGAGAGTCAGAATTTGTTTATAGATATTCATCCTTTCATATTTGATCTGCCAACGCCTGTGTTACAAACACCTTTAAACAATTCTCTTCAAGCAGCTGTACCTGTTGGTTTATCATGGGAAGCTATAAGCGCGCCACAAGGAATAAATATAACTTATTATGTATTTGGTGATAGCACAAATGCTTCTACATTACTTGATGTAATAACAGAAAACCTTTATTTATGGCGTGATTTAGGAGCAACACAAGGAACATTTTATTGGAAAGTTATTGCAAGTGATGGAACACAAAATAAAAGCTCTGAGATAAGACAGTTTACTCTTGATTTATGTCAGCCAAACACTAATTTCGCTTTTGCTTTAAATTATCCAATGAGTTATAATCTAACAACAGATACAATTACTGTTTGGGGTAGTAATGGCACTGGATTTACTGCAATGGGTAACAATGAAAGTAATCCTATAACTTTCAAGAACATATTTGAATTTGGACAGGCAGTAAGAGGTGTTTGTGCTGTTACTAATCCTTCTTCTGGATCATATGTTATTTTAAGTAGATTAGAATTAGGCAATGTAACAGATCCGTTAAATACGACTTTTGTAAAAACAACTGGAGAGTCATTAAGCTTTAATAAGCAACTTCAATTAAACTTCAATGCCACCCTCATTTCTGGTCAGTTAACACAAGGGGGCTCTCCATTTGGAGGATCAACTCTTTCATTTTCTGGCTTAGATGCTGTTAATCAAGAAGAAGGAGAGTTTTACTTAAAACCAGGATCTAAGTTAAGATTATATGATACAGGTGTTTTACATACAATAACAGCAAATAATTCAAATCCATTTAGGCTTTATTGGAATGGTGATGTAATTGCAAAAGCAAGCACTTTACAAAACTGGTACACTATAAGATTCTTAGGATCAAACAACACAATAGACAACTTAATTTTAACAAATATGGGAGAAGGATTCTTCCCAGCAGCGACGCAGATAGGTGTTTTAACAAATATAAGACCAAGTGGAATTCAAAAAGGTGGGTTAATGCTTGAAGGTAATGCAAATTCTACAATAACTAGCTTAGAAGTTCAGGAAGCTACAAATGATATACTTGTTCAAAATTATACAGGTACAACAAACTTAATTAATGCAAATTTGAATTTCAGTAATATAAACTGGACAACAGGTACATTCTCTGGAAAAATTAACAGAAAATACGATTATGAGCCAACAGTAACAGATAGTGCTGGAATACCTATTTCAAATACAAGTATGGTTTTATTAGATACTAGAGGAGAAATTATATTTGACTTGTTTACAGATTCTTTAGGAAAAATACCAAAGCAAACAATAACAAGAGCTATTTATGATTATAACTTTAAGACAGGAGATGATAGAGGTCCACATACTCTAAAAATAAAGAAATACGGAAAAACTTTCCAGTCTTTAGCAAAGCAATTCTCTGCAGCAACAATTGAAACATTACAGTTAACAAATAATCCATTCATAAATAGAACAGAGGCTCAGGCAAAAAATCAAACAGGAATAAAATTCAATCCTCCAATAAGAGTACCATATGGAGCTGAAATATATCAAAACTTTAATACAACAGGAAAACTTAATAACTCTCCTATAACACAATCAGAATTCTTTGCAGTATTTGGATTTGATGGTGTTAATGAAAATAGAAAACTTACTCTTGTTACAGGTAGTCCTAGTGCAAATGGAGAGTTTAGTGTAAATTATGCAACAGGAGAATTAATTTTCTTCAATGATCAAACCGGCCACAATGTAACTCCTGTTTATAGTTATGGAGGAAATATTACAATTTCTACAGGAACTGCTTCACAAAATTGTATTAGCATGAGCAATCTTTATGATTACATGCAAGCAAACCTTTCAGATGTTATTACAACAGTTGATGGAATTACATATACAATGTTTGTAAACCTTATAATAGGAAATAACACTGTGGGAGGGTGTATTGTTGATCCTAAGGCATCTATAGTGTTTGAAGATGGCTATACTTACAGCTTTAGTCCTATAGGTGGTTATATTGATTTAGCAGGAATAACTGCAGGAGGCGGAACTTCGGGAAGTGGAATTAATCCATTAAGTATAGTAGATTCTGTTGGTTCACAGTATAATCCTGGAGATGTAGTTGATGTATTTTCAACAACTTACGAATCCTCAACAGGAAATTTAATTGATGCAACTGTAAATGTAACAATATTTTATCCAAATAATAGTATTTTAGTAAGTGGTATATCAAATAAAATATCTACTGGATTTTATAAGTTTAATACAACTCTTCCAGATAATTCTCCTTTAGGAACTTATGGAATTTTAATAAGAGCTAATGACTCTTCTGGTAATGTTGTTAATGATGTTCTTTCATTTAAAGTTGAACAAAAACAAATTTCTTCTGGATTTGCTCTTAAT
The DNA here is from genome assembly GCA_026002795.1 of Candidatus Pacearchaeota archaeon. Taxonomy (GTDB): domain Archaea; phylum Nanobdellota; class Nanobdellia; order Pacearchaeales; family GW2011-AR1; genus ASMP01. The sequence goes on from BPGA01000001.1 coordinate 218,025, forward strand.
ATGTTTAACACAATAGGAAGTACTTATGGTTTTGGTGATGTAGTAAAGTTATTCACGACAACAGTAAATTCTTCTGGCAACCTAGTAAACTCAACAGTTAATGTTGCTGTATTCTATCCTAACAATACTTTGTTAAATTCTGGGCAGTCTTCTTTAGTCTCTACAGGAAGATTTGAATACAGCTTTATTGCTCCAACAGTTGAAGGAACTTATAGAATAAATGTAGATGCAAATTATTCTGGAAACGAAGCGCACGATACAGAATCATTTATAATTTCAGCTACAAGTTCTGGCGGTAGTGTATCAACTCCTCAGATTTATGTAGAGGCACCTTCTGTAGTGAATGTTAATACGAACTTTAGTATAGTCTCTCTTATAAACAGTGAAAGTGGAATTCCTGTAAATTGTGATTCTGGAGCAAATTTGACAATAAAAGATAGCTTAAATGGTGTTAATGTTTTAAATGAAACCCCAATGACAAACTTTGCTCTTGGTCTTTACAATTACACCTATTTAGCATCAACACCTTCAAGTTATTTAGCAATAGTTGATTGTATAATCTCGAATGTAGAGTATAAAGGAATAAAAGCATTTTCGACACAAGGAGTTCCTCTTCCAAAAAAAGCTGTTGTTGAAATGTCTGATTTTGATGAGGTTTTAGCTGGAAAGAATTTCAGAGCAAAAATCTGGATATTTGATCAAAATGGAGTTCCTATAAATGCAGATTCTACACCAACAATAACTCTTTATGATCCTCTAAGAAATATTATTGTTCAGAATGTATCTATGACACAAATAAGTACTGGAATTTATGAGTACAACTTTACAACTTCTTCTGGTCTAACTGGTGGAGTATGGGAAGCTATTGCAAATGTTGTTGTTAATGGTATAAACTATCAACCTTCTGACTTTTGGGAATTAGAATCAAGTCCAGCTCAAGTTAAGATTAATAGTATTGTAGATAATACAATACCCACAATAACAGCAGATGTAACAATAACAAATGAGGGTTCTGGAGCTCAAGAGTATCAGTATGAGTATTGTATAGTTTCTGAACAAACTAATCAGTGTGGTGGAGATGATGATATTGATTACGCGTCTGGAGCAAAACTATTAAATCCAGGAGAAAGTTTCAATACTTTGTTAACTTTAGACGGTGTAACCTCTCCTGGAGATTATTATTTCAAAATTGTTGTTTATTTTGGAACAGAAAAAAGTGGGGCTTCTCAATTATTTACAGCTGTAGAAGAAGGCGCACCAACACCAGCACCTGCACCTAGCGCTCCTTCTGGAGGTGGTGGGGGAGCTGCTCCAATAACACCTCCTGAAATTGTGAAAGAAGAGAAACCAACGGGTAAATTGTACTTATTTAATTTAAATATAGATATAATAAGTTTAAGGGCTTTAACATTGCTCCAAAACTCTATTGAAACTAATAAAGAGTTTTTAACATCAAAACAAATATTTATAGACTTTTCATCGCTAAACCCAACAAGAGATGAACTTATTCTAGAGACCAAAACAAACATAACTGACTTTTCATCAATTAAAGGAGAAAAAGACGTTGTGTTAGAACACTCTATAGAAGATCCAAATGGAAAAGTTTATGTATCTAGCTTTGAAACAAGAAAAATAAACAATTCAGAGATAGTAATAAAGGAAATTAAAATTCCTGCAAGATTGTTGAGTGTTGGCAATTATCTTGTTGTTGCTAAGTTAACATACAATAATGAAACCTTTATTGGTAGAGATGTATTTGCTATTGTAAGCAAAGAACCAGAAGCAAAAATTGAGAGTATAAGCATATGGATTTTAATTATTGTTTTAATTTTATCGATAATATTAGTTATTACAATAATAAGATTGATTATTAAAAAACAAGCATATAAAAGAAAAATTGAACAGAGATTGCAGGAAAAAGAAAGTTTAAAAAAAGTAGAAAGGTATATTAAAGAATAAAAAATAAAAATTTATATTTAAAGTTTGTTATTATTTAAAATGGTGCTTGACTCTTACACTACATCAATTATAATAAATCTTTTTTCGTTGTTTTTTTGTCTAGTTGCAATTTTTTTATTATTTGAAATAAAAAAAAGGGTTGTTGGTGATTTTGCAAGAGGGTTTACTTTCTTAATTTTTTCAATTATAATTGTTTTTATTTTTATTTTGTTTTCTCTAATAAATAAGACAAAACAAACAGAATTAAACTTATTAAATGATTTTTTATTTTTTATTTTTACTTTTTTTGTTTCTATGTTTACTATAAGTATGTATAATGTTTTGGGAAGAATAATAAAAGAAAGAAAAAAGATCCGTGAATTTGATAAAAAAGAAAAAGTTAGTAAGAAAAAAAATAAATTAGTGGAGTCTAGAAAGCCAAAGATAAGTTTAATTGGTGGTGAGGAGTATATAGACCTAACAAATATTAAAGAATAAATTTAGTTTTATTGGTTTTTTTTCAAATTTCTTATGCGTCTTACAATAAGCAAAACAACAATAAGCACAGAAACAACTCCTAAAAGAAGGACAAATCCTCCTGTACCGAAACCTTCAAAAATTGCAAAACCTGTTGGTGCTCCGAGTGTAATTGGCTCTTGAACAAATACCGAATAAATTTGTGAGTTCAATGAGGCTTGTAAAGTTAAGTTTCCTTCAATTGTTTCGTTAATTTGCATATTTGTCCTAAATTCTTTTTCAGAATTTGCATCTATTGTTTTGTTTTCTGTAATGTTTGAAACCTGCTGGTTATTTTGGTCTAATATTAAGAATTTTATTTCTACATTTTGATCTTGACCAGCGAGTTCTTTTAAAGAGTACAAAACCCTAATCCTATCACTTCTTGTTCTTTGAACATCTATTATATCAATGTCAAGTTTTTTGTTTACAACATTTACTGTTAACTCTTTAGTTGAAGAAGTTTCGCCACAATTTACATTTATTGAAATTTTTCTTTCACCATCTGTCAAATTTTGTGGTAAAGAAAGAACTAGTGTTAAACTAGAAGATTCTCCTGGATTTAGGTTTTTTTCTTCTGGTGAAATGTTAAACCATGAAGAAAATTCTTCTTGAATAGAAAGTTTACAAGAACTTAATGCAACATTGCCTGTATTTTGTATGTTTAAAGCTAAATTTTGGCTTGATCCTGGGTTTAAAGTTAAAGTAGGTAAATCAGCAACAGAAAGCTGAATTATTGTTGGTTGTTCTTGCACTTGTTGTTGTTCTGTTGTTTGTTGTTGAATTTCGTTTGTGATTTCATTTGGTGTCTGTGTTGTCTCGTTTGTTGTCTCATTTATTGTTTCTGTCGTTTCGTTTGTTGTTTGTTGGCTTTCTGAAGTTTGGTTTGTTGTTTGTTGTTGTGTTTGCACACTAAAAGATGAGCTTGTATAATTAAAACCAGAGGTTCCGTTTGCATAAAGATTAATAATGTAACTCCCATCTGAAGAAAGGTCAAATGTTGAGTTTGCGCAGTTAGAAAGTGTTGTGTTTTGTATCACAAAATTGTTTGAAGAATCAATAACATTGTACCAGCAGGTTAAATTCACTCCTTGAACATTGTAAGTTATAGGAATTCCTGTAGTTGTTGTTTTTTCTCCTTTTGGTTCAATTATTGTCAGTAAAGTCTGGCTTTGTTGTTGCTGTTGCTGAATTGCTTTGTAGTTTATTGAAACACTTGAAACAAATGGTGTTAATATTTGAGATGTGTTTGTTTCGTTTGAGGTTAGGTTGTAACCAGAAAAAGAGATTTTATATTGGAAGTACCTAGAATTTAAATTTAAAGGAGAAAGATTTATTGTTTTGTTATTTCCTACATCTTGAAAGGAAACGTCTGAGCAATTTTGTAAGGAACATGCTTTAACACTAAAAACTAAAGAAGTATTTTCAGGAATTTCTCCTTGCCAGCTTAAATTTAACCAAGAAGAGTTTTCGCCAGCATCGAAAATTCTTGAGATATAAATTCCATTTAAACTTCCTGAAGAAGAATTTAAAACTAAAGCGCTTCCATTGTAAAAAGTATTAGAGTAATTTCCTTGATCAAAATCAGCTTGGCTTGATTCTTGAAAAATTGCAAATCCTGTAAATTGTAAATTAAAAAAATAAAGAATAGCTAAAGCTAAAAAAACTAAAGCAAAGACAGAAATATAAATTTTAACCTCTTTTCTCATTATTTTTAGATAATTTTTATATTTAAAAATATTTGTTTACTCTCCAATTATTTTAATTAAAATTTTTTTGTTTCTTTGACCATCAAATTCTCCATAAAATATTGATTCCCACGGACCAAAATCTGGTTTTCCGTTGCTTATTGCTATCACAACTTCTCTTCCCATAATTGTTCTCCATAAGTGAGCATATGCATTGTCTTCACCTGTAAGATTATGCTCGTAAATTTTTTCATTAGTTGGAGCTAATTTTTCTAACCATCTCCTAAAATCATTTAGAAGACCTTGTTCGTTGTCATTTATAAAAACGCTTGAAGTTATATGCATACTATTAACAAGAGCAATTCCTTCTTTAATTTTAGATTCATAGATAGCTTCTTTTACTTGTTTTGTAATATTTACAAAGTCTATTCTTTTTTTTGTGTTTATTGTTAAGTATTTTGTGTAAACTTTCATTTTAACTTATAATTTATGGTAAATAAATATTAATAAATTTTGGTAGTTAATTATTTTAAGAGAAAGTTATATAAAATATAGCTTTATTATTTTTTTATGGGATGGAAAACTTTTCTTATAATGTATTTTAAAGCAGGAAATGAAAAAGCTTCTGAGATTGTAAAGAAAGTAGAATCACTTGGATTTGAATGTACTATAGGTCCAGTAGATTTTGTTTATGACTGGCGCAATAAAGTTCCAACAAAAGAAGATATATTGGAGTTAGCCGATAAATTAGTGAAAGTTTTAGATGGAACAGGAGTTATGTTTAATATTGATACACATGAAACACCTGATTAATAATTTTGTTTTTATTGATCTTTGTTAGATCTCAAAAATCTTTTTCAATTTTTTATATAAATTTTAAAAATATCTTCTTAACAAAAACCAAATTAATAAGAAAGATATTGCTATTAAAAGCCAAATCCAAAACATTTTTTTGTTGCTAAAAAATCCGAAAGGAATTGGTCCAATAAAGCCACCAATTGCAAAGTTTGTTTTTGAGTTTCCTTTTGATAAGCTAATTAAGCTTCCAATAACTAAAAGAGATATTCCTAAAAAAATAAAGATTATTCCTATAGCAATAATTTTTTCTGACATTTTTTGGTTGGCCAACCCTGCCGTGAATCAGAGTTGGCCTGCCATCTCTACAATTGGAGATGACTATGAAAATTTAAGCGCGGACCAGGATTCGAACCTGGGAATACTCGGGCTGCAGCCGAGCGCGTTAACCACTTCGCCATCCGCGCAAGTGCCCCCGACAGGATTTGAACCTGCGACCTACTGCTTAGAAGGCAGTCGCTCTATCCAGGCTGAGCTACAGGGGCTTTCATTTATAAAGAAATAAGAATTTCTATTTAAAATCTTTCTATTTTTTTAGATAAGATTAAATTTCTATAAGATCAAAATCTTTAGGAAGAAAAGTGTTTTTAAAAATTCTCTTTGATTCTCTTAAAATTTTTTCTGGATTTTTTGAAAATCGCTGACTTATGTGAACTAAAAAAAGTTTTTTTGATTTCGATTTTTTGGCTATTTCTGCAGCTTCAATAGATGTTAAATGCTTGTATTCTTTTGCTTTATTCCTAAAATCTGACGAAAAAGTTGATTCGCAAATTAAAACATCTGAATTTTTAACATAGTTAATAATTTTTTTATTAAAAGAAGTGTCCATTATGAACGAAACCTTTTTTTCGTCTTCTATATAGGTAAGTTTTTCTAGTTTGTATTTTTTTCCATCATAAAGAAGATCTTTTCCTTCTTTTAATTTTTTAAGGTGTGGGCCTTCTGGTATCTTGTATTTTTTTAGTTTTTCTTTATCTATCTTAATTTTCTTTTTTTTAACGAAAGAGTAAGCATTACAAGGTACTGTATGAAATAGTTGATTAGCTTCAATGAAAAAATCTTCATTCTCAAAAAATTTTCCTTCAACTTCTTTAATTTCTAAAGAAATCTCATTTCTAAAACCAAATAATTTTAAAAGAATTTCAAGAGCTTTTTTTGTTTTCTTAGGACAATAAATAAAAAGTTTTTTGTTGTAGTTGCTCATCGCCAATGTTTTTAACAATCCGGGAATTCCTAAAACATGATCTGCATGCCAGTGACTTATCAAGATTTTAGTGATTTTACACGGATTCAAATTAGCTTTTCTTAGTTGTCTTTGAGTTCCCTCTCCACAATCAACAAGAATATTTTCTCCTTTGTAACTTATTAAAAATGATGGATGATTTCTGGTAGCAGTTGGTATAGAATCACTTGTTCCTAAAAAAAGAATTTTAATTTTTTCTGGCATAACCTAATTAGTTAGTTTCAGTTTTTATTTCTTTAGTTTTAATAAAATTATTAATGAATGTTAATTGAATTATTAATTTTAATAGATTTTAATTTGTTCACTCTTTTTTTAGTGATGTTGTAGCTGGTGAAATGTAAATGATTGTATCTCCTCTTAAAAAAGTTAATCCAAGGTTTCTTTTTATTTCGCCGTTTTCTATTTCTTTTATATTGTCAAGAACTAAATTAATGTGAATATCAAAAGCTAACAAAGTTCCAACAAATTGTTTGTCTCCTTTTAAGTGAACTAGAACTTCTTTTCCTCTAGAATTGTTTAAAAGGTCTAACGGTCTGTCTATATTGTTGTTCATTTTTTAATTCCAAATTATGGAATATCTTAAATAGGAATTGATAGATTATTTATAAATGTTTCTCTATTTTCTGTTGGTTGAATTAGAATCATTTGGAAAAATATTTAAATTGTGTTTGTTGTTTCATAGAAAATGAAAAAAGGAAGAAAAGTTACTGGTGGGAAATATAGAAAATCAAGGAAAAAGAAACTTTACGAATTGCCTGGACAACAAATTCTAGTGAGGTTGGGTGAAGAAAAAAGAAAAACAGTCAGGGTTACAGGAGGAAATAAAAAAACTTTTTTGGTGAAATCTAATGTTGTGAATGTTAGGGTAAACGGAAAAACAAAAAAAGTTAAGATAGAAAATGTTTTAGAAACTCCTTCTAACAGGTTTTTAGCTAGACAAAACGTAATAACAAAAGGAGCAATCTTAAAAACAGAAATAGGAAAAGTTAAAGTAACAAACAGGCCAAGCCAAGAAGGAATGATTAATGGGGTGTTAATAGAAGAAAGTAATTCATAAAATTAAAGGACTTTGAAAAAATTTTATTAAGAAAAAGTGAACTTTAAAGTTGATGTCTGAAGTTTTAAATAAAGGGTTAATTACCTTTCTAATGACTTTTCCAATATCTCTTGAATCTTTTTTAATAAGAAATTATTAAAATCTAAGATGCGGATCTGGAAAGATTTATAAAATAGAAAGATTTATAAATTATATATTTATTTATAAATTTTACGGTAAAACTAATTTAACTAAAAAATGGTTTATGTTAAGAGATGTCCTGAGTGTGGTAGTGTAAACTTAACTTATGATTCTCATCTTGGTGAGATTATTTGTAATGATTGTGGTCTTGTAGTTGAGGAGAAGATGGTTGATACAGGAGTAGATCTATCTGGAAAGTTTGATAAATCAGAAAAAAAAGGACGTGCTGGAGCTCCAACAAGTATTCAAAAATTTGATAGGGGATTAACAACAAATGTCGGTGAAATAGCCGATATCTATAAATTAGATCCAAAACAATCAAGAACTTTTATAAAACTAAAGAGATGGCAAGAGAGGGTTTCTACAAGTATCGAAAGAAATTTAAGACTTGCAATGGCTGAATTAAGAAAAATTTCTTCTTACTTAAACCTTCCAAATGTAGTAAGAGATGAAGCTGCAAGAATTTATAATTATGTTTTGCAGAGGGGTTTTGTAAGAGGTAGAAGTATGGAATCTGTTGTTGCTGCTTGTTTATATGCTGCATGCAGAAGTTACAATATACCTAGAACTCTTGATGAAATGGCAACTGCTTCTGATGTGGAAAGAAAAGAGATTGGAAGAACCTACAGGTTTATAATAAGAAAACTCGGAATTAAGATAACACAAAGCTCGCCAAAAGATTACATCTCAAGATTTGCTTCTGTCTTAAAACTTTCTCCAAAAACACAAAATGATGCTTTGAAGATTTTAAAAAGAGCAGATGAAGTTGAACTTACTTCTGGAAGAGGTCCAGCAGGTATTGCAGCAGCTGCTCTTTATGTTGCGGCATTAATGAATGATGAAAAGAAAACCCAAAGAGAGGTTGCAGATATTGCTGGTATAACAGAAGTTACAATAAGAAATAGATACAAAGAACTTATAGAAAAACTCGGACTTGAAGAAAAAATTAAAGCAAAAGAAAAAGAAATCGATAAATCTTAAATTTTTATATTTTTTAATGAGTTTTTTGTGTTTTTAGTTTTTTAATTTATTTATGCGGAGACTAGGATTCGAACCTAGGCAGGCACTAAGCCACTGCGTCCTAAGCGCAGCCCGTTTGACCACTCCGGCATCTCCGCGTTAAAAAACTTTAAAAAACAAGTAACAAATAATATAAAAAATTTTAGCTGCAAATATCGCTGAAAAGTGAATTTATTTTATTTCTATTTGATTGGCTTAAAACACTCTCAACATAGTACTTAGTTGCTTCTGTACACCCCCAACCATTATAACTTCTTAATGCAGCTTTCCATCCAGTGTATTTTGTGTTAGTGCATGTAAATACTCTACCATCTTTATTTTGATTGTAGCTGTTAATCAAGATGTCAATAGCATAATTTACGTTTTCATTAAAGTCAAGCACATTTACATTTTGATGAGCTTTTCTATTTATTTGCATAATTCCGAAACTTTCCTCACCATTTAAATTTTTTATAACTTTTTCCTCGTTGTTGTTACAGTAAAGAGGGTTGTTATTTTCTTGAAAGCCTGAAATCCCTGTTGAAGTAAACTCACCACAGTGGAAGATATTGCTTTCTATATTAGCGACCATTAGTGTAAGACATTCAAAATTTTTAACACCTGTATCTTGTAAAACTTTTTCATCTGAAATTCCTTTTTGTGTTTTAGCTTCTTGCGCTAATTTTACTATTTCATAACCCAAAACTTTTTGACATTCCTCTCTTGTCGAGCATCTAAGTTGTGGTGTTTGGCTTGTTTGCTGTTCTTGATTTGGTGTACCTGGTTTTTGTGTTGTCTCTTGTTCTGTTGATGGAACATATACCTCAATTGGTTTTTCTCTTATTCCAAGTGTAAAGATTAACTTTATTCCTTCAAAAGAATTTTTTCCGTCTAACAAACTTTTTTCTGATGAGAAGTTATGTATAGAAAACCAAACATTGTAATTAGATTTGTTTAAGGTAGATGCAGACCATTGCCATTCGCTTCCGTTGTACCTAAAATAAAAAGGAAATCTATAATCTCTTGGAATTCCTGGTATAAGAGATTTTAAATCTTCAATACTTATTGCATTTGTTTCTTGGTTTATTTCTAATATACCATCAGGATTATATCTTACATTATCTGTAGAAAGCTTAGCATCTTTTTTAATTAATCCAAAACTAACTCTGTTTAGAATTCCACCTTCATCATTAGTATTTGTTCTTTGAATTAACAATGAAAGGCCAGTATTGTAAGTTGATTGTGAAAGTTTTTTTATGAACTCTTTATCTTTGTTTGAAAGTTCTGGAATTAAGACTCTTTTTGTAATGTCTTCTCCTGTTGTTTTTCCTGCAAATTCTGCTAGTTTTGAATCATACCAATTTTTTCCGTCATTACAATCTTTAACACACCAATACCAAGAATTTGTCTCTTCTGAAAAAGCATAATTGATTCCTCCTGGCTCAAACTTAAGAATAGGATACTTATCTCCTAAATTGATTTTTTTAGTGGTTAATCCAGATATTGCTTCTGTAGTTTCTGTAGTTGATGGTCTTTCTAATTTTCCTAATTGTTTTTCTCTTTCTTGTTGTTCTCTTATTTGCTGTTCTCTTTCTTGTTGTTCTCTTATTTTTTTGTAAGCATCTAATGCAATTTCAGAAAATGAATTTCCTCTTAACAATATCAACAAGCCTTTTTCATAACTAAAGAAAACTTTGTTTATGTTGTTGTTTATTAAAGAAATTCTTTCTTGAGGAATTTTATCAGAAATTTCTCTAAGAAGATTTCTAAAATCTTTTTCGCTTAAATAGCCTTGCTCTTTTTTCAAAATTTCTAAAGAATTTTTATTTGTCTCTTCTAAAGTTTTTTGCTCGAGATTAACTGATTTTATAGCATTTTTTACACTTTCTGAATCAAGCCAGCATTTAATTTTTGGATCAGAACAATATCCGACTTCTTTCCATCTCGCATTTTCTGTACCTACAAATGGATCAGATCCTTTTCCAGGATTATCTGTTGCACAAATTCTAATAATTCCTCTATTGTAAATAGCTGGATCAATTGATTCTGAAACTCCTTCTTGAACATTTGGATTTAAAGTTGGATTTATTAAAGGAAAGACATTAGGTGTTCCTGAAACACACTCTCTTTCTGTTTTAATGTTAGTTTTTGAAGCTTGAGAAGAAATATATGCTTCTGTTATGTAATTTATGCCAAAATCAGAAGTAACTTGTTTAAATCCACATTCTTCTTTTCCATTAATAATAATACACATCTCATTATAGCCAGAAGGCGCTGTAAAGTCTACTGTCCTTGTTATGTAATCTCCTGCTTTTAATGAACCTCTCGCAATTGTTCTTATTGGATTGTCTTGATAAAAAGAGCCTGGTTTTCCTCTAAGATAAACTTCATAAAATGCAGGAAAATCTTTTCCAGCATAAATATGATAGAATACTTTATATTGTGAAACTGGAGGATTTGTTGCTGTGGTGAAAGGAATTTCTTCAAATCTTCCATAAAATTGTGGTGGTGAATCAGGAGCTGTTAACAAATCAATAAACTTTCCATCTCCTGGATAACTAAATGAAAATGCTTTTTTACAAATAGCACTTCCTACCTCTTGTGTAGAACGTGATTTGAAAGCTTTAAACGAATCCTCTGCATAATACTGTGTGAAAAATGTTACTGAATCTGAAACTTTTTGGAAAGCATCTTGCACAGAAAGATACTCTCCTCCGCCTTTTGAAGATCCACTTAAAGCAGAACCTATTGCTTGAGGAACAATATAATTTATTAAAGGAGTTGCTTGTCTCCAGCCAAATTCACATAAATAAATAGAATATATTTCATCACATATTCCAACTGTTTTCCCTTTTTCAAGACTTTCTTCTAAACAACTTTTATAAGAATCAAGAACAGTATTAAAAGAATCAAGTCCTGCATGAACTCCTGTAAGGCAAATTGGAATCTTAACTTCTGGGAAATTTGGAAGGCAAAGGAAAATGCTTCCAAAAATTCCTGATTGAACAACATTTTCTACAGGATATTTTCCTCCTAAATCACATCTTGAACTTGGACATACAAAAGGATCGCAAACATTGAAAAGCAAATTACACTCTTTTGGAGACATAATGTCTTGACATTGAATTCCTGGTACAGATGTTGCTGGTGCTCCAACACTAACAATTTGACCGAAAACTCTAACCCTATCGACCCCCGGTTTGTATTGTTTTGAAACTTCTGCAATAGCTTGAATTGCTTGTGTTGTTTTTCTTGCTGCTTCGTCTGAACTTAATCCTGGAAACTGGTTGTATGGCTGGCCTGTTGCAAGATTTATTAATTGACAAATATCGTCTCCACCAGTGTTTTCCTCAAGACCATTGCTTCCTACATTGCATAGCCAAAAACTTGAAACTCTACCAGATTCGTCATAAGCTCTTATATTTGAAGCTATTGGTAGAGTTGATTTAATTGAAGCATACCAACCATTAACTAGATCAAAAGGAACAATTGCGGGCAATCCTTTGTAAGGATCTCTTTCATAATACCTAACTTTAGGATTAAGATACTGGTTTTTATATTGAGAAGGATCTATTGCACTAACAACAAATCTTTCTTTTATTCTGTTTTTTACAACGTTATCTTCAATTTTTTTGCCTGATAAAGAATAAACTTCTGAAACAATGTATTTTCCAGAAGAAATTTCTTCTAAACCCAAAACATATTGATTACCAAGATAAGAAACAATCATAGATGGTGTTCCTGCAGGAATATCTCCAATTGCTTGTGTTGTTTTTCCTTTGTTGTAAAATACTTCAATAGAGTTTTCAGAAGGGACAATTGTTGTTTGAAGTCCTTTCAATTCTTGAGGAAGCTTTTCTGACAATCTTGTCACCTCTAAATAATTTTTTGACTCTAACCAAACATCTGATAGTGTAGCTTCAATTTGTTTTTTTGCTCTTTCTCTAATTTCCGGATTTTCAGAGTTTAATAGCCTTGAATTAAGTTGTAATTCTTTCGCTTGTGAAATTGAAATGGTGTTTGGATTTATTGAAGAGACAATTTCTGAAATTGGGATATCTTTATTTTCTATGTTTATTGTTCCTTGTTGGAAATTTTGCTCAAGATTTTTTTGTAATTCATTTTTAAAATCATTATCTATATAGTCTTCTTTAAAGGCAGTAGTATTTATTATGTCCTCTCCTAAAAACCCGTCTTTTATTTTATGAAGAGATTGTATTTTCTTTATTTCTTCGTTTTGAGTAGAAATTGCTTTAGAGTATTCTTCAACTTCTTTTTCTATTGTATCAGAATTCTCCAAAAGGCAACTGTCAACATTTCTATATTTTCCTAAACTAACTTCTCTTTCACAAATTTCAAACCATCCACCGCTGTCTCTCATGACTTTTTGTCTAGCAACTCCTTCACCACCTAGATTAGAAATAAAGTTTTTAAAAGTCAAAACACTGCCTGTAGCAAGACAAGCTGTTTTTCCAATTCTAACAACATCCTCAAGTTTAGAATTAATATTTTGTAGTTTGTTTATTGTATTATTTAAGCTCTCAATCTTTTCTTTAGTTTTTTCTGGGGTTAATTTTATGGCTCTTTTTTCAATTCCTATTTTAAATGAAAATGTTGCGTTTGTTTGTGCATAATCTATTTTTGGATTTATTGAAACTTTTGCAAATTTCTTTAAATTTATTTTTTGAAGAGTGAATATGTAATTACTATCAAAAGAATCTGGAGTATTGATTACTAAAGTTTTTGTATCATCTATAAATTCCTTAATTTCTCCTTTTATTGATTTTTTAAGGTTTAATCTTACTTTAGCTGAATTTTCGTCAAGATCAAGAAGCTGAATTGTTTCTTCTGTTTCTGGATTTATTGATTTAATTTCGTTTTTTCTTAAACTTAATGTTCCAAGAACCTCTCCTGTTGTTTTATTTCTAACTAAAATTTCTGCTCCAAACTCATTAAATGTTGGGGTTATAATCCTATCTAATGAAATTCTATGGATTTTTCCGTTTATAATAACCTCTGCAACTTCTTTATCAGTATTTGCAAGGAGAGAATTATCATCACAAATTTTAGGTTTTATTGAGTTTGGAAAGGTTTCTTTAAGCCTTTCACACTCTTCAAGAGCTGTTCTTTTTTGGCCTAAAGAATTTAAAAATTCTATTTTAGCTGATAATGTTTTCTCTCCTAAAGTTGCCTCTCTAGAAGCATCATTAATATCTTTTTCATTTGAAAAGCTGTTTATAATTTCATCATAATCTTTTAAAGCATTTTTATAGCTATCTTCAAATTTTTTATCATTTAAATAAAGATCTAAATTCTCATCCTGGGGTCCTGAAAAACCAATAAATTTTATTTTTTTTCCTCCATTTTCAACAAACTTCTCAGTAATTTCTTGAGTAGACAAAGGTTCAAAAGACTGGTCCTCTATTATGTGCCTTAAAAAATTTTCAGTTCTACTTAATCCAAACTTTAATACAGATGAAACAAGCGAACCTAAATTTTTTATTTCTCCAGGAGTATATCTTCCAAAAAATGAATTAAATGAGTCTAAATCCTGATCTGAAAGTTTTTCTGTTGATGATCTAAGAGCTGCTACAATAACCATTAAATCTTCTTTATTTTCATTTTGATTCACATAAACAAGATAAACTGATCTACCATCATTTAATGAATAAAGTTTATCTCCTAAACTATAACTTTTACTCTCGCCATCAATTTCAAGTTCTATTTTTGGATTTATTGACAAAATGAATGTTTTTGCTCCATCATCTTCTCTACAAGAAATTTTTACTTTTTGAACAATCCCTTTTTTATCTAAATCTAAAATCCTACACCTGTTATCTAAAAAAGAAGCTCCTTCTTTTAATTCAAAAGAATTTCCATCTACATTTAACAAAGCTCTTTCGTCAGGGGATGTTATATCTTCTAGTTTTAAAGAAAGAGTGCCTAAACAATAATTAAAACCAGGAAGATAAATTTGATGAGATTCTTTATTTTTTTCTAAATCAAGATTTACTTTTGCTATTATTCTTTTTTCTCCAGATTTTCCAATTTTATATGCTTCTCTGTCTGAATAAACAGAAATTGTTGCGCTCTTATCGTCTATACTTTCAGCCCTTAGGTATCCTCTTCCATCCCAAAAAGAATATTTTACAAAATTTTGATCCCATTCTGATTGAGACATTTCAGGAAGATAAAAAACAGCTCTACCAACCCCAAAGGCATTTTCTATATCATAAGTTATTCTTGCTGTCAAATTTCCCTCAACAAAATCAGGCATTTTTGATTCGTTTGGTTGTCTTTTTAGAACAATAATAGCATATCCTAAATTGTTGAATACTGGAGAGTCTATTCTTTTTTCTGGTTTTGCAAGAGCTGCTCTAGCTGGTTGATAACCAACTCCTACAACTTCTGGAGGAACTCTTCCAGAAAGTGATATGTGTTTTATAGATTCTATTTCAATTAATGGATTTAATTGTGTTGCAACAATTGGACAAAAAACAGGAACATTTTGCTCTTCCAAAAGATCGCTTCTTACAACAGCAGGAATACAACCAGAGGGAGAAACCTGCAATAAGAAGTCCTGGCCAGCGCCACACATTTCTTTGTTAAATAATGGAAAATCTACTTTACCGAATTCTGATCTTATTGTTGGATTTTGAGTATAAGCGCTAAAGCTTCTTGCATATTGTGCTGAAAGAGTAGCTGTAAAAATTATTATAGAAAGTATGGAGACAATTAAAATAAATATTTTTTCTATAACTTTTTTCTTATTTTTGATTTTCATTTTATGTAAATACTCATTTAAAATTTATATCTAGGTTTGTTGTATCTAATAAATCATAATTTTCTTGTAACTGTTCAAGTGATTCTGGTTCTTGGAATGATTTAACATTAATTTCAATGCTTTTTGAATTTATTAAATCGCTTTCTAAAATATATTGTTGTGTTTTTCCTCCTCCTGAAATAACATTTGTGATTAGTTGTTCAGGTATTTGAATATCAAAACACCTCTCTTCTTTAGCTCCAAAAACCCCAAAAATTCCTGATCTTGGAACTTCTATACATTGTTGAGATATTGTATTGCCAAATTTTAAAGAAGAGTTTTTGTAAATAATAACTTGAATTTCGTAAGATCCCTCGCTAAGATCTATGTTTTTTTGTTCTGGATAAAACAATGATAAAGAGTTTTGATCTGAAATAAAGTTAATAACTGCATTTCCTGAATATCTTCTTCCATCTAAAAGAAGCTCTATATTTTTATTGTAAAGTTTTTCCATAATTATATCTACTTTTCCAGGCAGATTTGTTGAGAGAAGATATCTTGCTGTACTGTAGCCTGGTGCTTGAGCAACAACATAACCATTAATGCATTGCGGGAAGTTTTCTTTTAAATTTCCGTTATCGGATGTTTCTCCAATAAAGCATCTATTTGATAGACATTCATATGATATGTTTGACTTAACTGGTATTCCTTCTTCATTAATTACTCTAACTTCGACTTCTGTGTTTTTGAATTGACAAACTTCTGGAACTGGTTGTTGGAATGCTGTAATATTTTTTTCTTCTCTTGGTTTATTATTTTCTATTATTACTGCAAATGGGAACTGAAAAATCTCTTGATCTTTTTGAACTTGAACCAAAACAGGATATTTTATGTTATAGACAAAATGATATGGAACATAACAAAAACCTAGAATCCCTAATCCTGGCTGATTTCCGATTGGTGTTGAAACCATTAAATTACCTTGAGTCGGATAAACTTCTAAATTATGCGGCCAATTTTTTGAAGTTAAAAAACTAACTTTCTCTGAAATTCCAAAATCAACTGTAAAGTATTTTTCTTGTTTATTGTTAATAGAAATTATGTTATGCTCTAAAGAGTTTTGTATATTGTCAAAAACCTCATCTGCATTCCAAATTAAAGGACTACAACTAAGCTCAAAACCATCTACAGGAGCGTAATTTGTTAAAACATCGATTGTATAATTTTCAAGAATTTTATTTTCTTTTAGTTGATTATAAACTTTTAAAGAAGAATCATAAAGTTGGCCTAATTTGGAATTTATGGAGGTTTTGTGATTATTTATTATTACAGACGAATTTTCTTTTTCAATGTTGAGATTTGTATTTAGATTTAATTCAACTTTATCATCTTTAATGTTAACTTTAACACTTGAGGGCTCATCTAAAGAAATTTCAAATCCTTGATCATTATAAGTATTAAAATTACAATTTTTTATTGAGTCTTTAATGTAGTTGGAAATTTGTTCTTCAATTTGTTTTTTTGTTGGAACCTGTTCTCTATCAAAATTATTTCCTGACACATAATACCAATAAGGTATTGGATTTCCTAAAAAGTTTAGTTGTGATGAAAATGGCATATAATCAGATCCGGGTTCAAATTCTGGTAAGTAAATATAACCTCCTTGAGTTTCTGCAATGTTTATTGCTGTTGAAAGGTCTGTTTCTAAGCAAGTTAAAAAAGAAGAATAAACTGGTTGAAACTCAACAGGAACCTCTTGAATTGATATTTTTCCTCTTAAAAATACAAAAAGAACAATTGCAGCTAAAATCAACAAAGAGATTATAATGAATATTGTAATTTGGCCTTTTTTTGACACCTCTTTTTTGTTAAAAAACCTCATTTAAAGAAAACAGCAACAATATATATAAATTTTATTAGAAAATTTAATAATAAGAATATCGAGTTGCTTTTAAAAAACTTATACCACCAACGATTATTAAGATTCCTCCAATAAAGATAATCCATGATTTTATAGTTTCTTTTAGTTGTGGAAGTTTGATAAAGTTTAAGGGATAGTTTAAAAAGTAAACTCCAAACAATAAGAATATTATAAATAAAATAGTTCTTGAAGAATTGCTCATCATAAAAAAATTAAACTTGGCATATATTTAAATATTTTTATTTATATTTTAGTAAAGTTTTTAAAATAGGCCCTGTAGTCCAATGGCTAAGACGCATCCTTGACGTGGATGAGATCGCAGTTCGATTCTGCGCAGGGCCATCAACAAACTTTAAAAACTAGATTCAGCATTTTTTAAGATGAAAATTCCAAAACAAGTTTCAAGATATTGTCCTTATTGCAATAAAAAAACAATTCATAAGATAAAAATAATTTCAACTGGATTTAGAAGAGGAGCTTTAACAAGAGGAAGCATAACAAGAGCAAGAAAAAGAGGTAAAGGAAGAGGAATTGGAAATAAAGGAAAATGGGGAAGTAAACCTGCTGTAAGTAAATTCAAAAGAAAAACAAAGACAAACAAAAAACCAAACATAATGTATACTTGTGATGTGTGTGGAAAATCACACTATAGAAAAGGAAAAAGAAATAAAAGAACCGGAAAAGTACTACAAACATAAAAATGGCAGAAGCAAAAAGAAAAAGAAAGTTCATTGATGTTGAAATTCCAATAATAAAAAAAATAACACAGCTTTATGGATATGACTTAGAGGATTTAGAAAATAGGGTAATATCTTACGACTTAACAAGAATTTTAAAAGGAAAAGGAGCTATTTTAAAACTTAAAGTTAAAATTGAGAATGGAAAAGCAACATCTTACCCAATAGAATTACAAATTTTGTTATCTTATATAAGAAGAATTATAAGAAAGGGAACTAATTATGTAGAAGACTCTTTTTCAGCAGAGTGTAAAGATTTTGTTTTAAGAATTAAACCTTTTTTAATAACAAGAAGAAAAGTTTCAAGGGCTATTAGAAAAGCTTTAAGAAATAAAGCAAGAGAATCAATTACAAATTACATTAAAGATAAAAAATCTGAAGAAATATTTAAGAAAGTTTTGAATGGAGAATTGCAGAAAACATTAATTCCTATTTTAAAGAAAATATACCCTTTATCTGTTTGTGAAATAAGAATTCTTAAAATCGAAAAAGAAAAATAAAGAATTTGTTAGTTTTAAAAATCCTTTTAAATAAAATTTTACATAATTTTTTATAGTTTAGTTTATAGATTAAAGATTATCTTGGGTTTATTAAAAAAACGAGCCTGCGTAGCTCAGCGGTAGAGCAACTGACTTGTAATCAGTAGGTCGAGGGTTCGATTCCCTCCGCAGGCTCTTTTGAGGATAAATTGTAAGCCTCCGTCGCACAATGGTAGTGCACCGGTCTTGAGAACCGGGCCCTTACGGGCATCCAGGTTCGATTCCTGGCGGAGGCGTTTTAAATTATACCGAAATTTCTTAAGTTATAGTCAGGTTAACTAATTAACTAAGTAATAGAAATTTAATAGATAATCTCAATTAAATAAGTAATAAAATTAACTTGGATAATTTTTAGAAATTTTGAGTTTTCTTAACTAATCTAAACCAAAAAGTTTTTTCCACCAAGGCTTTTTTTTAGGTTCTTCTGTTATTATTTCATGAGTTATTTTTGGTTTTTCTTCTAAAATAGGTGCTTCTTGTGAAAGTTCTTTATTTACTTGTTCTATTGCTTTATTCACAGAAATCCTAGAATAACCTTGATTAATTAGGGCCCATTTCAATGACTCTAAAGTATAACCCTTCTTTAAATTTTTTTTAAGATACTCGACAATTTTTCTTATATATTCTGATTCATACTGGTTTTTTGTTCTCATTTTAAATTAAAGTATTTGTGTGTTTAAAAACGTTGTTGTTTAATATTATTAAAGTTCTTGTAAAGAACTATCTAATGTGGATTACAGGATAAATTTTTTTATAATATTTAATTGCTTCATTAAGTCTTGATTTTGTTTCTGCATAAATTGTTAAAATCTTATCGCCTTTCTTTACTTTTTCATTTAAATGGTAATGAATAAAAACTCCAGCAAATTTATCTATTGGACAACCTGCAACTCTTGCCAGGTCGTTTATTTTTTTATTTTCTATCCTAAAGATTGTACCTGATTTTTTTGCGACAAAAGAGTGATTTATTTTAGATGGTTTTAGATTTATAACTCTTCCTCCTTGAGCTTCTATAATTTCTTTAAATTTTTTAAAAGCTTTTCCTGAATAAAGAATTTGTCTTGCTAAATTTTCTCCCCGGCCTTTTTTCGATTTTCCTGCAAGCTCTAAAATTTGACCAGCTAAAAAAATTGCTTTATCTTCCAAATCTTTAGGACCTTTTTTTTCTGGATTTAAAACATTTATTACATCAATAAGTTCAAGAACAGGCCCAACACCATTTCCAATTGGCTGATTTCCTAAAGTTAAAACACACTTTAACTTTTTTTTAAAATATTTTCCTAGAACTTCAAATTTTCTTTTTAAAGCAAGTGCTTTTTGTTTGTTTACTTTTGCGCCTTCACCATATGGAATATCTATAAGAATTATTTTACTTCCTGCAGCGATTTTTTTTGATAAAATAGAAGCTAAAAGCTGTGGTTCTGGATCTATTTTTAACATTTTTTCTATTCTAATTATTTTTTCGTCAGCGGGAACTAAACCTAAAGAACCGCCCCAAACCATACACCCGTTTGTTTTTTTTATTATTTTTTTAATATCTTTAATTGAAAACTCAACTTTTGCTATTGTTTCAATTACATCAGCAGTACCTGCTGCACTTGTTATTGCTCTAGAAGAATTTTTTGGTATGGTAAGTCCTGCTGCTGCACATATTGAAACAACAATTGGTGTTGTCCTATTTCCTGGTATTCCACCAATAGAATGTTTATCAACAACAATCTTCTTATTTATTTTTAATGTTGAGCCTGTTTTAACTATTGAATTTATCAAATAAGTTATTTCATTTAAAGACATTCCATTTTTATAAACAGCAGTTATAAAAAGGGCTATCTCTGCTTCTGAAAGTGAATTATTAACAATATCTTCCATTATTTCATCAAGTTCTTTCTGTGTAAGTGCTTTATTATTTAATTTCTTTTTTATAAAATTAAGAGCATATGGGCTATTAGAAAGATTTACTTCAACTTTTTCATTATTTTTAAAATTTAAATAACTCTTTAACTCGTGAGAAATTCCTATCTCGTTTTTTTTGACTAAAGTTTCTGTTATATCCACAACGCTTGAAACTTCTTTAGATTTTTTATGTTTTGATTTTATTGTTATTCTATCTAAAGGATGTACTCCTATTTTTGAGGCTGTTTTAGAATTAATCATAGCGACTGGAATTCCTGCAGACCATTTTAAAAATTTAATTCTTAGTTCCATTTTTTAAACATTTATTTCCCTTGAGAGTCAGTAAAAATAGACAAGGTTCCAGGTTTTCCTTTATATGCTTCTAACAAAACAATTAAGTATGATATCACTAAAGGACCAATGATAAATCCTAAAATTCCGAAAACAAAAACACCCCCAATCATTGATATAAGTAAAATTAAAGGACTTAATTTTGTTTTTTTAGATACTA
Organism: Candidatus Pacearchaeota archaeon; assembly: GCA_026002795.1. Taxonomy (GTDB): domain Archaea; phylum Nanobdellota; class Nanobdellia; order Pacearchaeales; family GW2011-AR1; genus ASMP01. The sequence goes on from BPGA01000001.1 coordinate 238,865, forward strand.
TAATTGGTCTTAAAATATTATCAATTGTTGAGGATATAATTCCAAAAACAAAAACGCCCCAGCCAGAAATAGGATTTCCTGCTACAAATAAGAAAATTACAACAGGAATCCAAACTATTGCTGTTCCTATAATTGGAAGAACACCTAAAATAATTGCTATAATTGTTAAGAAAAAGGCATTATTTACTTTAAAAATAAAAAAGCCAATTCCAGCAATTAAACCTTGAATTATACCAACAATAATTTGGCCATATAAGATAGAGGAAGTTACTTCTTGTGTATATTTAAAAAGTCTCTCTTTTATTTCTTTTTGAAATGGAAGAATTTCTTTAACATACAGAATTATTTGATCTTTGTCTCTTAAAACATAGAACAACGTGAAAAAAACAACAAAAATTTGTAAGCCAATAACAGGAAAATCTAATATAAGTTTAGTTAGAGATTTACTAAAAGAACTAATTGTTGATGAAACAAAATTGTTTAAAACAGGACCTATGTTATTAGAAAGCTCTTTCATCGTTTCTGTTTTTGGTAAAATTGTTTGTAAAATTTCAACAAAATCTATTTGATTGATTGATTGAAAAGCTAAATAAGATTGTCGAAGAAGAGTTGGTAAAAAAAACCAAATAGGCAGAATAATTACTACTAACAAAATAAGCACTATCAAAAAAGCGGCAATGTTTCTTGATTTTATTCTTAAATAAATAAAATCATAAACCGGGTTAAAAATAAAGGCCAAAACAAGAGCAAAAATTATTGAAAATAAAATAGGTTTTAAAATAAAAAAAGAGAGGACTATGAGAAAGAAAAAGAGAAGTACAGAAATTATATTTTTTAGTAATGGTTCATTTAACATATTAAAAAAAACTTATTCAAATTTATAAAGTTTTGTAGGTATTTAGAAAAATTTTTATAATGAGAAAATGAAGTACTATCATGAATTTTATCAAAAAAATTTTTGATGGAAAAATTGATAACTTTGTTCATTTACAATTTCAAAGATTTGGAAAAGGAGAATTTAAAGATAGAGCTTTAATAAATGCGAAACAAAAAAATGGTATTTTTAAAATAAATGTTAGTTATGAATTTGCGAATGATTTGGTAAGAATTGTAGCAGAAAAATTAAAAGATAAAAAAACTAGGGTTAAAGGAGCAATAATATCCACAAAAGAAATAGAAGATATTCCTTTTAAAGAAAAAAAACAATTTCAAGGAGTTAAAAGATATATTATTGATTGTGATATGTCTGGAAATGAAATTCTAAAGATAATGGAAAAGTTTCCAAAAGCTTTTTTTGCTTTAAGTTTTGATGCTGATAAAACTTCTTTAAAGATTAAGCCAAAAGCTCCATTATCTGGAAAACCTGGAAAAGAAGATGATCAAGAAAAAAAAGTTGATTTTTGTAACATCACAACAAATGATAAAACTATAGGAGAAAGTTTTGTCTTTGAAAAGCCAAATTTCAATGAAGCTGAAATTTCTCATGTCTTTTTAATTTCAGAACTTATTTATCCTAAAAACGAAAGTGATTTTGCAAAAATTAGAGAAATTGCAAAAAGAAAAGGAAAGATAATAAGAACAGCAAAAATTGACGGAAAAGTATATAACAAGAGTATAGATTTTGAAGCTTAATCTTTTTAAAAAAGATTTAAAAACTTACTTTTTCTTGATATTTTGTCCAGGGCTTTTAAAAAATGGTCTTCAGAATACTGCTTAAAAATATAGTTAGAAATGCCTACGAAAAGATCACCACGGAAAGGAAGTTTGCAATTTTGGCCCAGAAAAAGGGCATCGAGAATTCTGCCTAGAGTTAATTGGAATGCTATTTCATCTGATTCTGTAAAAAATCTTAAAGGTTTTATAGCTTACAAAGCCGGAATGTTTTCAGCTATTGTTAAAGATATGACAGAAAATTCTATGACTAAAGGTAAAAAAATTTCTTTTTCTGTAAGTGTTCTTGAATGTCCTCCGATGAAGATTTTTTCAGTTAGATTTTATAAAAATGGAAAGGTTGTTAAAGAGTTTATCTTACAAAAACCAGAAAAAGAGTTAAAAAGGAAATTAAAGATTCCTAAAAAAGCAAATTACGATACAAATTTTTTAAATAATTTAGATTTAAAGGATTTTGATGATGTACGTGTTTTATGTTACTCTATTGTTAAAAAAACAAATATAAAAAAGACGCCTGATCTAAAAGAAATAGCTCTTTCTGGAAATTTAGAAAAAAAGATAGAGTTTATAAAAAGTAAACTAGATAAAGAAATTAGTGTTTTTGATGTGTTTGAAAAAGGACAGCTCGTTGATTTAAGAGGCTTAACAAAAGGAAAAGGATTTTCAGGAGCTGTAAAAAGGTTTGGAATTTCTTTAAAACAACATAAAACAGAAAAAGGAGTTAGAAGACCTGGATCTTTAGGGCCTTGGCATCCTGCTAGAGTTAGTTTTAGGGTTGCTATGGCTGGTCAGCTAGGATTTTTTACAAGAGTAATTTATAATAGTAAGATAATAGATATTGGTTCTAGTAAAGAAATACCCGAGAAACTAAAAAACATAAAGAATTTTGGAGAAATTAAGAATGATTACATAATTGTTAAAGGTTCTGTTCAAGGACCTGCAAAAAGGCAGATACTCATAACACATCCTTTAAGACCATCAAAGAAGCAATTAAAAAAAAGATATGAACTTTTAGAGATAGAATGACTTCAGTAATTAGCATAGAAGGTAAAAAAATAAAAGAAATTAAAACGCCCGAATTTTTTAAAGAGAAGATTAGAGAGGATATTGTTTCAAAAGTATTAGAAATAAAAAAAACATTTCAACCACACTCGCCAAGCCCTGTCGCAGGAAAACAACATTCTGCTTCTGGAAACATAAGGCATGCTAGAAGAAAATGGAAAACTTCTTATGGAAGAGGAATTTCAAGAGTTCCTAGAAAAATTCTTGTAAGAAGGGGAAGCAGATTTATTTGGGTTGGTGCAGAAGTTGCATCAACAAGAGGTGGAAGAAGAGCTCACCCGCCAAAAGTTGTTTCTATGATAAATACAAAAAAAATAAACAAAAAAGAAGCATTAATTGCTTTAAAAAGTGCTTTAAGTGCTAGTTCAAATAAAGAGTACATATGTAAAAAATATAAAAAAATTAATCTAGAAAAATTAAAAGATATCGAACTGCCTCTTGTTATTGATTCTAAAATTTTGGATTTAAAAACAAAAGATTTTGAAGAAGTATTTAAAAAAATACTAGGAAACGAACTTTATAGTATTTTTTCTATAAAGAGAAAAATAAGAGCTGGAAAAGGAAAAAGTAGAGGAAGAAAATACAAAAAAAATGCTGGATTATTGATTGTTATAGGAAATGATGAGAAAATAAAAGCTAAAATTTTTGAAAGTGTTAAAGTAAAAGATTTAAGTTTATTAGATCTCGCAAGAGGCGGTATTGGAAGATTTGTTGTTTATACTGAACAAGCAATTAAAGATTTGGAGGATAGATTGAAAAAATGATTAGCTTTAAACCAGTAATTAGTGAAAAGTCCATTAAACTAATAGAATCGGAAAACGTTTTGATTTTTCAAACAGAGAAAGAGGCTAATAAAAAGAAAATAAAAGAAGAATTTGAAAAAATGTTTAATGTTAAAATAAAAAATATTAGAACACACATAAGAGACAATAAAAAGTATGTTTATATTAAATTAAAAAAAGAGTTTCCTGCTATTGATATAGCTATGAAACTGGGAGTTATATAATGGGAAAAAGGATAATTCAACAAGCAAGGGGACACGGAAGCCTAACTTATAGAGTAAGAAAAAAGGCTTTTAGATATACTATAGGATATCCAAGTAAAATTTATGGTGAGGGGGTTGTTTTAAAAATTTTAAATTCGCCAGGACATACTGCTCCTCTTGCAGAGATAAAATATCCTGGAGGAATTTTTTATATACCTGCATTTAAAGGGATGTTTGAAGGCCAAAAGATAAATTTTGATTCTAAGGAAGTTAAAGAAGGAAATATTCTTGAATTAAAAGATATTCCAATAAAAACGCAGGTTTATAATATAGAATCAAAACCAAAAGATGGTGGAGTATTCATAAGGACTTCTGGAAGTTCTGGCGTTGTAAGTAAAATTGTAGGAGATAAAGTTTATGTGTTAATGCCGTCAAAAAAAGAAAAGGCTTTTAATAAAAATTGTAGAGCAACTATTGGAGTTATTGCTGGTTCAGGAAGACTTGAAAAACCAATTGTTAAGGCAGGAAAAATGTTTCATATTAAAAAAGCAAAAAATAAACTCTGGCCAAGAACATCTGCAGTAAAAATGAATGTTATAGATCATCCTTTTGGATCAGGCAGAGGAAAAAACATAAAAAGCAAAATTGCAAAAAGAAATGCTCCTCCTGGTAGAAAGGTTGGCCATTTAAGGCCTAGAAGAACAGGACATGTAAAGTAAAATGGAGACTGAAAAAGAAGAAATAAAGAGAAAAGAATTTACTTATAGAGGAAAGAATATCGAAGAATTAAAAAAATTAAGTGTAAGAGAGGTTGCTAAATTTTTAAAATCAAGAAGTAGAAGGTATGTTTTAAATCAATTCCATAAAGTTGAAGATTTCATAAGAAGAGCAAATAAAAAGATATCATTAGGGAAACCTATAAGAACACATTATCGTGATATGGTGATTATGCCACAAATGATCGGAATGAAAATCTTTGTGCATAATGGAAAGAATTTTGTTGCTGTTGATGTAACTGAAGAAATGATAGGACATAGATTAGGAGAATTTGCAATTACAAGACAAAAGATAAAACATAGTAAAGCTGGAATAGGTGCAACTAAAGGAACTAAATTCAAAGCAAAGAAGTAAAATGAGTGAAGAAAACCAAAATCAAAATAGTCAAGAAGAAAAGAAAGTCGAAGAAAAGAAACAAGAAGAAAATGAATTGAATGAGAAAGATGAAGAAAAAAAGAGTAAAAAAGAAGATAAATTAAAGAAAAAAAGAGATTTTGCTATTGTCAATTCTTATAATTTACCAATTTCAACAAAGCATTCTATTGCAATATGTAAGTTTATAAAGGGGAAAACAATAGAAGAGGCAATTTTGGAATTAAATGAGGTCTTAAAATTCAAAAAAGCCATACCAATGAAAGGAGAGATACCTCATAGAAAAGGCATTATGTCTGGAAGATTTCCTAAAAAAGCAACATCAACTTTTATAAAATTATTAAAAAGTCTTTCGTCAAATGCAAGTTTTCATCAGATAGAAAACCCTATTATAGTTAAAGCTGTTGCAAATATAGGCGAAAGGCCATGGGGAAGATTTGGAAGTGTAAGAAGAAAAAGAACTCATGTAATGTTAATTGCGAAAAGTAAAACTGATAAAGAATAAAATGGAAGAGAAAAAGGTTGTAAAACTTAAAAAAGAAGAGTTTGCTATAAGAGAATTCGTTATAAATTTTTTAGGCAAAGGAAAAGTTAGTAAAGTTAGAATAGAGTATAGTCCTATAGGTGAAAAAATTATTATTTCAACACACAAACCGGGATTGGTTGTGGGGCGTGGTGGAGAAAGAATAGAAGAATTAACAAATATCTTAAAATCAAATTTTAACTTAGAAAACCCACATATTGAAATAGAGGAAATAAAAATTCCTGAATTAAATGCACAATTAATGGCAGATGAAATTGCTTTAAGTATAGAAAGATTCGGTCCTTTAAAATTCAAAGTTATAGCTTACAAAACACTTCAAAAAATTATTGATGCAGGAGCAAGAGGCGCTGAGATAAGATTAAGCGGAAAACTTCCTAGTTCTAGAGCTAAAAGTTGGAGATTTTCTTATGGTTATTTAAAGAAGATAGGAGATAGTGCTAAGGTAGTTGACAAAGCAATGTCTATTGCTCAAACTAAACCAGGAACAGTGGGAGTTAAAGTTAGTATTTTACCTCCAGATGTTGAATTAAAAGACAACATTACAATTGATGAAAATTTAATCTCAAAAATAAAAGAGAATGTTAAATTTATTAATGAAGATAAAAATGAAGGAGTAAAGAAAATAAAAAAGAAGAAAAACGATAAGTAATTGAAAAATGGCTAAGCTAAAGTTTAAGGATATTAAGAATATGACAGAAGAAGAAAGAGAAAAATTATTAGAAGATTTAAGGTTAGATTTAGTAAAGGCAAAAGCAGAATCTAAAAAAGCTGGAAGTTCAAAAATAAAAGAAATTAAAAAGACTATCGCAAGATTATTAACACTTAAAAATTTAACACTCAAAAATACAAAAAAATAATATGGAAATATGTCCTAGATGTGGTCTTCCACTACAAGCGTGTGTTTGTGAGCAGCTTACAAAAAGCTCTCAAAGGATAAGTGTAACAACTGAAAAGAAAAGGTATGGAAAGGTTGTTACAATAATAAGAGGATTTGACAAGAACGTCGATCTTAAAAAAATAACAAAAGAACTTAAAAATATCCTTGCATGTGGTGGGACATATACAGAAGACACTATTGAATTGCAAGGAGATCATAAAAAAAGAATAAAAGACGCGCTTGTAAAGATTGGTTTTGATCCGAGTTTAGTGGAAGATTAGTTAAAAAATGAAAAAAAATAAAAAAAGGAAGGAAGGAGAAAAATTAGGAAGTTTAAGAGAAGAAAGTTTAGATAGCGAAGCTAATGTTTGTAATGATAAAGATTGTCCTTATCACGGTTATTTAAAAACTAGAGGTAGAATTTTTAAAGGAATTGTTAAAAGAAAATTCTCAAGAAGAGTTACTATAGAGTTTGACAGATTTATTTATGTGAGGAAATATGAAAGATTTATGAAAAGAAAAACAAGAATACATGCAAGACTTCCAAAATGCTTTGAAAATAAAGTTGAAATTGGAGATACAATTCAGGTTCAAGAGTGCAGACCTTTAAGTAAGATGATACATCATGTTGTAATTAAAAAAATAAAGTCAGGAAGAGAAAAATGAAAGCAATCTCTGCGCGCGCTACTAAAGGTCTTAATTTAGGATCTTATGTTATTGTAGCGGATAATAGTGGTGCAAGAGTAGCTAAAATAGTTTCAGTTAAAGGAGGTAAAGGAAAGAAAGGAAGACAGATTGGTGTTAAAATTGCAGATATGGTTAAAATAAGTGTTAAAAAAGGAGATCCTGAAATGAAAGGTAAGGTTTTTGATGCAGTTGTTATAAGACAAAAAAAACCTTATAGAAGAAAAGATGGTGAAAGAGTATCTTTTGAAGATAATGCTGTCGCTATATTAAAGGATGAGAAAGGAAATCCTAAAGGAACACAAATTAAAGGACCTATTGCAAGAGAGGTAATGGAAAGATGGCCTTCAGTTGCAAGAATTGCTTCAATGGTTTATTAAATTTTATTAAAATGAAGGGAAAATGAAAAAAAAATTTTCAAAAAAATGGAAAGAAAGTAAGCAGCCTAGAAAACAGAGGAAATTTCTCTATAATGCTCCTCAACACATAAAAAGAAAATTTTTAAGTGCAACGCTTTCAAAAGAGTTAAGAAAAAAATATGGTATAAGATCTATACCTATAAGAAAAAATGATGTTGTTATAGTAATGCGTGGAAGATTTAAAAATAAAAAAGGAAAAGTTTTGAAAGTTGATTATAAAAAATTAAAAATAGAAATTGAAGGAATCCAAATTAAAAAATCAGATGGATCTAAAGTAAATGTAAAAATACATCCTTCAAATGTTAAAATTTTGGAATTAAATTTAGATGATAGTAGAAGAGTTAAAAAAACAATAGAAGAAAAAAATGCATCTTAAAAGAGAATCTGCTCCAAAAAAATGGGCAATAGAAAGGAAAGGAACAACTTATGTAGTTAGACCTACAGGAAATTTAAAATTAGGAATTCCTTTATTAATTGTTTTAAGAGATTTTTTGGGGATAGTAAAAAATAGAAAAGAGGCAAAAATAGCAATATCTTCTAAAAAAATTTTAATTAATCTAAAAAAACCAAAAGATGAAAAACAAAGTTTGCTTCTTTTTGATGTTTTATTTATAGTTCCTGAAAAAAAATTTTTTAGGTTGACGCTAAATGAAAAAGGTAAGTTTAGTTTAGAAGAAATTAATGAAAATGAATCTCATTTAAAGATATCAAAAATAATCAATAAAAAAATCTTAAAAGGCGGTAGGACACAAATTAATCTTTTAGATGGAAGAAATTTTATTTATAATAAAAAAGTTAATGTGAATGATTCTGTCTTATTAAATTTAAAGGATAAAAAAATAGAAAAGATTCTTCCTCTCAAAGAAGGAGCTAATGCTTTTGTTTTTGATGGAAAGCATGCTGGAAAAAAAGGAAGAATAAATAGTATAGACTTAAAGAATAAAGTAGTAAATTTAGATTTTAATGGAAATTCTTTAAAAGTATTAATTAAACAGATTTTGATTATAGAATAAAATGTCAAAAATGAATCAAATTAAGATAGAAAAAGTTGTTTTGAGTATAGGAGGAAAAGGAGAAACTCTTGAAAGAGGGGCAAAACTTCTAGAACTTCTTTCGGGACAAAAAGCAGCAAAAATGAAAACAAAAAAAAGAATAGCAACTTTTGGAATAAGGCCAAAACTTGAAGTTGGTGTCGTTGTAAGTGTAAGAAAAAATGCTGAAGAATTTTTAAAAAAATTTTTAGCTGCAAAAGATAATGTTTTAAAAAAAAGTCAAGTAACAGATAATACTCTTTCTTTTGGAATAAAAGAGTATATAGAGATCCCGAAAGTAGAGTATCAAAGAGATATTGGAATTTTGGGTTTAGATGTTAGCGTAACTTTCACAAAACCTGGAAAAAGAGTCAAACTCAAAAAAATTAAATCTGGAAGATTTCCAAAAAAGCAACAAGTTTCGAAAGAAGAAATAATTAAATTCATGCAAGAAAAATTTAACACAAAATTTATTTAAAATGACAGCAAGCGATTGGAAAAAAATACTTAAGCAAATAGAGAAAAAACCTGAAAAAGTTCAGAGATTTTTAAAACACAATAAGCCTAAAGAAAGAAAAATAGGAATAGCCGCAAAAAAATGTGAAAGATGTGGGAGATTTGGCGCTCACATTAGTTCATATGGATTAAATTTGTGTAGACAGTGTTTTAGAGAAGTTGCAAAGGAACTTGGTTTTAAGAAATATAGTTAAATATCAAAATGGAGGGAAATTAAAAATGTCACAAGATGTTGTTGCAGATGCTTTAAACATGATGAAAAATGCTAAAAAAGCTGGAAGAGAGAGTGTAAAAATAAACAGAATATCTAAATTATTAATTGAAATATTAAAAATAATGAAACAAAATAAAGCAATAAAAAGATATAAAATAGATTCTAAAAACAAATCTGTAGAAGTTTTTTTGGGCGATTTTGAAGAATGTAAAGCTATAAAACCAAGATTTGTAGTAAAAAAAGAATGGATAGAAAAGTATAGAAGAAGATATCTTCCTGCAAGAGGTATTGGAACAATTATAATTTCAACAAATCAAGGGCTTTTAACTCATGAAGAAGCAATTAAAAAAGGAATTGGGGGTTTTTTAATAGCTTTTTTTTATTAAAATGAAAAAAGAACACTATAAGAGAATAGAAATTCCAAATGAAGTTCAAGTAGAAATTGATGGAAACAAGGTTAAAGTTAAAGGTAAAGAAGGAGAAATTGAAAGAGATTTTAAAAAAAATAAGATAGAATTAAAAAAAGAAAACAACACTATAATAATAGGACATAAAAAAGCAACAAAAAAAGAGAAGAGAATTATAAATAGTATAGCTTCACATATAAAAAATATGATTTCTGGTGTTCAAAAAAAGTTTGAATATAAGTTGAAAGTAGTTTATAGTCATTTCCCAATTAGTGTTGAATTTAAAAATGAAAATAGAGAATTTATAGTAAAAAATTTTTTGGGTGAAGTTAAACCTAGGAAAACAATTCTTCCTGAGGGGGTTGAAATTGAAATAGAAAAAGATGTCATTGTTGTTAAATCCCCTAATAAAGAACTTGCTGGACAAGTGGCTGCAAAAATAGAAACATTAACAAAAATAAAGGCTAGAGATAGAAGAGTTTTCCAAGACGGAATTTTCATCATAAATAAAGCGGGGAGGGAAATATAATGACTGAATTTTTAAGAAGAACTTGGAATAGATACTCAAAATTAGGAAAAAAAAGAAAAAAGAAAAGAGTATGGAGAAGACCTAAAGGCAGGCACAATAAGATGAGGGAAAAAAGAAAAGGTTATCCTAAAGTAGTTAGTATTGGCTATAAAAATGAAAATAAAAAAGATTTTGTATTTGTTAGAAACTTAGAAGAATTAAAGGAATTAGATAAAAATTCAAAAGTAATTCTTGGAAAAATGGGAAAAAAGAAAAAAATAAACGCTTTAAAAATTGCTAAAGAAAAAGGAATAGAAATAATTAATTTGAAAAAAATAAATGAAAAAAAGATAGAAATGAAAAAAGAAAATGGATAAAAAAGAACTTGCAAAAAGAACTTTTAAAGTCGGAAAGGATAGAATTGTTTTTGTTCAATCTAGAATGGATGATATCAATGAGGCAATTACGAAACAAGATTTAAGAGATTTAAAAGAACAAGGAGCAATAATCATAAAAGAAATTAAAGGAAGAAAAAAAATAAAAAAAAGAAAAAGGAGGGGTCCAGGAAGTATAAAAAAAAGAGTAAAAAGAAGAAAAGAAAAATATGTTAAATTAGTAAGAAAATTAAGAAAGTATTTGTCCTCAATTAAAAGACAAGGTCTTATTTCTAGAGAAGATTATTGGTCTTTAAGAAAAAAAATTAGAAATTTAGAGTTTAAGAGTTTGTCAAATTTAAAATTTTATATAAAAAATGAAATGAAATTACAGGAGACCAAAAAAAATGAAAGTTCCAAAAAGAAGAAGAAGAGAAAATAAAACAGATTATTTGAAAAGATTAAAATTATTGAAAAGTGGAAAACCAAGAGTAGTTTTTAGAAAAACAAATAGATATTTAATTGCACAATATGTAAAATCTAAAGAAGCGCAAGATAGTGTTGTTTTTGGTTTTAATTCTAAGATATTGTTGGATTATGGTTGGCCTAAAGAGTTTTCTGGAAGTTTAAAGTCAATTCCAGCCTCATATCTTCTTGGTTATTTATTTGGAAAAAAAATTTTAAAGAGGGATCTTGAAGAGCCTATAATAGATATAGGAATGATAAGAAATGTAAAAAAAGGAAGAGTTTTTGGTTTTTTAAAAGGAATAAAAGATGCTGGTGTTGATATTAATTGTAAAGAAGAATTTTTTCCGAGTGAAGAAAGAATCTTTGGAAAGCATTTAAAAAAAGATTTTTCCGAAATATTCAAAAAAATTAAGTCAAAAATAGAAAATGAATAGACAAACGAAAGATAAAAAAAAGGAAAAAAAAGAATTTGAATTAATAAAAAAAACAGCAGAGGCTCACGGAACTTTATCAGAAGAATTAGCAGAAGAAAAAGCAAAAAAATCTGAAGAAATTACTAAAGAATTAATTGAAAAAATTGAATCAAGTGAAAGAGAAGAACTAAAAGAAGTAGAAGAGAATAAAGATCTAGAAGAGAATGAAGAAATAGAAGAGGGAATTGAAATAAAAAAAACCGATTTGGCAGGTTGGGAACCAAAAACAAAACTTGGTCGAGAGGTTAGGTCTGGAAAAATTAGGGATATTGATGAAATTCTAGATTCAAATAGAAAAATTTTGGAAGAACAGATTGTTGATTCTTTAATAAATGTAAAAGTAGAAATGGCCAACATAGGCCAGGCAAAAGGAAAATTTGGTGGTGGTAAAAGAAGAATTTGGAGACAAACTCAAAAAAAGACAAAAGAAGGAAATGTTCCTGTTTTTTCAGCTATGGCTATTGTTGGTGATGAAAACGGACATGTTGGCATTGGTATTGGAAAAGCAAAAGAGACACTTCCTGCAAGAGATAAAGCAATAAGAAAAGCCAAACTAAATATTATTAAAGTTGTAAGGGGTTGTTCAAGTTTTGATTGTGAGTGTTCTGACTTACATAGTGTTCCTTTTAAAGTTGAGGGAAAGTGTGGAAGTGTTAGGGTTATTTTAATCCCAGCACCAAAAGGAGCAGGACTTGTAGCGGCAGATGAATTAAAAAAAATATTAAGACTTGCTGGAATAAAAGATGTTTATACAAAAACATTCGGACAAAGGAGAACAACTTTTAATTTAATTGGAGCTTGCTTTGATGCATTAAAAAAAACAAACAAGAAACTAAAATGATTTGTGTGATAAGAGTTAGAGGAAGAGTAAATGTGAGAAAAGATGTAGAAGAAACTTTAAAAAGACTTAGACTTAGAAAAAAATTTTCTTGTGTTTTGTTGGAAGAAAATAAAGTTAATTTAGGCATGATTAAAAAAGTAAAAGATTTTGTTGCTTTTGGTAGAATTGATAGAGAAACTCTAAAAAAACTTATAGAAAAAAGAGGACAAAAGATTGATAAGAGTAAAAAAATAAATATAGAAAGTGTTGTTGAAGAGTTAGAAAAAGGAAAAAAATTAAATGAATTAAATTTAAAACCTTTTTTTAGACTTCATCCTCCACGGGGTGGAATTAAAAGCAAAGAACATTTTCCTAAAGGAGTTTTAGGTGATAATAAAGAAAAAATAAATGATTTAGTTTTAAGAATGTTGTAAAATGGATTTTAAAGAATATCAAAAAAAAGCCTGGGAAACTGCTATTTATCCTAATAAAGGAAAAAATTTTATTTATCCTGCTTTAGGTTTGGGTGGAGAATCAGGAGAGGTTCTTGAAAAAATTAAAAAAATCTTAAGAGATGAAAAGAGTTTATTAACAGAAGAAAAAAAAGAAGAGCTTTTAAATGAAATGGGAGATGTTTTGTGGTATTTGGCAGCTTTATCTACTGAATTAAATTTGAATTTGGATGATATAGCAAAAAAAAATTTAGAAAAGTTAAAATCAAGAAAAGAAAGAGGTAAATTGCACGGCTCTGGAGACAAAAGATAAAATGTTAAAAAAAACACATAAAAGAAGAAAGAGAACAAGGATAAGAGGAAGAAAAACAATTGGTTGGGGAGCAAGAAAAAAGCATAAAAAAAGTGGACATCGTGGCGGAGTAGGAATGGCTGGAACAGGAAAGAGAGCTGACCAGAAAAAAACCCTTGTGACTGCTCTTTATGGTCATAAATATTTTGGAAAGCAGGGAGTTACTAGTAGAAAAACAAAAAAAGATAAGAGAAAAAGAATAAATCTTAGCATAATCGAGAGTAATCTTGAAAACTATATTTCTTCTGGAATAGCTAAAAAAACAAAAGATGGTTTTGAGTTGAATCTTGAAGATTATAAAATTTTAGGAGACGGTGAAGTAAAAAATAAACTTTTTATAAAGGCAAAAGAAGCTTCAAAATCTGCAATAGAAAAGATTGAAAAAGCAGGCGGCTCAATTACCACAAAAGATTCAAAAAATAAATTTGAAAACAAAAATACAGAACAAGAAAATAATGAATAAATTAAAAAGAATAAAGTAAAAATAAAAAATTTTTGTGTTAAAATGAACAATTTAAAAAAAATTTTCAGTTATATTCCTGAAGTAAAAAAGCCAGATGAAAAAAGAGTTGATTTTAACACTAAGTTTAAATGGACTTTAATTGTTCTAGTTGCTTTTTTTGTTCTATCAAATATTCCTTTATTTGGTCTTTCTGAAAATGCTCTTTCAAGATTTGAGTTTCTTCAGATAATTTTAGCTGCAGAATTTGGTAGTTTAATTTCTTTGGGTGTTGGTCCTATTGTTATGGCCTCTATAATTTTACAACTTTTGACTGGTTCTGGAATTTTAAATATAGATTTGACAAAAGAAGAAGGAAAAAGATTTTTTCAGAGTTTGCAAAAAATTCTTGTGTTCTTTTTCATAATTTTTGAGGCTGTTGTTTATGTTTTAATGCAGGGTTTACAGCCAGCTCCCGGGTTTACTTTCTTGTTAATTTTTCAACTTATTCTTGGCGGTCTTGCTATATTCTATATGGATGAATTAACTACAAAATGGGGGTTTGGTTCTGGTGTAAGTTTATTTATTGCAGCAGGTGTTTCTAGACAGATTTTTACAGCTGCTTTTCAATTTATAGATCAGCAAGGAAGAGTCTGTCTTTTGAATTTTAAAACAATTCCTTGTACAGGAAAAGTTTTAGTTTTGATTCAGTCTGTAATAAATAGGCTTCCTACTGAATTACTTTCTTCTGGACTAGCGATTATATCTACATTAATTGTTTTTTTAGTTGTTGTTTGGGCTCAATCACTTAAAGTTGAAATTCCATTAAGCTTTGGTAGATTGAGAGGATACTCAATAAAATGGCCTTTATCTTTTTTTTATGCTTCTGTAATTCCAGTAATTTTAACAGCTGCTTTAGTTGCGAACATACAACTTTTTGGAAGTTTAATAGAAAATGTAGCTAGGCCGTGTCATTTAGGATTAGAATGTTCTGGCCCGGCAAAAATAGCTTCATATTTTGGTTTTTTAGGAAGATTTGTTAATGGACAACCTGTTTCTGGACTTGCATTTTGGATAGGAAGTACAAACCTTTTAGAACTTTTTATTAGAGGAGGGCTTTTAACAAGATTTTTAATTCAAGGAATTGTTCATGTTTTATTCTTCATGATTTTTTCTACTTTATTTGCTGTTTTTTGGGTAAAAACTTCTGGTATGGATGCAAAAAGCCAGGCTCATAAAATAATTGCCTCTGGCTTACATGTCTCTGGATTTAGACAAGACGAAAGAATTTTGGAAAGTATTTTAGATAGATATATAATGCCTTTAACTGTTATGGGTGGTCTTGCTATTGGGTTTTTAGCTGCAATAACAAACCTTATAGGTGCTTTAGTTTCAGGAACCGCAGTTCTCCTTGTCATAATGATAATATTCCAATTTTATCAAAACATTGCACAACAACATCAAATGGACATGCATCCTACATTAAGAAAATTTATTGGTAGTTAAATTATAAACAAAAAATTAGATTAATATTAACCTTTAAAAACTACTTACTCATTTTATAAAATAAGAGGAAATTTAAAAAATGACTATAAAAGAATTAATTATTTCAAACCCAAAAATAAGTATAATTTTTATTTCTTTTATAATAACTTTTTTTATAACTTTAATTAATAAGTTTTTTACTGATCAAGAAAGAATTAAAGAAATTAAAAAAAGACAAAAAGAGATTCAGGAGAAAATTAAAGAGCACGCAAAAAAAAATGAAAAAAACAAAGTTCTAGAGTTGCAAAAAGAAATTCTTGATGGGTCAATGGAACTTTTTAGACATTCATTAAAACCTCTTGTTATCTCTTTAATTCCTATAATTATTGTATTTTGGTGGATTAAAGATATTTATTCGGCAACGAGTATTGCAAAAAGCTGGATATGGTACTATATTGTCTCGGCAATAATTTTTAGTATTGTTTTAAGAAAAATTTTGAAGGTAGCTTAAATGGCAAAAAAATTAGAGGAAAAACAAAGAGAAATTATTTTAAAATTAGGTTTCTTTGAACAGCAAATTAAAATATTACAGCAACAGCTTCAATCAATTCACGAGAACATTTTAGAACTTAATTCTCTAATTTTAGCTTTAAATGAAATTAAAAAATCAAAAGAAAAAGAAATTTTGGCTTCTCTAGGAAGAGGAATTTTTATAAATGCAAAAATAACTTCTGAAGATGTTTTGGTTGATGTTGGAGATAAAAAATTTGTTAAAAAAGACATTGAAGAAACAAAAAACCTGATTAAAGAACAGCTAAATAAGCTTGATGAGATTAAAGAGGAAATAGAGAGCAACATAGAAACTCTTGAAAGAGAAATTTCTAATTTAATAAGAGAAGCTGAAAATTTAAATTAATAGGGTACTTTTTTCATTTTCTTAACAAAATTGTTGTAATTTAAAATTCCTTTTTCTGAAATTATTGCTTTTATGTATTTTTTATTGACAAATTCAAAAGCGGGATTTTTTATTTTAATTTCTTTAGGAGCTTTATCCCAAACCTCATTTAAGGCTCTATACTCAATAGGAACTTTTTCTTTTGTAAATTTCCAAGAATCTGCAATAATATAAAGAGGAACCTTATTTAGTCTTGCAAGTTTTGCAATCATGCTGCTTCCAACTTTGTTTATAATTCCTTTTTCAATAAGAGCATCTGCTCCAAGAAAAACTTTATTTGCTTTTTTATTTTTCTGGCTTCCGGAAAGAGCAATGTCAATTGCAGAATCAACAAACATAGTAACCTTAATTCCTACTCGTCTTAACTCAATTGCTGTTTTTCTTCCTTGGTATAAGGGTCTAGTTTCTGTATTATAAACCTCAAATTTTTTTCCTTGTTTTTTTGAGTAAATTAAAGATTGAACAACATTTGTAGAATGACAGTGTGTTAAAATTATATCTCCATTTTTTATAATCTTAAAAACGCTTTTGTTTATTTCTTTTTGTGCAAAATCAAAGTGTTTTAAAATTTCTTTTAATGGTTTTTTTTCTGCAAGTTTTAAAACGTTTTTAAGCATTGGTTCTGTTGCTCTTGCAGAAATAAGTTTTTGGATAGAAGATTTTTTTGGAGAAAGTTTATAGGCTAATAAAGCAGCTCGAGCAATATTTCTAGCTCCTTGAATTTTAACTTGTTTTATGTCGTTAACGATTTTATTAAATTTTTTTTCTTTTTCGTTCATAATAAGATTAAATTTTTATTGTATTTAAACTTGTTTAAAAGAACATTTAAAAAAGAAAAATACTTATTGTATTTATGTTAGAATCTATAGTTAATCCTACAAAAAAAGAGCATGGGCCTTTAAAAATGTTTTTTGTTGGATTAATTTATGCTTCTCTTTCTTTATTACTTGTTAAATGGTTTTTTTCTCAAGATCCTGTTTTATCTAAATACTCTGGAATTATTGTAGTTACTTTTTGTGTAATTTTTTCGATGCCCTTTATTTTTTATATAATTAAAAAAGAAGAACAAGAAGATGAGAGAGTTTTTGGATTTTTAAGTGTTTGGGAAATTCATAAAGACGCAATTTTTTCTTTTTTATGGCTTTTTTTTGGATTTATAGTTGCTTTTTCCTTTTGGTATATTTTTATTGGAGATTCTAGTTTATTAAATGCACAAATTGAAACTTATTGCAGAATAAATAGGCCTAATGACATTTCTGGTTGTATTGAAGGATATGATTTCAGTAAAAATACCGGAGCAAGTATAAAAGAAATAAGACTTTTATCGATAATAGAAAATAATATTTATGTAATGATTTTTACTTTGCTTCTTTCTTTAATTTTTGGAGCTGGAGCAATTTTTGTTTTGGCTTGGAACGCTAGTGTAATTTCTGCGGCAATCGCAATATTTACAGATCATTCTATAAAAGATATTCCTTTAGGAATTTTAAGGTATATGATTCATGGTTTTCCAGAAATAGCAGCATATTTCATAGCTGCTTTAGCTGGCGGCATTTTTGGCGTTGGCGTTTTAAGAAACGGTATAAAAAGTAAGAAATTTTTGCATGTAGTTGAAAATACAATAATGCTAATTTTTATGGCTATATTAATAATAATTCTTGCTGCACTAATGGAAGTTTATCTAACTCCGTTGTTCTTCTAATTTATAGAGTTCTTTTCTATAAGATTTAAAAATAAACTTTTCTTTAATTTTTAATGAATATTCTAATTTTATTTGGTTTTTTTTTGAGTTTTTTTATAGTGTTTTTTTCAGTTCCTTATTGGATAAAAAAAATGAAACAACTTGGTTTTCTATGGGAAGATATGAATAAGCCAGGCAACCCGAAGAATGTAGCTGCTTCTGGAGGAATTGTTGTAATTATTTCATTTATTCTTGGAGTTTTTTGGTATATTGCAGTAAAAACCTTTATCTTAAAAGAGATTGATGGCATAAACATAAAAATTTTTGCTTTAACAAGTGTAATTTTGATTTTATCAATAGTCGGAATTATAGATGATTGGTTTGGTTGGCATAGTGGTGGGCTTTCAAAAAGAACTAGAATTATTCTGGCTTTATTTGCTTCTATTCCTTTAGTGGTTATTAATGCTGGCACTTCTATAATGAATTTTCCTTTTTTAGGTAATATAAATTTTGGTATTTTCTATCCTCTGTTTTTAGTTCCTTTAGGTATTGTAGGAGCAACAACAACTTACAATTTTTTAGCTGGTTTTAATGGTTTAGAAACAGGACAAGGTATTTTAATTTTAAGCTTTTTAAGTTTAGTGGCTTATTTAAACGGACATGCGTGGTTAGCTATTATTGGTTTAACAATGGTTTCTTCTTTAATTGGATTTTGGTTTTATAACAGATATCCCGCAAAAGTTTTTCCTGGAGATTCTTTAACCTGGTCAATTGGTGCTTTAATTGCTTGTATGGCTATACTTGGAAATTTTGAAAAAATTGCTGTATTTGTTTTTATTCCATACATTTTAGAAACGGGCCTAAAATTAAGAGGAAAGCTTAAAAAACAATCCTTCGGCAAACCGAACAAAGATAAAACTCTTGATTTGAGGTATAGAAAAATTTATGGCTTAGAGCATTTTTCTATTTACCTTATGAAAAAATTAAAAATAAAGCCAACTGAAAAAAAAGTTGTTTATTCTATTCATGCTTTCCAAATTTTTATTATTATATTGGCGATAATCTTTTTCTTCTAACAAATTAATTTAAAAAATATTTTAAAGCCTATTTTCTTTAGAGAGAAATGACAAAAGATGAAACAATTGAAATTAATTTAAAATTTTTTAAGAAGTATCTTTTAAAAAACAGTTATGTTTTTGGCTTTTCAATTGCTGCTTTAATTATTTTTTTATCTTATTTGATTGTCTCTTTAAATATAAGTATAGGAAATTTAACATCTTCTTATTATTTTATATTTTTCAGAATTTTTCCTTCGTGGTTTTTTATTTTTTTGACTGTTATGTTTGTTTTTTCTGCTGTTCTTGCTTATCATGAAAAACATTTTTTAATGTTTTTGCCAATTTTGTTTTGGTTACTGATTTCAAGCGCTTATATAAGAACACAAAATATACCTCAGTTAAAAGATATAACAACAAATGATTGGACCTTAGGTCCTGATCTTGATCCTTTTTTGTATTTAAGAATTGCTCAGGATATCAACAACGGAAATTATCAGAAGATAGATTATATGAGAAGAGCTCCTCTTGGAGTTGATAATTATGCAAACACAAATCTAATGCCTTGGGCTATTGTTAGTGTTTTTAAAATAAGTAAAATTTTTGGGAATGATTCTTTAACTTTTGCGGCAATTATTGCACCTGTTATTTTTAGTATTTTGGCTTCTATTTTTTTCTTTCTTTTTGTTTATGCTTTATTTAGTTTTAAATTCTCAAAAAAAGAGTCAGCATTAGGAGCAACAATTGCAACTGCATTTTATGTTTTTAGTGTTCAAATGCTTCATAGAACAACTGCTGGAATTCCTGAAATTGAAAGTTTAGGAATGGTTTGGTTCTGGCTTGCTTTTTTATTTTTTGTAATGGCTTGGAAACAAAATTTTGATGATAAAAAACAAAGAAAAAAAATAATTGTCTATAGTTTTTTGTCTGCGCTCTTTACTGGTTTGATGATATGGACATGGGGTGGTTATAGGTATATTTATATGGTTGTTGCTTTATCTTCACTAATTGCATTCCTTTTTAAAATAGAACATAGAAAAAATTTTTTGATTTTTAGTTTATTTGTATTGTTTTCTCTTTTTATTTATTTCTTAAGATTAAAAAGTATACTTCCTATATTAATGGGTTTTAGCGATACTGGTTTTGCTTTTTTGGTTTTTTTAATAATGCTTACAGACAAATTTTATTTAACACTAAATTAGAAAATTTAAGTATTATAAATAAACTTCAAAACAAAAATACCTCAAACAGTCTTAAGTACAAGTATTTTTTTATTGTTTGGTATTTTATTTTTTTTTGTATTAAACCGTTCGCTTTTTATTAGTTTGATTCTTCAATTATTGAAAGATTTATTTACCCTTTTGGTAGAGCAAGAATTGGATTAACTGTTGCAGAGAACAAAGCACCATTTTTTTTAGAGGTTGTCCAAAATTTTGGATTTTTAATATGGTTTTTTTTGATAGGTAGTGTTCTTGTTTTCTATGAGGCAGTAAAGGGATTTCATAAAAAGAGATTGTTTCTAAACTTTTATTTTATTATATTTATAGCAGCCTTATCACTAACAAGGATTTCACCACAAAACTTACTTAATGGAGAGAATTTCATTTCAAATTTTTTATATGTTGGTATACCTCTTTTGTTTTTTAGTGTTTTAATTGTTACATATATAAAATCTTACAAAAAAGATGAAAAATTGTTTGAAGATTTCTCAAAAATTAATTTTTCTTATTTGTTTTTATTTTCTTTTTCTTTTTTTTCAATTATCTCTCTTAGAGGAGCTATTAGACTATTTTTTATAGTTCATCCTTTTATAATTCTATTATCGTCTTATTTTTTAATTCAAATTTTAAGTTATTTTTTAAAAATAAAAGACTCTTTGTCTAGGTTCTTCTTCTTAATTGGGCTGGTCATTATTATTTTTTTATTTTCTAATAATTTTTTTGTGCAGGCAATTTCGACAAGCCAATCAGCAAAAGCAACAGTTCCTTCATCTTACAATCAGCAATGGCAAAAAGCAATGGCTTGGGTTAGAGAAAATACTCCTGAAAACTCAATTTTTGTTCATTGGTGGGATTATGGTTATTGGATTCAAACTTTAGGAAAAAGAGCAACAGTGACTGATGGAGGACATGCTGATGAATGGTGGGATTACACAACAGCCAGATACTTACTAACAACTCCAAAACCTGAAACAGCGCTAAGTTTAATGAAAACATACAATGTTTCTTATCTTCTTATAGATTCTACAGACGTTGGAAAGTATAGCGCTTTTTCGAGTATTGGTTCTGATGAAACCGGAAAGGATAGATTTTCTTTTATTCCTATAATGCCACTTGATACAAGACAAAT
The DNA here is from genome assembly GCA_026002795.1 of Candidatus Pacearchaeota archaeon. Lineage (GTDB taxonomy): Archaea > Nanobdellota > Nanobdellia > Pacearchaeales > GW2011-AR1 > ASMP01. The sequence goes on from BPGA01000001.1 coordinate 259,835, forward strand.
AAGAGAAACTAATAATAAAACTAGTTTAGTTTATACTGGAGGAAGTCAGTTGGATGTTGATATAATATACAAAAACAATGAAACAGATTTATTTTTACCTTCAGAAAGAGCTTTTTTGGCTGGTATTATCTTAGAATACTCCAAAAACAAAAGTGAGATTTCTTTTTCACAACCGGCGGGTGTTTTTGTTTATAATAATAAACGATATGATATCCCAATAAGATATCTTTATTATAACAACAAGATTCATGATTTCGAAACAGGAATCAATTCTCTAATAAGAGTAATTCCTGGAGTTCAACAGTCTGCTCAACAAATTGAAATAAATCCTTTTGGTGCAGTAATTTATTTATCTGAAAAAACAAAAGATACTTTATTTTCACAGTTATATTTATTGGATGATCCTCAAGGAGTTTATCCTACAATAAAAATTTCTCATGTTGAAGATGATTTTTTTGTTTCATTGTTAAAACAACAAGGATTTGACATGGGTGATTTTGTCTATTATCAAGGACTTAGAGGACCAATAAAAATTTGGAAAGTTGAGTATCCTGAAAACACAAAAACATACTCTGAATTTTTAGATTATAAGTATGTTCCAGGTATTCTAGATAAATACTTTTATCAAAATGAAATTAAAAAATAGTTTTTCTTAGCATAATATTTAAAAATATTTAAGCATCTTTAAAAAAATGAAAAAAGCTTTGGTTGCTGGTGCTGGAGGATTTATAGGAAATCATCTTGTAAAAAGACTTAAAGATGAAGGTTATTGGGTTAGGGGTGTTGATATTAAATTTCCAGAATATAGCAAAACATTAGCAGATGAATTTTTAATTATGGATTTAAGAGAAAAAAAGAATTGTCTTGAAGCATTAACTTTATCAGGAAAAGAAAAATTTGATGAGGTTTATCAGCTTGCTGCAGATATGGGTGGTGCTGGATATATTTTTACTGGAGAAAATGACTTTGATATAATGCATAATTCATCTCAAATAAATCTTAATTTTGCAAGTCTTCATAATTTTTATAATAAATTATTTTATTCATCTTCTGCATGCATTTATCCACAGCAACTACAAGAATCTGTTGATAATCCAGGTTTAAAAGAGAGTGATGCATATCCTGCAAATCCTGACTCTGAATACGGTTGGGAAAAAATTTTTAGTGAGAGGCTTTACATGTCTATGTCTAGAAAAACAGGGATTCCTGTAAGAATAGCAAGATTTCATAATGTTTATGGTCCTGAAGGAACCTACAAAGGCGGAAGAGAAAAAGCACCGGCAGCAATTTCGAGAAAGGTTGCAGAAGCTGAGCTTGATGGAAAAAAATACATTGAGATATGGGGTGATGGACAACAAACGCGTTCTTTTCTTTACATTGATGAGGCTTTGGAAGGTGTAAGAAGGCTTATGGATTCTAATTTTTCTGGTCCTGTAAACATCGGTTCTGATGAAATGGTTTCTATAAATGATTTAGCGAGAATGGTTATGGATATCGCTGGTTTAGAACTTGAAATTAAAAATATTCCAGGACCATTAGGTGTTAGAGGAAGAAACTCTGATAACTCTTTAATAAAAGAAAAACTTGGTTGGGCACCAAATTATCCATTAAGAAAGGGTATGGAAAAAACATATAAATGGGTTAGACAACAAGTTTTTTCTGAAAGAATGGGATTGTACCAAAAATAAAATAATTATTCATAATTATTAAAAACAATCTTTATTTTCATTTTTTAATAGGGGATAAAATAAAAAATAAATTGCTATTGAAAAACAAGAGACTAAAGAAACCGCTCGTCGTATAAAAAATAAAGATTTATCAAGAAATATCGAAATTGTACAAAGAACAACGTTTTCCAATTTTCGACAACCGTAATTGTAAAACTTTGTTCTTTAATTTTACAATAATTCTCGTGAGAATGCTTTTGCCTGAAATTTTCTGACTCTATAGTCTAGCTTTATTACAATTTTGCTTTTTACGGTCGTTTCTAATTTTTGGATTGGTAGCACATTAATAAGATTTGTTTCAACTGTTTTAGGTCAAAAAAATAAAAAAAGTAAAAACATACCTGATTTATTTAGGAGGAAAAATAAAAATGTTTCTTATTTCTCTCTCAGTTTTTTGCTCTTCTTTTTTTGAGCGGTTTTATTTTTGATATTTATTATCAAAAAACTTTTTTAGATCTAATTGACGAAGTTTGTCTATTTTAATATATGAGGGGGTCAAATAAAGATTTGAGATCAAAAAATATTCCTGATAATACTTTTGTAAGATAAATTTGATAATTTTTGGTTTATAAAATAGTAATAACTAGAATTATGTTTTATATCATAAAATTTATAAATTAATCTTTTTAAAATTGTTTAAAATGAAACTAAATCTTGGATGTGGGAATGATAAAAGAGAAGGATATATAAATATAGATTCTTCAAAAGAAGTTAATCCGGATAAAGTCTGGAATCTTGAGAAAACACCATTACCTTTTAAAACAAATTCTATTGATGAAATTTTAGCTTTTCATGTACTCGAACATATAAATAACTTTATTCCTTTAATGCACGATCTTCATAGAATCTGTAAGCCAAATTCTATAATAAAAATAAAAACTCCCTTCTACTCTTCTTGGGGGCAATTTAATGATCCAACACATGTCCGTTTTTTTTCTCCTTTCACATTTAATTATTTTAATAAATGGAAAACTTATTCTCATCAAGTCAAAGCAAAAAAAGAAATGTTTCGTGTCAAAAAAGTAAAATTAAATTTTGGCATAGGAAGAGCAAAAATATTAAATTGGTTTTTCAATCCAATAATAAATTTAAATCACGAATTTTATTGCAGATTTTTTGCGTGGATTTTGCCGGCATCAGAAATTGAATATGTATTAGAAGTAATTAAATAAAGATTTATAGATTTTTAATGTGTTATAAAAAATGAAACTCCATTTAGGTTGTGGATGGAGAAATTTTGGAAAAGATTGGATTCATATAGATGGTGGGAATTATCCTCATGTAGTATATCATGATATTACTAAACTTCCTTATAATGATAATTCGGCTGATATAATTTATGCTTCCCACGTTCTACAATATTTTGATAGAGAAGAGGTTATCTCGGTTTTAAATGAATGGTATAGAGTTTTAAAACCTAAAGGATTATTAAGAGTAGCGGTTCCTGATTTTGAATCTATAGCAAACCTATATGTGCAAAATAAATTCCCCCTTAAAAATTTTCTTGGTCCTTTATACGGTAAGATGGAAATGGGTATGAGGGGTGGGGAAACAGGTAAAATAATTTATCATAAAACAGTTTATGATTTTCAAGATTTAAAAACAACTTTGGAAAAGATTGGATTTAAAAATGTTAGAAGGTACGATTGGAAAAAAACCCCTCCCCATAATAAGTTTGATGATCATAGTCAAAGTTATTTGCCAAGTAAAGGTTTTGTTCCAACACCAGAAAAACCGTTTGACAAAGAAAAAGGATATTTAATAAGTTTAAATGTTGAAGCTAATAAATAAACTAGAATTCAATTCTATATTTTAACTCCAATAATATTTAAAAATTAAAATATTTCGTAATTTACATGGAAACTATTCAAAAAGATTTTGAATGGAATGGTAAAGTAGCCCTAATTACCGGAATAGGTGGACAAGACGGTTCTTATCTGGCTGAATTCTTACTTTCAAAAGGATATAAAGTTCGAGGTATGATAAGAAGATCAAGTTATCCAAATACAAAGAGGATAGATCATTTAGATATATATGATGATGTGTATGGAAAAACCCCTGAATCACCTTTTTATTTACTTTATGGAGATTTGTCTGATTCGACAAGCATTAGAAATATTTTAGAAGAAGTGCAACCAGATGAAGTTTATAATCTGGCTTCACAAAGTCATGTAAGTGTAAGCTTTAATAGCCCAGAGTCTACTTTAAATTTTAATGCTATTGGTCCATTAAGAATTCTTGAGGCTATAAGAAATATGAAACTCTCTTGTAAATATTATCAGGCTTCCTCAAGTGAAATGTATGGAATTTCCCCCCCACCACAAAATGAAGAGACACCAATGATCCCACAAAGTCCTTATGGAATCTCAAAACTTGCGGCCTTTCATTTAACCAGAATGTACAGGAATGCATATGGTTTGTATGCTACAAACGGAATTCTTTTTAATCATGAATCGCCAAGACGCGGCGTCAATTTTGTTACAAGAAAAATAACAAGAGGTTTAGCTTATATACTTACTGGAAGAAAAGAAAAATTATCGCTTGGAAATCTTGATGCAAAAAGGGATTGGGGTTATGCAAAAGAATATGTAGAAGCAATGTGGTTAATGTTACAGCAAGATAAACCAGATGATTATGTAATAGGTACAAAAGAAAGCCACACTGTTAAAGAGTTTGTTGAAGAAGCTTTTAATTTAGTAAATTTGAATTGGAAAGATTTTGTTGAGATTTTGGATAGATATAAAAGACCAGCAGAGGTCCCAACATTACTTGCGGATTCTTCAAAAGCAGAAAGAGTTTTAGGTTGGAAACCTAAAACAAAATTTAAAGATTTAGTAAAAATTATGGTAGCGGCAGATTTGAAAGAGGCAATGCAAGAAACGGGCTATTTACACGTAAATGATATGAATATGCCTGATGATTTTTATATAGAAAAAGGTAAAGAACTCGCAAAAGGAATAAAATTAAAAAGAAAAAGAATATAAAATGAGAATAAATTGGAATGAACCTAGGTTTGGAAGTGAAGAATTAAAAGAAGTTGAAGAAGTAATAAAAAAATCATATATAAATGAAGGGCCTAAAACAAAAGAACTTGAAGAAAATCTTAGAGAGTATCTTGGTGTAAAGCACGTAATTTTAACAACTTCTGGAACTGCTGGACTTTTCCTTGCAATAAAAGCAGATTCATTAATTAAAGGAAAAAAAGATTTTGAAGTAATTGTTCCAGATTTAACAATGATTGCAACTGCAACGGCCGTGGGGTGGGCTGGAGGTAAACCAATTATAGTAGACGTTGAAAAAGAAAAAGGAACTATAGATTTTAATGAAGTATATAAAAAAATAAATGAAAAAACAATCGCAATAATTCCTGTTCACGTTATTGGAAGAGCTGCAAATAATAAAAAACTTGAAGAAATATCTAGGGAATTTAATATTACAATTATTGAAGATGCGGCCGGAGCTTTAGGTTCAATGTATTGTGGGAGATATCTGGGAACACTTGGTAAGGTGGGTGTTTTTTCATTACAATCAAATAAAATAATTACATCGGGACAGGGAGGGATCGTTGTTACAAATGATGATGTTTATTATGAAACTATAAGAAGATTAAGGGATTTTGGTAGGATGAATAACAAAGAATTTTTTCATGAAATAGAAGGATACAATCTTAAATTTAATGACCTATCTGCGGCTATTGCTTTGGCCCAATTTAGGAAGATAGAAGAAAGAAAAGAAATGCTTTTAGAACAAAGAGAATTATATGAAAAGAGATTATCTAGTATTGAAGAAATAAAATTTTTTCCCTATATTTTGGGAGAAATTCCTTTATGGGTTGATGTTTTAGTGAAGAATCGAAGAGATTTAGTTAATTACTTAAACCAAAATAAAATTTATCCTAGAGAATGTTGGCCGGCATTACATATGAACCCCCCCTATAGAGATCATGGTAATGATGTTGATTTTCCCGTGGCAACCATGATATCAAATAATTCCTTATGGCTTCCAAATGGTCCTGCTATTTCAAAGGAACAAATTATTTATATATCTAAAAAAATTAATGAGTTTTATAAAAATGGAACTTAAAAAAATACATGAAGATAAGAGGGGATACATTTATCTTGTAAAAGATTTGCTTGATGGAGGAAAAGAATTTACTTTTTTAGAAATAAAGAAAGGATATGCTCGTGGTGGCTGTATGCATTCAGAAGATGAATATTTTGTTGTTTTAGCTGGAAAAATAAAATATATTCATGGAGATTTGGAAGAGATAGTATCTATGGGTGAATCTAAAAAAATTCCAGCAAGAGAGCCCCACGCTTTTATTGCGTTAGAAGACTCTATTGTTTCTGAATGGGGCGTAACAACAGAAGAAAAAGAAAAAGACAAAAAAGACCCCAAATTAAGAGGGTTGATTGATAAAATAAATAAAAAATAAAATTCTGGTCTTAATAATGAAAAAGATAAGAGTTTATCTTAAAAGACCATGGATATTTGTGGACTCTCCTTACTACGATTATTTAACAAAAAATATTTCTAATAAAATAGAATATATAAATATAAAGAAATCTCAAGGAATCATTGAAAATATTAATAAATTTAAATTATTAAATAAATTAAAAAGAATGATAAAATTAACTATAAGAAATTTTTTTCCTTTCTTACCAAATGCTCATTTTACGCTAACAAAAAAAAAATACGACTTGATTCATTGTGCCCATTGTTTAAGTTTAAATAAAAAACCGTGGGTTGTTGATATAGAATATGTTAATCAGTTTTGGGCTGGAGGGATTCAAAAAAAACAAAAAAAATTTATTTTAAAATTATTAAAAAGTAATTATTGTAAAAAAATTCTTGCCTGGACAGAATGGACAAAAAAAGAAATTTTAAGAGAGTTTCCAGAAATTAAAAATAAAATAGAGGTTGTATATCCTGCAATTTCAAAACAAAAATTTAAAAAGAAAAAAAAGAAAAAAATAACTCTATTATTTGTTTCAAGAAGATTTTATTTTAAAGGTGGATTGCATGCGTTAGAAGTTATAGATAGATTAACTAAAAAATATAAAAATGTAAATGCGTTTTTTATATCCGATATTCCTATAGATATAAAAAAAGAATATTCTAAAAATAAAAAAATTAGATTTATAAAATTTATATCAAAAAAAAAATTATTCACTAACATACTCCCCCAAACAGATATTCTTATTTATCCTTCTTACACCGATACTTTCGGTTTTGTTATGTTAGAGGCACTTTCTTTTGGTATACCTATTGTTACTGTTGGTGGACAATCTAGAAGAGAAATAGTAAATAATAAAAAAACGGGATTTATAATTAAAGAACCAAAAAATTTAAATTTAAAAGATTTAGAAAATTTGAATTCTTTTAAAGAAACTATAAATGAAATAGAAAAAAAAACAGAGGTGTTAATTAAAAATAAAAAACTTAGAGAAAAAATGTCAAAAAATTGCATAGAAATTATTAAAAACGGAAAATTTTCTATAAAAGAGAGAAATAAAAAACTTGAAAAAATTTATTTTGAAGCTTTAAAATAATAAAATGATAATCGTTGAAATTGGAAGGGGTTTGGGAAATTCAATGTATGTATATGCTGCTGGAAAGGCTTTGGCTGAGCACCACAACACTGAATTGAAATTAGATCTTTCTCATATAAAATCTTGGCCAAAAATCGAAAAATTTGGAGGAGAGTGGGAATTTGAGTTAGGGAAATTTAATATTTCGGCTAAAGAAGCTACAAATAAAGAATTAAGAAAATTTGTTATTAAAACAAAATTTAGGCCTTTAGATAAATTAATAAGAAAATATAAATTATTTGAAAGAAGGGTTTATTATTTTCCAACATCTGGAAAGGTTAAAGATTTTTTTAAATTACCAAATAATATTTATTTATGGGGTTATTTCGGACATGAAAAATTTTTTAAACCTATAAAAAAAATAATTCGGGAGGAGTTTACATTAAAAGAAAAATATAAAGAAAAAATAAATCCCTTACTTAATAAAATTTCAAAAGAGAATTCTGTAGGGATTCACGTAAGAAGGGGAGATCTGCTAAAAATAGGTGCTTTGGTTTTGCCTTTAGATTATTATAAAAAAGCAATATCAATAATAAAAAAGAAAACAAAAAAACCTATTTTTTATATTTTTTCTGATGATTTAGAATGGTGTAAAAAAAATTTTATAAGTTTGGGGGAAAAATTTAATTTTATTCGGGGAACAAAAAGTTGGGAAGATTTTGAATTAATGAGAAATTGTAAGCACAATATTCTTGCAAATAGTGCATTAAGCTGGTGGGCTGGGTATCTAAATAAAAACCCTAAAAAAATTGTAATTTCCCCTTATCCTTTTACGCAGTGGATATCAAATGATTATTTTGATAATGTTCCTAAAGGTTGGAAGAAAATAAAAGTTATTAAAAATGAATAAGATAATACTTTCTGAAAAAGAGAATATAAAAAAAATATTGAAAGAAAATAAAAGAATTATTTTTAATTTTTTTAATTCTCATGATCTTTATTTTTTTAGTAAATATCCTTTATTTAGGAAAGTTATTTCTTTTAATAGTATAAATTTTACTGATGGGTCAGTTATTTCTTTTTATTTATCATTAAAAAACTTAAAAAAAGTGAGAAGGTTTTCTGGACCAGATTTTATTAAAGATTTTTTTGAAAAAAAAGAAATTGTTAGCAAAAAAAGGCATTTTTTTGTAGGGTTTGAAGAAAAAGATATTGAAAAATTGATTAAAAAATTTCCTTATTTGGATAAAAAAAATCTTTTTTGTTATAATCCAGCATATATAAAAAAAATTAAATTTTCTGAAAAAGAAATAAATAAAATTGCAAAAATAATAAATTCTAAAAAAACAAATATCGTTTGGGTTGGATTAGGTTGTCCCAAACAATATTTTCTTACTTATGATTTATTTAAAAAAACAAAAGTAAAATACTTTTTCAACGTTGGAGCAGGACTTGATTTTTTATTAGGTAAGAAAAAAAGAGCTCCAAAAATAATAAGAAGTTTAGGGATAGAGTGGCTTTACAGGCTTATTACAGATTTTAAACACTCAAAGAAAAAGGTTTGGAGAAGTTTTGTTTCTCTTCAATATTTAAATAAAGTTCAATTAAAAAATAAATGAAAAAGCTAAAAATTTTATTTATAGGAAGATTCCCCCCTCCAGTTCATGGAGCTTCTTTGGTTAATGAAAGTTATTTTAAAAGTAAAATAATAAATCAAAAATTTCAAACAGACAAAGTAAATCTTAGTTATTCAAAAAATTTAGAAGAAATCGGAAAATTCAATTTGCGTAAATTTTTTAGTATTCCTATAACAAAATTAAAAATTTTAAAAAAAATTATTTTCTTTAAACCAGATTTAATATATTTTGAAATTGCGCCGGTTGGTTTTGCTTTTTTAAGGGACAGTATTTATGTTTTAATACTTAAATTATTCAGAAAAAGAATAATTTTTCAAATACATGCAAGAGGAATAAATAAGGTGGTTAAAAATAAATTATTAAAAGAGTATTATAAATTTGTTTTTAAAAATACAAAAATGATTCTTCTTTCAAAAATACTTTATGGTGAAATAAAAAAAATTATTCCAAAAGAAAATGTCTATATCCTTCCTAATGGAATAAAAGATGAATTAAATGAAAAAAAATTTGATGTAATTATATCTAAAAGAAATAAAAACAAAAAACCTATCTTACTTTTTTTATCAAATATGATTGAAGAAAAGGGTGCTTTAGATGTATTAAAAATATGCAATGAATTAAAAAAAAGAAGAATAAACTTTGAATGTTTGTTTGTTGGATCCTGGCAAAACAAATTATTCGAAAAAAAATGGAAATATTTTCTGAAAAAATATGAACTTGAAAAAAAATGTAAATATCTTGGTCCAAAATATGGAAAAGAAAAAGAAAAAATTCTTAAAAAAACAAGTTTTCTTATTTTCCCCACAACTTATAAAAATGAATCTTTTCCTTTAGTTATATTGGAAGCGTTTATGTTCGGTATTCCTGTTTTATCTTATAATAATGGTGCTATAAAGGAGATAATTTCAAAAGATTATTTAGGAAAAGTAGTTAAAAAAGAACACTGGGAACAACTAACAGAGGAACTCGAAAAAAGATTAAAAAAACTTCCGACCAAAGGTAGTATGAAAAAAATAAGGCAGCATTTTAAAAGACATTATACCTTAGAAATAGCCGAAAAAAATTTATTAAGAATTTTTGAAAATGAATTAAAATGACTAATAAGACAGATTTAAGAGATTATTTTTCAGGCAAAAAACTCTATGGAGATGATTTTAATCTTAGGCAAATAAAAGAATGGTATAAAGATGAAAAGGAAGGTTATTCTAATTTAATTTTAAATAAACCATATAAATATGAATTTCATGAACTAAACAAAATTCATGGCTACAATAGACTGAATAAAATAAAGAATATAAAATTCGACAAAATTTTAAGTTTCGGTGGATCAAAAGGAGATGAACTATTGCCTATAATAAATAAAATAAATGAAATTTATATAATTGAACCCTCTAAAGAATTAAGAGTTAAAAAAATTAAAGGCAAACAAGTTAGGTATATAAGTCCAAAACCATCTGGTAAAATTCCTTTTAAAAATAATTATTTCGACTTGATAACTTGCTTTGGAACCTTACATCATGTTCCCAATGTCAGTTATGTTTTTAAAGAGTTAGTAAGGGTTTTAAAAAAGGGGGGGTTTTTACTAATTAGGGAACCTATTGTTTCGATGGGAGACTGGAGAAAACCGAGAAGTGGTTTAACAAAAAGAGAAAGGGGAATTCCATTAAACATATTAAGAAAGATAGTTGAACAAAATAATTTGAAAATAATTTCAGAAAGATTAGTTCTTTTTCCTTTATTAAGAAGGATAAGTTTTGGAAATTATAAGGGGGGAAATTCTAAATTTTGGGTTACAATTGATTATTTATTAAGCAAAATTTTTTCATGGAATAGAAGATATCACGCAACAAATTTTTTTCATAAAATTAGACCTCAATCTGTTTTTTTAGTTTTGAGAAAAGATTAATTTTACTTAACAACTTCTAAATAAAATCTAAGTTCTCTTGCGGGAAAAATCCAGGCAAAAAAAGCCTCATAGAGGTCAGTATAATTATTAGCAAACCATTCTATACCCAATAATCTATGTAACCTTCCAAAAACTAATCGTTTTTTTACTTTAAAAAAAATTTTTTCCTTATAATTATGCAAAGTTTTATTCATTCGATTATTTGGATTATTTAATAAATTATAATCATAATGATTTAAACTCCAACAGGAGAAAGGTCTCCTATGCGTCAAGTCGCCCCAAGCTAATGGACTAGAAAAATGAGGGACTCTTATTTCTACTTTAGCCCCCCCCTTACAAATTCTCCATAATTCCCTAATAACCTTATCTGGATCATCTAAATGCTCAAGAATATGAAACATTCTTACCTCATCTACGCTATTAGTTTTAAAGGGGTATGGAAATTTATTTAAATCAAACACTTTATTAACGCCTTTAGTTTTTATAATATCGCAATTAATCCACCCTTCCAATACATCCTTTCCGCAACCCAAATTTAATTTCATTTCATTAATTCTAATAAAATATTTTATTTAAAATTTTACATATTTTTATCTCAAGAATAGACGCTTTTTTATCCTGTTTTTTAAAAGCCATTTAATATATCTTTCATCAGCTTTTCTGTCTCTTATAACAAAAGGGGGGTGTTTTAAAGGAAAGTCTATTTTTTCTGTAGGAAGTGATAAAAAATAATCAAATTTCGTGTTTGTGGCATTTTCAGAAAAACCTATCCCTCGCACAAGATTTTTATTTGGAACTATACACAACCCGTTATTTTTAACAATAGAGAAAAACCACTTAGTATCTATGGCGTTAGAATTTTTATAATAAGCATTGTCCATAATTCTCTTAATATAAATTCTTTCCAAAATACCGGGAAATAAAACTTTAATCTTTTTTCTAAATTCCAAATACTCCTTCATATTATCATAATATTTTTTCCTCTTTTTAGCCCACATTGCCCACCCATAAGTATGTGGAAAAATTGAAAAATAATAGGAATAATTTTTTGATTTTTTTGAAGTCCATCCTCTTTGGAAATTGCACCCATTTATATGCATAATTCTATCGTCATCCCTATATCTCTCCAATAATTCTGAGCAAAATCTAAAAAAATCCTGATTTGGAAGTCCATCATCTTCTAGGATTATTCCCTCGGGAACGTGTTTGAAAAACCATTTGATTGCTCCCAAGACCCCTCCAATAAATCCTCCGTTTTTTTTAAGGAATCTTTTTTTTACTTTACATGGCCAATCCACTTTAGAAATTATTTTTCGAACTTCTTCCACTTTTTTCCTCTCTAATTCATTTTTTGGGCCATCTGAAAAAAGAAAAAGTTCTTTTGGTTTGGCTTTTCTAATTTCTTCAAAAACTAATTTTGTTGTTTCAGGTCTTTTGAATGTTAAAAGTAAAACCGGAGTTTTTAATTGTTTTTTCATTATAGACTTCTTATTACTTTACAAGGCACACCGTAAGCTAAAACATGTTGAGGTATATCTCTATTTACAAAACTGTGTGCTCCAATAATAGAACCCTTTCCGATTGTAACGCCAGGCATAATTGTACTATGAGCCCCTATGCAAACGCCTTCACAAATTTTGATTAACCCTGATTTTCCATCTATTGTGCTTCTTGAAAGAATAGCACAAAAAGGTCCAATTTCAACATTATCTTCAATCACCACACCATCTTGCGCCTGGATATAAACAAATTGTGATATATCTACATACTTTCCCAACCGTAATCCCTCGGGGTAATGAACCAAAAAATTATATTTTGGGTGTAATTTTCCATGTTCTATTTCAGGAATTACCCACCTTCTTTTCCATTCATCATCGTGTGACATTTTTAATGGCCTTCTTTAGTTTATCTACAACATAATCTATATCCTCTTCTTTTAAATTATTATGAAATGGCAATGCTAAAGACTCTCTTGAAATTTTTTCTGTTATAGGGAAATCTCCTTTTTTGTATCCGAATCTTTCTTTATATAATGGGTGAAGATGTATAGGAGGATCAAAATAAGGCTTACACTCTATTCCTGATTTTAGAAGATAGTTCATTACTTTGTCTCTCTTTCCATTAGTTACTCTTATTGTAAAAACAAACCAACTTCTTTTTACTTCATTAGGGGTATATGGTAAAATAATCTCTTCTATACCTGATAATTTTTCAATATATCTTTCAGCAATATTCTCTCTCTTTTCAAGTATTTCTTCTATTCTTGACAGTTGGGCTAAACCAAGAGCCGCACTCATCTCATCCATGTGGTAATTATATCCCAATCTAACACATAGTCTGTTTTCGTTAAAACCGTGGCATCTCATGCTCCTACATAATTCGGCAATATTTTCATCATTAGTTAAAACCATCCCCCCCTCTCCTGTTGTAATCTGTTTATTTGGATAAAAAGCTAAAACCGAAACATTCCCGTATTTCCCAACAAATCCTCCTTTATATTTTGCTCCAATTGCTTCACAGGCGTCTTCTATTACAAAGAGTTTATACTTCTTGGCTATATTTTGAATTTTATCCATTTCTACGGGACACCCAAAGATATGTACTGGTAGAATTGATTTTGTCTTAGGGGTGATTTTTTCCTCTATTAAATCTGGGTTTAAATTATAGGTTAAGGGGTCTATATCTATAAAAACGGGTTTTATCCCCTCCATAAGAAGACAATTGCTTGATGAAATAAAACTAAAGGGGGTAGTAATAACCTCGTCCCCCTCTTTTAATCCTAGAGCTTTTATAGAAAGATGCAATCCGCTCGTACCACTATTTACTGCCACTCCATACGACACTCCAATATAAGAAGCTAACCTCTCTTCAAACTCTCTTACTTTGGGGCCCCGACTTAAGTTAGGAGTTTCTAAAACACCTAATATTGCCCTTCTTTCAAGAGGCGTTATATGTGGAGATGAAAGTGAAATTTTCATTTTAAGAAAATCTTTTGCTTATTTTTAAAATTTATGATATAAAAATGTATTAAAAAAGAGTATACTCTTGTTTCATAAACCTTTAAAATAAAGGGGTTTCCTCTTTTAGTATGAACACTTTAGTTACAGGTTGTGAGGGTTTTTTAGGAAGAGTTTTAGTTAAAAAATTAAAAGAAAGAGGAAGATATGTAATTGGTATTGATAAAAAAAGAAATCTTTTTCATCATAGTGAAGTCGAACCTGATATTTTTATAAATGGAGATGTTCGTGACAAAATTCTAAGAGAGATAGTAACAGAAGAGGGAATAGATGAAATTTACCATTTGGCTTCTTGGGCTATACAAAAACATTGTGCTGCTGACCCAAAAAGTGCTTTTGACAATAATATAAATGGATTATTAAATGTTCTTGAAACATGTAGAAATGTTAGACATAATATAGAAAGTATCGTTATATCTACTAGTGATAAAGCATTTGGAGAAGCTCCTGTTCCTTACAATGAAAATAGTCCTTTACAACCATTGTTTATTTACGATACATCAAAGGCATGCCAGCAACTTATTTCATTAGCTTACGCAAGAAATTATAATTTACCAATAAAAATTGTAGCTTGTTCAAACCTTTATGGTCCGGGAGATTTTAATACAACAAGAATTATACCAAATTCCATAGTAAGATTAACAAGAGATTTACCAATAAGAATATGGAAAGACTCTGAGAGTCATGTAAGAGAATTTGTTTATATTGATGATGCGGCTGATGGTTTTATTACTGTTTCTGAAAGGGGAAGAAAGGGAGAAGTTTATTGTTGTGGAGGAGATGAACATTTAAAAATAAAAGATTTAGCAGAAAAAATTTGTATTATGATGGGAAAAGACCCTAAAAAGTATATTAAATTAGCAGAAAGACCTATTTATTTGCATGAATTAAAGGAGCAATTTATGAACTCGTCAAAACTCCGTTCTTTAGGATGGATACCAAAATTTTCTTTAGATGAGGGATTAAAAAAATCTATTGAATTTTATACAAAATTAGCAAATGAAGGAAAAATTCATCCAACGAGATTTGAAGAAGATGGTTCTATTACGGGAGAGTTAGAAGGATATTTTTCTGGCTAATTTTAAAATGGGTGCTAAAACAAAAAAAATAGATCTTTGGTCGGAAAAAATTCTGTATTTAAAAAAATCTAAAGAATTTTTTTCAAAATTAAGTTATAAAGGAATAAATTTATGGCCCATTATGGCGGGCGATATCTATACATATTATTATTTTTCACATATTGATATAGAAGAGGAACCTTCTTTTTTTAAAAGATTTTTAATTAATATAAAATCTTTATTTTTTGAAGATAAATTTCCTGTAAAGGGAAATGGTAGAATTTTGGTTTCTTATTTTATGCCGAGAAAAGATCATCATGAACTTGTAAAAAGAGCTGTTTCTAAATTTCCCAAAAAAGATTTGGTTTGGATTGATGCTTTTGGATATAAACAAAAGAATATTTTATTTAGAGGAAAAATTAAATTTCCTAATATTTTGCTTTTACTTAGTATATACAATAAATTTAGAAAAAAAAAACTAAAAAAAATATTTAGAAATTATTATTGGTTTTATATTTTAAAGACATATTTTAGATTAAAACAAATTAACCAATTTTATGATATAGTCGATAAGATAAAACCTAAAGGATATATTGCTTTTTGTTCTTCAGCCTTTCCAGAAGAAGCAATTTTAACGTTAATATGTAAAAATAAAAAAATTCCCACATTTACATTACAACACGGGTTTTTTTATAAACCAAAATCTTTTGTCTCGTCAATAATCCAGAGTGAAAATATAATCTCTGATTACCATCTTTTATGGGGAAAAAAGAGTTATAATATTCAAAAAGAATATACAGACGAATCAAGACTTATTATTGTCGGGAATCCAAAATATGAATTAATAAAAAAGAAAGTTAAAAAAGAATACGATCCTAAAAAAGCCACTATTTTTTTTAGTGTTCCGGCCTATAATGAGGGTAATTTTAGACTTAGAGAAATTGTTAAAAAATTTATTGAAGATCATCCTGAAATAATTTTTAATATTGCTGTACATCCTATGAATGATATGAATCTTTTTTCAAAATACTTTAATTACAAAAATGTAAAATTTATCTCAAAAAATATTCTTGCTCAAGATCTTTTAAAAGAGAGTGATTTTGTTATTGTATACAATACAACTGCTGCCTTAGAGGCTTTAAATTACAAAATACCTATTTTAAGATACGCTGGCAAAGATTTTTTAAGTTTTTGGGATAAAAAACAAGATACTTTTACAAATTTGAACGAATTAAGACACCTCTTCTTAAAAATAAAAAATAAAAGAAATTATAAAAAACTTATGGATTTTTATGAAAAAGAATTAAAGAAAACATTTTATTTTCATCCTAAAAAAACAATCCCGGAAGTTTATTATAAAAAAATAATGGAAAAGATAAAAAATAAATAGAAGATTTTTAGAATACTTTTAATTTATTTTGTCAAAAAATAATTATCAACAATTTCACAAATAATATGGTAAGCAAGTTGATGAGCCTCCTGAATTCTTGGAGTATTATAAAGGGGGATGTTTATATTCAGATCACTTAACTCTTTAAGTTTCCCTCCATCCCTGCCTGTTAATGAAAAATTATAGGTTCCTATCTCATGACCTTTTTTAAATGCTCTCAGCAAATTTTCAGAATTCCCAGAGGTTGAAATTCCCCATAAAATATCTTTGGGTTGTGCAAGGGCTTCAACTTGTCTCTCAAAAATAGTTTTAAATCCGTCTTCGTAATCATTACTCCATGCAGTTAAAAAAGACGTGTCTGTTGTCAGAGCTATGGCCGCCAATCCTTTTCTTTCTTCTTTAAATCTCCCGACGAGTTCAGTAGCAATGTGTTGTGCGTCTGCGGCACTCCCACCATTTCCAAAAACAAGCAATTTATTTCCTTTATCTAAAGTTTCATAAATTATTTCTGATATTTTTAGTAGATAATTTATCTGCAGTTCTAAATACTTCTTTGCTTTAGTGCTTTCATTAATCATAGATAAAATTAAATCTTTCATTTTAATCATTATTTATTTTTCCGTTACTTGCCCATACATCAAATTGATTTTCTCCAATTTTTGTTATTTTAAAATTCCCACCTGCCGACCTAACTAAAACCAAACCGGCAGCAACATCCCATAACATAATTCCTTTTTCATAATAGACTTCTGCTTTTCCTGAAGCAACGTAAGCTAAAGAAAGAGAGGCAGAGCCTAAGATTCTTACTTTTTTAAAATCCTGGACTTTTTTAACAAACTCTAGTAAGTTTTCGGTAGAATAATCTAATCTTGAGGGAAATCCTGTACATATTATTGCATTATTTTTATTTTTTATACTACTTACAGAAATTTTTTTTTCGTTAAGATAGGCTCCTTTATTAATACTTCCATAATATACTTCATCTCTATTAAAATCATAAATGATGCCAAGAAGAGGTTCCAATCCCTTCCAAAGCGCAATTGAAACAGCACAATTAGAAATCCCTCTTGAAAAATTTAAACTTCCATCTAAAGGGTCAACTATCCACATGAATTCTGAATCAAATATTTTTGAAGTATGCTCAGAAATTATAGTATATTTACTTTTTGAAAGGTAATATAAAATTATTTCTTCTGATTTCAGATCTTCTTTTAATTTAATATCTTTATCTTTATCTATTAATATTTCTGGCGAACTTGCCCTATAAACGCTTCTAAGATAATTTCCTGCTTCTTTTGCAGTTTTTATGGCTAAGTTAAGTTCTTTTTCGAGACTCATTTCATTTTAAAATAATTTTTTAAATTGTTAATAGCCGCATAACCCATTTCAAGTATTGATTCTTTTGACGTTCCTCCAATGTGTGGTGTACAATAAACATTTTCTAATTTTAATAATTCTTCTAGATTTTTTGGCGGCTCTTCATTATAAACATCTAATCCGGCTCCAGCAATAATTTTATTTTTTAAAGCCCATAATAAATCTTCCTCGTTAATTATCTCTCCTCTAGAAGTATTTATTATAAAACACTGTGGTTTCATCATTAAAAATTGTTTTTTTGTTATCATATTTTTAGTAAATTTTGTGAGGGGGGTATGTATTGTTATAATATCTGCTTGTTTATAAATGCCTTCTTTAGACTCTTCTTTCAAATTTTTTTCTCTATAAAATTGTTTTTGTTCCAAATCTTCTCTTATATCATTAACTAAAATATTACATTTAAAAGGTTCTAACAAGGACACTAAATCTTTACCGATATTTCCTACACCTATAATCCCAACGGTTTTTCCAGTTAAGTTTCTTCCTTCATTGTCATATTTATTCCAAAAATTTCTTTTTAATTGCAATGAAGATGTATAAGTACCTCTTATAAGCCCCAACATCATACTAAGAGTAAGTTCTGCAACGCTTCTTTTGTTTATTCCTTGCTGTAGTATTACTTCAATACCATATCTTTTACAATCATCAAAATTTATTTTATCCGTTCCAATGCCATATTTAGCAATGACTTTTAAATTAGGGCAATTTTTTAAAACTTCCTCATCTATTTTATCTAATCCGATAATTGCAGCATCGGAATCTCTTAAAGCATCAATCAACTCTTCTTTTGAATATCTTCTCCCCAAAGTATTTATTCTTACATCTGAAAAATATTTCTTTAATTCGTTGACTAATTCCATATTTTTTGAAAAAGTAACCACGCTAACAGCAACTTTCATTTTAAATTCTCTAAACTATCATTAAAAATATTGTTATGGTTTTCTCCTGTTTCATAAATTTTGGGGTTTTCTCTAACCCTTTCAATTACATGAAGAGCAAATTCCTGAGCGTTTAATGGGGGTTGTAAAATATCTATACAAAAAGGATTTTTACCCTTAAAATATTCCAATCCTGTTCTAATTATTGGATAATATCTGCTACGTTTTGGATTAACTAGCTCTATCCTCTCTATTATTTTATAGCCCTGATATATGTGCATAAAATTATCGTGCATATTAAGATCAATTTTTCCTTTAGTGCCAGATATTATCAAGTTTTTTTGGGTTTGAGTATATGCGCTATATTTTCCTACAACTATATTTACGGGAATGTTTTTTTCTGTTGTTAAACTTATTTCGGCATAAGTTTCTCCTATGTATTTTTCAGGAATATTATATTTTTCTTTTGCCAGATCATAAAATTCTTTGCATACAGCAACCCTTACTTTTCCTTTATTAAAAGATTTATCAATTTTTCCTAGATAATTTTCAAGTACAAAAAGAGGAATAAAGGCATGAATTCCCATATCTTGTATCATTCCACCACCTCTTCTAATATCAAAAACGTGTGCTCCCCTATGATCAAGTTTCCCAGAATCACCCTCGCTTTCTAGTATCTTTATTTTAACTGAAACGGGGTCCCCTAAAATTTCTTCAAGTTTTCCTATATATGAACTTAAATTATTCTTGGGTTCTCTTTCTCTAAAAACCTCTTCTGTTCCGATATAAAAACTATCTTTATTTATTATTCCTGATAAAAGAAATAAGGGGGCCATTTTTCTCATAAGGTAATATTCCATCAAAAAAATCTTGTTTGGGTTTTCTGAAATTAGCTTTTTTAAAGAATTTAATTGATTTTTATTTATAACGTAGGGTTTTTCCAACATAACGCTAAAACCATTTTCTACTAAATCTTTTGTGTCTTCGTAATGTAAATCATTATCGTGTGCAAGTATTACTATGGGTTTTTTATCCTTCATATCATTTAATAAAAAACCTAAACCTTCATCAGATGTTCTGACCCTATGCTCTATTTTTTCAGATAAGTATTCTAAAGGCTTTCTTTGTTTTATATCAATTGTTACTAAAACTTTAACCAATTGTTGAAACTCTAAAATTTCCAAGGAGGGTGCCAAAAACCTATGGAAAACATCACCTGTTCCAACAACGGCTATATTTTCCATTTTAAATTTGAACAAGTCCTCCTTTTATTAGTGCTTCTGCATACAATAAATCTTCTAAATAGTCAATATCTACTGCTTCTATCTTATTTACTTCTATAGTTTGAAAATTTCCGCAAACCCTTTTTCCATATTTTTTAAAAGATTTTTTTCTGAAAAAATAAAAATCAGCCTCTTCATAGATGGGTACTAAATCTTGGGTTCTTGTTAATTTGTTTGGATTATGATTTATCGGTTTATTCTGATACCAAAACCTATTATACCTAGGTACAACACCAAACAAAGAATCAAGATGTTTGTTTTCTTCTATAATTGAAATTGCTTTTTTAATTGTTTTTAAAGTTAAAAAAGGAGAGGTTATATGTAAGAGCCCTATAATTTCGTAGTTTAATTTGTCTATATTTCTCGCAATTAGTTCGTCGCCTGTTATATAATCTTGGTTATATTCTTCTGGTCTTACAAAAACATTAAATCCACATTCTCTGGATATGGATAAAACTTTTTTATCTGAAGAGTCTATATAAATTTCTAAACCATCGTTCTTTAAATCTTTTAAAGTTTTAAAAAGATAAGTATAAAGAGGTTTACCGTTTAAAAGTCTAAAAGTCTTTCCTGGCAATCTTTTGTTTTTTGTTTTTATTGGTACCAAAATGCAAGTATCCATATTAAAAATTTCTATTAATACCCTATATAAAAATTATGAAACTGAGTTATTATTTTCTTTTTGAATAAATCAACCCCCCAAGATAAAAAAATTGGCTTATTAAAGTTGCGATTCCTGCCCCAAAGGTAGCTAATAATCCCCCATATTCAAGTAAAGAGGTAATTAAAAAATAATTTAATATTACATTAATTAAGGTAGATAAAATTAATAATTTTACAACAATTTGGGGTTTCCCTTGGGATGTAAAGTAACTAGAATAAATTCCTATTAAAGGAAGAATTATTATTAATAAGGATAAAAGTCGTAATATATTTGTTGATGGATTATAATTAGAACCATAAGCTATTAAAATAATTAAAGGAGCAAATAATAAAGTAAATATGAATAAAAGAATTCCTAAAATAAGAACAATTCTAATGGATTTTTTCATACTTTGTTCAAGTTTTTTATCTTTAATTCTGCTAAAAATTGGTAATAAAACACCCCCAAATCCGATTAAAGAAGACAAAGCGCCAACTAAACCAAGAGCAGCGGAGTAGTAACCTATAAATTCTACAGAAACAAATCTTCCAAGCATTATTTTGTCAATATAGCTAAAAAACATACCTGATAAAATTAAGAAAGCTGTCATTGAAAGAAACCTATTTGCTTGTTTAGTTTGTCTTGAATTTAATTTCTCTTTTTTTGTTTTAATAAAATTAACGCGCTTAAAAGAAACAAAAAACATAAATACTGCTGTGATAAAATAAGAAAAAGTTAATCCCAATATCAAATAAAACAAAATAATTTCATTAGGTAAAGAATATTTTAAAGAAAATAAAACAATCAAAGGTACTAAAATAATTTTGGAAATTTGAAATATGATTTCTTTATGAAAAATCCCTTTAAAGTCGTTTGAAGCTTGTAAAATAAATCCGAAAAAAGTCACTATTTCAAAAAATAAAATGTATAAAGAACCTGCAATCAAAGACAAAAAAAGTGGTTTTTGATAATGTGTTTCTGAAATAAATTTTGCTGAAAAAACTAAGATTAAAATTGCAATAAACGTCAAAAATATTTTTATTTTTCCAAAATACACTAAATATGCTTTCGCTTTTTTCTTATTTTTTTCTCCTAATGATTTTGAAACAAACCTTATTAAAGTTTCTCCAATACCTAAGTTTGAAATAGCCGTAAAAAGCAAAATTGTAGCTAAAGCTAGATTGTAAAGACCAAAAAGTTCTGGCATGAGAAGTCTTGCTATGATTATTGTAAAAATTAAAGATCCTATTTTCCCAATAAAAATTGTTGAAAACTGAAAAATAGAGTTTTTTATTGCCAATTCCGGTGTGTTCCAGAAAAATTTCTTGTTTTGATTCTTTTTAAGATTTCTTTTATTTCTACTTTTTCTTCTTCGAAATCTTTTTTAAGAAATTCCATTAGTCAGTCAAACTTTTTATGTATTTAATAGTTATGAAAAACCACTGGATACGCTTTTAAAATCAAAAAATTTAAAATTATTAAGGTTTTTTATTCTATAATGAAAATAGTTAGATGTTTGAAAACTTTTCTATTTATTTTATTTTTGTTTTTCTTTGTTATGTTATTTTTTAATGAAAAAGTTTATGCAGATAGTTATGAGAATTCAACTTTAAATGTTTCTGTTTATGTTAAAGAACCTATTGCAAGAGTACAAATAAATCCAAGCAACATATATTTAGGTGAAATCACAAAAGGTTATGCAACAAACAGCACAAATATAACTTTCACAAACAATGGTGATTTAAAAATAAAAATAATGCCTGTTTTATCATCAGGAGCAAACCCTCTTTTTAACAATTTAGAGTTTAATACAGGAACTTGCACACCTAGTGCAACATGGTACAATATGAGCTCTTGGTCAGGATTAACAATAGATAAACCTTCTGAATTTGGAGGAACAAGAAGCGATTATGTTTGTATAAGATTAAATTTAAAAAATTATGATGGAGCAGTATCAGGTAATACAAATTTAACAACGCAACTTACAATTTGGGTTATGCCTTCTTAATTTTTATTATTTTTTACAGCAATAATCTATAAAATAATGTAAAAAAGAATCTATTTATGGTAAATAAAAGAGCTTTTTTTATTTTGTTTTTGTTTGTCTTTATAATTTTAAAAATAAATTTTTTAAATTCTATAGAAATTGGAATTTCGCCAGAAGAGATTTCTTTATACTCTTATGTAGGAGAAAAAGTTTGCTCTAATTTCTCATTAATAGGAGAATTTAATTTTTTAGGAGAAATAAAGTGGTCTAAAGAAAAAAGTAAAGAGCTAAAGGATTATGTTCTTTCTTCAGAAGAGTTAGGAATCAAAACATATTTTCCTAAAGAGATAAAAAAGGGAAATTATGAGGTTTGTTTTGTTGGAAATAAAAAGGGAAGTTATTATGGAGTAATTTTGTATAAAGCTGAAGGAACAAACTATGGTGTAGGAACGTGGATAGAACTTAATTTAAAAGATAATGAGAGTATTTTAAGTTCAACGGGTTTTGTAATAAAAGAGATAAAAAATCTTGAAAACATAAATAAAATTTTAATTCTCAATCTTTTTTTGAATTTTTTAGTTTTGTTTTTTTTAATTTATCTTTCAAATAAAAAAAGAAAAAAATTAGTGTGATTCTAAAAGTTTTATCATGTCTTGGAAAGCTGGCCTTGTTATTAGAATCCCTGCTGTAATTCCTATTAAAGTTGTAAATGCAAAACCCTTCAACAACCCAGCTCCTGCAAAAAAAAGTGGAAGCATCGCGGCAGCAGATGTAAAGTAAGCACCTAAAATTATTGCAAAAGCTCTTTTCATTTTTTCTTTTAAGCTTAATATCTGTTTTTGTTTTGCTTCGTCAATTATTATAATTTGTTGATCTATTCCTGTAGCTATTGTCACTAAAATTCCTGCTATGCTTGGCAAATCAAGATTCCATTCTATTAAAGAAGCAATTCCTAAGATAATTATCACTTCAGAAATGCTTGTTATAATTAAAGCTAAAGAAATTCCTAGTTTTTTATATTTTAAAAAAATAATAATTGAAACTGCTAAAAAAGAGACTAAACCAGCTATTATTATTGTTCTTATAAACTCTTTTCCAAGTATTGGAGAAATAGTATCAAGTTTTATGATCTCTAATTTATAAGGAAGGCTTCCTGTAATAAGAATTGTTTGGAGTTTATGCATTTGTGCTTCTGCGTTTTTAATTGCTTCTTGTTGTGTTGTTCCAGTACCAGAACCAGAAATTAAAATTTGTGTTGTGGTAACTCCTTTAAGATTTTCGCTTATTAATAAACTATCAACTAAAGAATCATCTAAATAAAGATCAAGAGTTTTTGAAAGATATCTTCCTTGTGAGGTAAAATTTACAGAAAGGTTTTTTGTTATCTCTGCATGTCTTTGAGCTGCTTCAGGACTTAAAAATATTTCAAATCTAAAATTGCAAAAGTAATTTCCATCTTGGCTTTTTTGACATCTTTCAACAAATGCGCATCTTTGATCTCCTCTACAAACAGAAGCAATGTCTTTTTTTCCACCCTCAAAAACCGTTTCATTACCAATTTTTGCTTCAAATTTTCCTTGTTTTGAAATTAAATCTTTAAGATCTTGCGGCGTTGCTCCTGCAATTTCAACAAGCATAAAGTTGTTTCCTTCTAGATCTGAAACAGCTCTTACTTTTAAATCAGTAAGACCAAATTCATTGAGTCTTGTTTCTGTTGTATCAACTAAATCTTGAATTTCAGAAGACGAAAGTTTTTTATCTTGAGCTTTGACAAGGGCTCGTGAACCACCAACAAGATCAAGCCCTAGTTTTACATTTGTCTTCGGAATTTCTGAAACCGTAATTTCTGGAATCTTATCTGAAAAATAAATTATTTCGTTTTCATTAGTTTTAAAAATAACTTTTACAGAATGGTTTTCAACAAATTTTCCTTTAATCGCTTGAGAAAAGTCTTGTATTGATTTTATTTTTATGTTATCTATTTGTTCTATTTTTTGGCCAGTTCTAAAACCAGAAGAAAAAGCTGTTGAATTTGGCTCAACGCTCGTTACTAAAACCCCTTTTTCTAAAAAAAGAGGAGGAATGCTAAAAATTAAAATAAAAGAAACTACTAAAATGAAAATTAAAAGCCAAATCCTCCAACTAAGTTTCATTTTTGTTTTTTAAGAGCATACCATTTAATTAAAGAAGTATTAGTTATCCAGGTGTTTATTAAATCAAAAAACAATCCAATAAAAATTATTGTAAGAATTTGATTTAACACTTTAGAAAGGCCTCCAACAAAAATTAATGCTAAGCCAACAGAAATTATTGCTGTAAGAGTCATGGTTGTTCCTGTTTTAAATGCAGAAAAAATTCTTCTATTTACTGATTCGTTTGTTGATTTTAAGACTTTGTTGGTTAAGAGAATGTCTGTATCTACAGAATAACCAATTAACATTAAAAAAGCAACAATTCCTGCGCTTGAGAGTTTAATTCCTAAAAAATTTATCAAAGTTAGAGTCATGAATATATCTGCAAACGCTGAAATAATTACTGCTAAAGATGGAATAAATGTTCTAAAAATTAAGAAAACAACTAGAGACATTAACAAAAAGGCCAGTAACAAAGAAACCATTAATTGCTTAAAAAAAGATTGACTTAATGTCGCGCCGCTAAATTCAAAACTGCTATTTTTTTCATTTAAAGTATAACCTAAATAATCTTCTAGTACAGATTTTGTTGTTTCTGGGTCTGATTTTGTTTCTAAGAATTAAAGCTATTCTTTCGTTTGTAACTAAATCATAAATTTCACGGGTCTCAAGATCTTCAAGTTTAGCATTAAGGTCTTGTTTAACTTTGTTTGAGTCAAAATTTCCGTGGATTGTAACAGATGTGCCTCCTGTAAGAGATACGTCTTTTAAAAAAAAGTCGTTGTTTGTTTGATAAAAATAAACCATGTATACAACACAAAGAATAAAAATTAAAATAGGAATTAAAAGAAGTTTCTTATAATGTTTATCATGAAAATTTTTTAATGATGTTTTCAGTTTTTCTTTCATTTTTTGTCTTTCATATTAAATGCGCCGGCCGGGACTCGAACCCGGGCCACCTGCTTGGAAGGCAGATATACTAACCACTATACTACCGGCGCTTTATTTGTATAAAAATGTTAGTATGTTTTAAAGCCTTGTTATTTTTAAATGCGTCCGGTAGGATTTGAACCTACGACCTTTGGGTTAGGACCCCACTGCTCTATCCAGGCTGAGCTACGGACGCAAAAAATAAATGCGGAGACTAGGATTCGAACCTAGGCAGGCACTAAGCCAACGCGTCTTGAGCGCGTCCCGTTTGACCGCTCCGGCATCTCCGCTTTAAAAAAAGAAGTTCTGAAGAATATAAAAAACTTTAGAATTTCTTATAGTTTTTTAGGAATAATTATTTAAAGGGTTTGAGATAGTAAGAATAATGAAAAAAATTAAAGAAGTAGTGGTTTTGCAAGATGAGGGAGGTAAATTTTCTTTTAACAAAATTATTTTTATTCTTTTAATTTTTGCTATCTTATTATACTTTGTTTTAAATACAAATATCTCTTTTTTTTTAGATATAAATAAGTTTATCAATCCTTATATTGGTTTTTTTGAAAAGCTGCTTGTTGTCTTAATTATTCTCCTTTTGACTTATCTTTTTTTAAATGTTTCAAAAAAGTTATTAAAAGGATACCTCACAAGATCAGGAAGAAGCAAAAGAAATATAAAATTATTTTTAACAATTTATGAGTATTTTGTTTGGTTCGTTGCTATAATTTTAACTTTTTCTATAGTATTAAAACAAGGAGCGTCTTTAATAACATCTATTGGATTAATTGGGTTTGGCTTAACTCTTGCTCTGCAAAAGCCCATCTCTGAATTTCGCGGGATGGCTTGTAATTATTTTTAGCAGAACTTATAAAATTGGAGATGTTATAATGATAAATAATGTTTTTGGTAAAGTTTATGATATAAGAGTTATGTATACTCATGTTAGTGAATTGAATTCTGATGGAGATTCTACTGGAAAAGCGATTCTTATACCTAATGAATTTATATTTACACATGCCATAATAAACTATACAAAAGGAACGGGATTTATATGGGATAGTATAGCGGTTCACTTAACTTATAAAAGCGATTGGAAAAAATCTATTAAAACTATCGAAAGAATTGTTCAAGATTATTATGATAAAAACATAAAAAAAGAAGTAGAATCAACATTTAAAGGTTCTTTTAAAGGTTATGAAAAAATTAAAGCAAGAATAGTTGCGCATGAAAGAGGGATAACAATAAAAGTTAGATATCTTGTTAGTTTTGAAAAAGCAAATGATATAAAAGATGAATTAATGATGATTATCTTAGAGAAATTAAAAAAAGAAGAAGTCGTTTTTGGCAAAGTTGAGAATGTTAGTTGATGCTTAATAGCTGATTTAGTTTTTGTCTATGAGCTTAGCTTTTTATTCAAAAGATTTATAAAGCCCTTTTTTATCTAATTTTTGAAGACGGCCATAGTAGCATGGAAACACCTGTTCCCATTCCGAACACAGAAGTTAAGCATGCTACGTTAGTGATTTTAGTGTCTGAAAGGACGCGAATTCACTAAGCTGTCTTCTCTTTATTATTTTTATGACAAAAAAACTTTCAAAAAAAGAGGTGGAAAACCAAATAAAAACCTTTTTTTCTAATATAAAAAACAAATCTCCAAGAGAAATTAAAAAAATTAAAAAGTTAGCGATGAGTAAAAATATCCACTTAGGAGAGTACAGAAAACTTTTTTGTAAGAGGTGTTTCAGCGTTTTTAAATTTCCAAAGATTAGAATTAAAAATAAAGTAAAAATTGTTGTGTGTGAAAATTGTGGTTATAAAAGTAGATGGAAATTAAAAAAATAAGTTAAGATTTTTTGAACTTACTTACAAGCTCTATATAATCTTCTTGGCCTAAAAACATTGCTCTACAACAATATCTTTCTAAGCCTAGAGAATCCAAAACTTTTCCAGCTTTCTCTCCAGAGTTTACTCTTTTTTTAAACTCTTCCCACAGGTGTGCAATTGGTTTTCCGCAAGAGAAACACCTTATAGGGATTATCATTAAAATAATTCTCAAAAAGCCTTTTTAAAACTTCCTATATTTTTAAAAAAATTTAAAAATAAAAATTTCTTGATTTGTTTATGAAAAAGTGCATTTATTGCAAAAAAGAAGTTTCTGATGAAAGCGTTGTTGATTTTTGTGAAAGTTGTGGATTAAAGGTTTGGGGCGATAGAATGTTTAATGCAATAATTCAAAACATGAAAGATGCAAAGTCTAGGGGCGATTTTTAAGATAAATAGGTAATTTTTTAAATTATCTTATTCTTGAAAAATAATGGTAAGAGGAAAAAGGATAAGAGAAAAAGGAAAAATAAAACTAAGTAGGTATTTTCAGGAGTTAAATATAGGAGATTTTGTTGCAATAGATATAGAAAAAGCAATATCAATAAACTTTCCAAAAAGGTTGCAGGGAAGAACAGGGATAATTAAAGAAAAACGCGGAAGAGCTTATGTTGTAAAAGTTAGAGATCAATCTAAAGAAAAAGAGTTCATAATAGAGCCGGTACATTTAAAAAAAATAAAAACGTTAACAGGAAGGTAAAATGATAAAAAAATTTCAGTCTTTAAGTATGGCAGAGACTCTTGCTTATTTAAATGAAAAAGAAGAAAAAGAAGCAGAGTTAGTAAAGTTTATTAGAAAGTTTACAAAATTAAAGCCTGAAGAAGCTCAAAAGATTAGAAGAAAAATTTTAAGTTTAGGAAATATAAAAATTAAGGAAGAACACATTTCAAAAATTATAGATATTATGCCCGAAGATATAGAAAGCATAAATAAAATATTTGCAGAAGTGTCTCTTGATGAAAATGAAACAAAAGAATTACTTAATATCATATCAGAATTTAAACAAAATGTCTCATAAAAAAAATGCAGAAAGAAGAGTATGCAATAATCTTAGAGTACTTGCCACATGGTTATCCTTTAGAGAAAAAAATGATACCTATAGCTCAGGCTATAGGAGAACAGAATTTAACTTTACTAGAATTAGTTCCTAGAAGAGGAATTTCTCTTGAAATTGGAGAAAGAGTTTATATAGGTCCTGGTAAAAGAGATAAAATATACTATATTTTAGGAAGGCTTTCTAAAGATAGGCTTACAGAGGCCGCGAGAAACCAATTACAAGAGTTTATAAAAAAAATTGTAAAAGAAAGAGAAAGCGATTTT
The DNA here is from genome assembly GCA_026002795.1 of Candidatus Pacearchaeota archaeon. Taxonomy (GTDB): domain Archaea; phylum Nanobdellota; class Nanobdellia; order Pacearchaeales; family GW2011-AR1; genus ASMP01. The sequence continues at coordinate 288,530 of BPGA01000001.1, forward strand.
GTTAGATTTTTTAATGAATCACAGGCAATAAACAAAAGAGTACATCAGATAGAGCTTCTTCCTGGATTTGGAAAAAAGCATATGCAAGAGATTTTAAAACAAAGAAAAGAAAAACCATTTACAAGTTTTGAAGATATGAAAAAAAGAATAAGTAATTTGCCAGATCCTGAAAAAGCTATAGAAAAAAGAATAATTCAAGAGCTAACTTCAGATGAAAGGCATTTACTTTTTGTTAAATAAACTTTAGACAGACTTAAAGAGTAAAAATTAAAAAGCTTTGTTTTTTGCTGAGAAGATGAAAGAAATACAAAAGCAAGAAAAAAAAGAAGATCAAGAAAGAATAGTTAGAATTCTTTCTCAAGACATAAAAGGCAGTATGGATGTTTATTCTGGTTTAACAAAAATTAAAGGAATTTCTTGGAGTATGTCAAACGCAATTTGCAATTCTCTTGGAATTGATAAAAAAAGAAAAATAAGCTCTTTGACAGAGGATGAAATTAAAAAAATTTCTGATTTTGTAAAAAATCCTCAATTGCCTAAATTTTTAGTTAATAGACCGTTTGACTTTAGTACTGGAAAAGACTTACATTTGATTGGTTCTTCTTTAGACTTACAAACAGAATTTGATATAAAAAGGCTAAAGAAAATTAAAAGTTATAGAGGAATTCGTCATGCAATGGGTCAGCCAGTTAGGGGTCAGAGAACAAAAAGTCATTTCAGAAAGAACAAGATAAAAGGTGTTGGTCTGAAGAAAAAGAAAAAATGAAAAGAAAACATAAGAAATACTCAAAACCTAAAAAACCCTATGATAGAATAAGAATAGAAGAAGAAGCTAAAATAATTAAAGAATTTGGATTAAAAAATAAAAGAGAAATTTGGAAAGCAGAAGCTAAAATTAATTCAATAAGAGAAAAAACAAAAAAATTGCTTCTTGCGCCCGAAGAAGAAAGGATCTCTTTTTTTAAGAGATTAAAAAAAATAGGTTTAAATGTTAATTCTATTTCTGATGTTTTATCATTAGACAAAAGAGATTTTTTAAATAGAAGGCTTCAAACAATTGTTTTTAAGAAAAGATTAGCTCCAACAATAAAAGCAGCTCGACAATTAATAGTTCATAAAAAGATTCTTGTTGATGGAAGGATTGTAGATAGGCCTTCGTATATTGTTCCTTTAGATCTTGAAGATAAAATAGAGAGAAAAGATAAAAAAAGAAAAGATTTAGAAGAAAATCAAAAATTTAAAGAAGAAATTTTAGCAAAATGAAAAGTACAGCAAAACAAAAAGAAGATTTTGATGAAGGTATAGAAATGGAAAACATAGAAAACGAGGATCTTTTTGAAAAAACAAAAGATAAAGAAGAAGTAAAAAAAGAAGAAAAGAAGAAAAGAGAGATAGAAGCTATAATAAATATTTATTCTTCTTTTAATAATACAATAGTTCATGCAACAGACATGTCTGGAAAAACACTAATTAAAGTAAGTGGAGGAATGGTAACAAAACATGGAAGACTAAAGGCAAATCCAACAATAGCTATGTTTATTGCAAAAAGAGTTTCAGATGCTCTAAAAGATTTGGGAGTTACTTCTTTATTTTTTAGAGTAAGAGCAAAAACAAGAAATCCTGCACCAGGACCGGGAGCAAGTGCTGTAATTAAAAGTCTTTCGAGGGAAGGATTTAAAATTTTAAATATACTTGATACTACAAGATTCCCACGTGGAGGACCAAAGAAAAAAGGAGGAAGAAGAGGTAGAAGACCTTAACAATAATTTTAAAAATAGAAGTTTCAAAATTTAAAAATGGAAAAACTAGAAAAGACAGAAAATACATTAGCTTTTAAAGCAAAAATTGAAGATGTCTTAATAAATTCTATAAGAAGGTATTTAAATCAGATCCCGATAATGGCTATTGATGAGGTTGAAATCTCTGTAAACGATTCTCCTCTTTATGATGAAACAATTGCTCATAGGCTTGGATTAGTTCCTTTAAAAACAGAAAAAAATACTAAAGAAGGAGATAGTGGTGTTTTAAAGTTAAATGTTAGTGGGCCTGGTTTTGTTTATTCGGGAAATCTTAAAGGAGAACCTCAACCGTCTTATAAAGAAATTCCTATAACTTTTTTAGAGAATAAAGGAGAGTTAAATTTAGTTGCTAAAGTAAGAGCTGGAAAAGGCATAGAACATGTAAAATTTTCTCCAGGTTTGCTTTTTTATAGAGAAGTTGCTGAAATAACTCTTGATAAAGATCTTTTTAATGAAGTTAAATCTTTATGTCCTCACAATGAAATTAAAGAAAAAGGAAATAAAATAATTATCTTGGATAATAAAAGGAAAGAGATAAAAGATTTGTGTGAAGGAATTGCTTTAAAAAAGAAAAAAACTGCTGAAACTAATTATTCAGATGAAAAAATCGTTGTTTTAGAATCTTTTGGTCAAATGATGCCAGAAGATATATTTAAGAGGTCTATAGAAATATTGAAAAAAGATTTAGATGAGTTAAGGAAAGAAGTAGAAAAAAACCTATAAATTTTTTCTAAAGTTTTTTATATTCTTCAGAATTTCTTTTTTTAAAGCGGGAATGCCAGAGTGGTCAAATGGGACGCGCTAAGGACGCGTTGGCTTAGTGCCTGCGAAGGTTCGAATCCTTCTTCCCGCATTTTTTTATTTGTTTTTACAAAAAACTTTATAAACAAAGATTAGATTTAATGAAATAAGAATAAAACCTGCGAGTGATGCGTTAGCAGGAGAGAATTCTTCTGTTAACTTAAGTAAAATGAAAAGTAAAACTAAAATTAAAAAACAAGCAAGTAAAAAGAATAATCCAGAGTTATTAAAAACAATTAGAGCTGCCGAAAAGACAAAAAATGACTTTTGGTTAAAAATAGCTAGTATAATGTCTTATCCAAGAAGAAAAAAAATTGTTGTAAACCTAAAGGACATTGAAAAATTATCGAAAGAGGGAGAATCTATTGTTGTTCCTGGCAAGGTTTTATCTATGGGAGAAATAAGAAAAAAAATAAGAATAATTGCTTTTTCATTTTCAAACTCGGCAAAAGAAAAAATACTCAAATCAAATTCAGAAGCTGTTTATATTATAGATGAAATTAAAAAAAATCCTGAAGCTAAATCATTAAAAATTATAAAATGAAAATAATAGATGGAACAAATGCTATTTTAGGAAGGCTTGCTAGTTATGCAGCTAAAGAAGCATTAAAAGGAGAAGAAGTGGTGATTGTAAATTGTGACAAAGTAATTGTTTTAGGAAATAAAAAAAACATAATTAAAGAGTTTCAAGAAAAAAGAAAAAAAGTTGGTTCTAGTCAGAAAGGGCCTAAATACTCAAAAAAAACTGAGATGATTGTTAAAAGAACAATTAGAGGAATGTTGCCTAATTTTAGATTTGGAAGAGGAAAAGAAGCTTTTAAAAGAATAAAATGTTATTCGGGATTGCCGGAAGAATTTAAAGATAAAAAAAAGATTGTTGCTGGAAAAGAAAAGAAGACTAAATTTGTTTATCTCTCAGAAATTTTTAAGTAAAAATGAAAGAAATTATAGTAACATCTGGAAAAAGAAAAACATCTATAGCTAAAGCTTTTATAAAAGAAGGAAATGGAAAAGTTACTATAAATAAATTTCCTTATGAAAATTTAAATTTTTTTGATAAGCTTAAAATAGAAGAGCCATTAAGAATTGCAGAAAATATCTTAGGACATAAGAATTTTGATATAGAAGTAAGAGTTAAAGGAGGTGGCGATAAAGGAAGAATTGAGGCTTCAAGAGTTGCTATAGCAAGAGCAATAGTCTCGTTTACAAAAAATAAAGATCTAGAAAAAGCTTATCTTAATTATGATAGAAATCTTCTTGTAGCTGATGTAAGAAGAAAAGAAGCTTACAAGCCTGGAGATAGTAAAGCAAGAAAAAAGAGACAAACCTCTTACAGATAAAAAAATCTATTTTAAATTTAACTTTTCTAATTTATCTTGAGCTTTATTAAAAAGAACAATTGGAACAATTGGTTCATGACTTCCCTGAAAAACTTGTTTATTGAATTTAATTTTTCCTATATAAGTAAAGTTTCTTAATACTTTTTTTAAGCCGTTTACTGAAAGATTGTGTTTTTTTGCTAGTTTATTTAATGAGATATTTTCATTTACAAATTCATTAAAAATGTCAAAAACTTCTTTTGATTTTTCAGATGGAATTAACTTGCCTTCAATTATTTTATAACCTAAAGGAGCTCTAGAAACAACAAGACCTTTTTTTGCTTTTTCAAACATTCCTTTTTTTTGTGGATTTGGTTTTTTGTTCCTATATGTTTCTAAAACAGAATAATCAATTTTTTCTTCTACATAATTAAAAAAACTTTTTTCATCATTAGGAGAGAAATAATAACAAATCTCGCACAAAGGAATTCCAAACTTTTTTTTGTAGATAGACTTAAAACCGCACTTTTCACAAATCATAAAAAATAAAGAAGAATTAAATTATAAAAATTTATTTAGTTTTACAATAGCTAACTTTATAAAGGCTTTTTATTTGTTATTTTAAGATGAACGAGTTTTTCTTGTTCTTCTAAGAATAAGAAGTAAGATAAAATGAGTAAGAGAATTTATATAGGAAATCTTCCATGGAAAATAGATAAAAAAGAGCTTGAAAAAATTTTTAGTGTTTTTGGAAAAATTGAAGATGCTATTGTAATTATTAATAGACATACAGGAAAATCTAAAGGTTTTGGTTTTGTAACTTTTTCTGAAGATAAAGATGCAAGAAAAGCCATAGATGAGATGAATGGAAAAGAAGTTTTAGGAAGAAAAATCCTAGTTAAAGAAGCAAGGCCTCTCGGAATTTAAAAAATTACAAATTAAAAACCTAACTTATGATAATAGATAGTTTTTTAATTTATAGAATATATTTATTTTTATGAATTCGGCTTTTATATTGGTTTTGGCTTTAGTGTGGTTTTATTTTGGTTATAGAGTTTATGGAAAATACATTGAAAAAAAAATAAAGGTCTCTGACAAAAACAAAACTCCTTCTATGAAAAGAAAAGAAGGAATTGACTTTTCTCCTTCTAAAAAACCTTTTTTGGTTGGACATCATTTTGCTTCTGTTGCAGGAGCGGGTCCGATTATAGGGCCTATTCTTGCAATAAGTTATTTTGGATGGGCTCCAACGATTTTATGGGTTTTGTTAGGGGCTGTACTGATAGGTGCTATGCATGATTATGTGTCTTTAATTGCGTCTGTAAGAAATGGTGGAAAAAGTGTTTCTGTAATAACGAAAAAATATTTGAATAAAAAAGTTGGATTTGTTTTTGGAGTTATGATTTGGATAACTCTTATTTTGATAATCACTGTTTTTAGTGTTTCTTCTGCTGAAAGTATAATAGCAAAACCAGATTTAGTTATTCCTTTAATTTTTATTACATTTCTTGCTTTACTCTTGGGTTATGGAGTTAAAAAATATAATTGGAATTATAAATTAGTCAGTATTATCTTCTTAATTTTGATTTTCTTTTCTGTTTGGTTAGGAACTTTATTTCCTATAAATGTTAGTATAAAAAACGAGTCTTTTTTAAGGATTTTTTGGATAACTGTAATTTTTGTTTATGCGTTTTTAGCTTCTGTTTTGCCTGTCTGGCTTCTTTTAAGACCGAGAGATTATTTAAGTGCAATACAAATGATTTTAATTTTGATTTTTGGAGTTTTGTGTTTTTTAATTGCAAGGCCAGTAATAAATGCTCCTGCTTACATATCTAATGGTGTTTTTCCGATATGGCCAATACTATTTATAACAGTTGCTTGTGGTGCTGTTTCTGGTTTTCATGGTTTAGTTTCTTCTGGAACAACAAGCAAGCAATTATCAAAAGAGAGTCATGGAAGAGCAGTTGGTTATGGAGGAATGCTTTTAGAAGCTCTTTTAGCTATTTTTGTTAGTGTTGTTGTTATATCTGGAGTTTCTTGGGGCAATAATCAAGGCGGTTTCCAATTCTATCTTCAAAAAGGGTGGATAAATTTATTTTCAACTGGATATGGAAACATTGTTTCAGGTGTTTTTCCGCTGATTGGTTTTAGCATTGCTTCATTACTTGGTGCTTTTATGGTAAATCAGTTTATCCTTACCTCTGTTGATACCTCTACAAGGCTTGGAAGATTTATAATTTCAGAACATCTTTTCACAAAATTTCAAAACAGGTTTTTAACAACTCTTGTAACTCTTGTTCCTGCTTGGTTAATTGCAATAACAAACTCTTATGAAACATTATGGAGATTATTTGGAACTTCAAATCAGCTAATAGCTTCTATAACAATGATGGGGGTCTCTTCTTACTTTATCTCTAAAGGAATAAAAACAAGATTCATATTGATACCTGCGATTTTTGTTTTAATAACAACTCTTTCAGCGCTTCTTTTCTTGACTTTTAGACCGGGAGGTTATTTTTCAGAAGGAAACTTTTTTCTTGTAGTGGCTGCAATGATTATGTTTTTTTTAGGATTTTATGTAGCGAAAGAAGGATTTAAAATTTTAAAAAAAGAAGCTTAAAAATTTTTATTGTTATATAAAACAATTAACAAAGCTAAAATAGCAAATAACCAGTGTATTGTAAATCCAAGAATAAAAAAGATTAAAGAAAGAACTGCAAAAAATAAAAGTTTCTTTTTTATTTTTTTCATTTTTTAAATGAATAAATAAATTTTTTTAAGTTAATTTTTCCATTTCTAATTTCTATTCCTTCTTTTTTTAAGATTTCAATTTTTTTCTTTCTTCCTAAATAAAAGTCACCAACATCTCCGTTGGTTTTAATAACTCTATGACAAGGAATTTTTCCTTTTTCTGATCCGGGAAGAGGATTTTTTCTTAAAGCATTTCCTACTGCTCTATATGCTTTAGTATTTAAAGCTAAAGCAATTTCTTTGTAAGTTGTGACTTTTCCTCTAGGAACTTTTTTAAGAAAGGAATAACATCTTTCTGCAAATGTTTTTTTATTCATAATTAAAAATTTAAAGAGTTTCTATTGGGCTTTTTATTTTTTTAAGCTCTTCTTTTGAGATATGTGTATAAATTTCTGTTGTTGAGATAGAACTATGTCCGAGAAGTTCTTGTATCTTTCTTATATCTGTGCCGTTTTCGAGTAAGTGTGTAGCAAAGCTGTGTCTTAAAGTGTGTGGAGAAATTTGTTTTTTTATTCCTGCTTTTTTTGCTGCTTTTTTGACTATCTTTTGTACATTCCTCTCAGACAACTTTCCTTTTGGTCCTGAAAACAAAAATTCTTGATTTTTATTTTTTTGTTTTTTAATTTGTTTTCTTAATTGAGGAATAAGCATTGAAGGAATATTAAAAAACCTGTCTTTTTTTCCCTTACCTAATTTTATTTTTCCAATTTTTTCTTCTAAAGAAAGATCTTCTATTTTCAAGTTTATTAATTCAGAAACCCTTAGTCCACAAGAGTACATTAAAGAGAGCATTAGTTTAGATTTTTTATTTTTTACAGATGAAAGAAGTCTTTTTATCTCTTCTTTTGTCAAAACCTCTGGAAGTTTCTTCTCTCTTTTAGGTCTTTTTATTTCTTTTGTTATATCTTTTTTTAAAATAGAAGAAAAAGAATATTTAATTGCTGCTAAAGAAAGTATTATTGAAGCTGCTGATTTTTGAGAAATTGTTGCTAGATATTTTTTTAGATCTTCTTCTGAAATTTCTTCTACTGGTTTGTTTACAAAATCTAAAAATTTTTTATTTTCAGATAAATAACTTTTTATTGTATTTTCTGAATTTTTTGAAATTTTTAATTCTATTTCAAGTTTCTCAAGAAATTCTTTTTTATCCATAAATCCCTCTTTATTATATTAAATGCAAAAATTAAATACAAAAAGAAGTTTAAATTTTTATAAGTTTTGTCACTAAGAGTTTAGATAAAATCATAAATTGTTAAATTTAAATAAATTAAAAAGTTTAAGTTAAGTTTATCTCTCCTACTTTTTTTATAGAATCTGATTTTATTTTTACAAGAGTCAATAAATTGAAATTTCTTAAAATAAATTCTGGTTCTAAAATTTTTAATTTAGGTTTTTCTTCGTCGCCGTTTAGAACATAAATATAATAATTTACAACGTTTTTTCCTAATTTTTTGAATCCTTTAAAGCTAACAAGCAAATCAGAATCTCTTTCGTTTATTTTTATTTCAATAAGTCTGTCTCCTGATTTAATATCATATCCGTTTCTGAATTTATTTACTGTTTGTGGGTTTCTTCCTTGTTTTTTTTCGTAATCCAAAACCAATTCAATTGCTTTCTTTTTATCCATTTTTCCAAAAAAATTAAAAAACAAAAATATTTTGAAATTGTGGTTTATAAATTTTTCTATTCAAAATAATCAACAAGTTTAAAGCCTATAACACCAATCACAACTTTTTGAGGGACATTCTGAATTAAGAAGATTTATTGCTTTCTTAAAGATAATTTCTGCGTTATTTGGATTTACTTTCTTTTTTACAAGAACAGAATCAAAAATGATTTCTCCGGTTTCAAGAATTTCTTTAGGAATATAAAACAAAAGAAAAGAGAAATCTTCTGTTTCAAAACCATTTTTTCTTAAAAGAAGATTGTAAATGTCTAGTTGTGTCTGATATCTTTCTGATGTATTTTCTTTCAAAGGAAAACCTCTTGTTTTGTAATCTAAAACAATTAATTTATCTTTATTCACTAAAAGGTTATCTATTGCTCCATAAAGCGTATTTCCGTGTTCGTCTGTCCATGAAATTCCTTTTAAATTATTTCTCCATTTTCTTAAAAGTTCTTCGTTATCAAAAAGCTTTAGATTTTTTGTGTCTGGGTGTTTTCTAATTTCTGGAGGTAGTTCTCCTCTTTTCATAAACTTATCGAAATGTGTTTTGAGAATTTTGTCCATGCCGTTCATTAAACTTGCAACAATTGTTTCTGGTCTTTTCCAGATTTTGTTTTTCTCAAGCCAGAAGCACCTAGGACACTCTTCCATTAAAGCAATAGAAGCTGGAGAAAGCCTAAATGTTTTTCTAAATGTCTTAAAACTCTCCATTTTAATTTAAAGAAAAACGGGTTTTAAAATTTAAAGTTTTTAAGTTTAAAAAATTATAGGAACGGGTTTATTAGTTGTTTTTAATAAAGTTGATAGAACAGAGCTTAATGATTATGTTTTAAGGTTTTATGTTTTGAAAAATGAAGCTTTAGAGTTTTCAGTCTATTCTAAATTGTTTATATTTTTCGGGTTCGTATAAGGTACATTATACGAATTTTTTCTTTTAAAAGTCTAAAAAAAGTTGATAGAGAGAAAAAATAGGCCTTATAAACCATTTAGATGCTTATTATTTTTTGTTTTATAGACTATGTTTTTAATTTAATTAAACTTTTATTAACTAAGGTTAACTTAGTTAAAATAGTCTATTAATCTTTGTCCTAATTTGTTCTAATTTAGCTCTTCTATAAAAAAATTATAGGTGTTAAATTTATTAAGATGATTTTAGATTATCTTTTTTTTCTACTATAATTTCTTACTAGCTTTCCAATACCCATTACTAAAAAGGCTAAGCCAATAACCCAGTTTCCAAAAGTGCCTGTACTAACACCTAATAAAGGTAGGATCCAAAAAACACCTATTATAGTAACCATCCAAGCACTAAGCTTTGCCATTTTCACCTCCTTTCATTTTTTATTTTATTTAAACTTCTTAAAGATTTTATAGATTATAAATCTTTTCTTTCTATCTTTTTCTCTCTTTTTTCTCATTTTAATTTTAAATTTTTAACTAAGGTCAACTTAATTAAAAGATTATTTAGAATTAGGTGTTAAAATTAGTTATTAAAGGCTATTTAAGTATTGAAAAAGTGCAAGATTATTTAAATATATGTTTAAATAAAATAGTTAAAAACATTTTTTAAGTAAAGATTTAAGAAACGGGTGTTTATGGGTGTTTAAACAGCTGTTTTTTGCTGTTTAATCTGTTTTTTATGGTGTTTTAATTAGAAAAAAGGAGATAGAATTAGGGGGTATTGATTTTTGGTTTTAAAGGTTAAAAAATAAAAACAGATTTTATGTATTTTTTCGTCGATGATTTTAAAAAGAAAGTTTTTTAAATAAAGATAGTTTTTATCTATTATGTTTTGGTTTTTTAGGGGCAAAAAAGAGGTGGAAAGATTTAAAGAAGACGTTAAAAAAAGTTTTTCTTCTGTAAGAAAAGATATAGGGTCTCTAGTAAGGTGGGTTAAACATCTAGAAAATGAAAGAAAATTACAAAGAAATGAAATTAATGACTTGAAAGAAGAAATATCGACGATAAAAGATGAGATTGAAAATTTAAAAAATGTAATTTCTATTATGAATGAAATTGGTAAACCAAACGTGTTTAAAACAACTAAACAGGTGTTTAATAAACAAACAGCTGTTTATGGTGTTCAAACAGGTGTTCAAACAGGTGTTCAAACACCAAATTTTGGTCAATTTTCAACAATTGAGAGAGCAATAATCTGGGTACTTTTAAATACTGAAATGAAGCTAAGTTATGATGATTTAGCAGCTATTTTGGGAAAAGAGAGATCAACAGTAAGGGGCCATATTAATAGGATAAAACAAAAAAGTGAGGGTTTGATAAGTGAAATAATTGAAAAAAATGGAAAAAAGAGAGTTTTTATAGATAGTGGATTAAAAGAAAAAATGTTAAAAAAATTAAAAGTGAGAGTTAAAGATGAAGAAAAAAAGAAAAAAAATGAAAAAAATGAGTAAAATTAATAAAAAAGAGAGTTAGTTAAAAATTTAAAAGTTATATAATTTGTTCGCATAATCTTAAAAAATTATTATTATATCAAAAGAATTTTCAAGTATTTTTAGTGTCTTTTTGTTTTTGTTAAAAAGTATTCGGTTAAGAGAATAAGTGTTTTTAAAAATCTAAAGTGTAAAAGAGCATAAAAAGTCTACAACTCTCTTAATTTTGAAATTGTTGAAAGAGTAGTTATTTTTTTGAGATCTTCTGAGATTTTAAGGTGTATCAGCTTATTATTTATTCTTATTTTCTTAATTGGAATGCCCTTATTAATTATCTTACTAGTATAATCTCTGATAGAACTAGGAGTTAGGTTTAAAATTTTAGCTATTGACTTGTAATCTGCATAACCCCTTTCTTCCTCTAAAGTATATATTGTCGAAAAAACTAAAAACTCTTGATTTGTGAGTCTTTTAAATTTTATCCTAAGTTCTTTTTTTAAGCTATCTAGAGAGTCTAAAATAGAGGAAATTTCTTTTAAATTAATGCTTTTTTCAGGATGTGTGTCTGTCTGTCTATCTGTCTGTCTGTCTGTTGGAACCCCTTGATTTCCAGTGGAAATAGTTAAATTTTGGCCTTTTAAGGCTTTAAAGACGTGTTGATGTGCCGAATTTACTTGAGAGGGTGTTGTATTTTTATGTGCATCTGCTGATTCTTCAGATTTCTTATTAATGTTCTCTTCTATAGCTTTTTTTAATAAAAAGACTTCTTTTTTTAAAGAAGAAATCTCATTAAAAAGCGAGTTTATATCTCTCTTTATTTTCTGAAAAGCCTCTCTTATAGGATCCATTTTAATTTTCGGTTATTAACTTAAGATATAAAAAAGTATTATGTATAAAAATTTAATTATGGGAATTTATGTATTTCCTTCTTTTTTAGTTTATTTGGGTTTAACACTAAGTTCAGAGCAATTCTTGATAGGATTTATAGGCCTTATCACTTAAGATCCATCTTGATCTTTTTTTATAGAATTTTCCTTTAGGATTTTTTTTAACTTCATAAACAAGACCTTTTGTTTTCAGCTCTATCAATAATTTCTTTGTAAATTCTTCGTCTCTAGCTATTTCTTTTGCTATATGAGATGTAAAAATTGGTTTAGGAGATGAAGTATATAAAAAAGCTAAAATCTGTTCTAAAATTTTGTTCTTTTTTTCTTGAGAAACTTTCATTTCAGTTTTATTATTCTGATTTTTTAAAAGTAGGAAGAGGTAGATGTAAAGGAAGATTTAATTCATCTTCCAAACTCATTGCCTTTAAGCTAGCTTTTTTAAGAACACTATTAATTAAAGGAATTCTTACCTCATCAGGAACGTTCTTTTTTTTCCAACCTTTTAAAGTTTCTTTTGCTAATTTCTCATCAACAGAAAAGAGAATTTTTCCATCAATGACGACTATTGCAAACTCTGGTTCATATTTCACTTTATAACTAAAACTAGCTTCTAAAATTGGTTCTTTAGTTTTTAAAAAGTCTTGTTTAAGTTCTTTAAAATTAGGAAAGTCTATTTCTGTATTTATTGTAATTTTTCCAGAGACTTCTTTTAATCTTTCTGCGTTTACTTTTGTAAAATTAAATCCAAGTATTTTCATCTTTAAGATAAAGATAAATTGTTTTTTTAAAATTTTAGTTTTTAATTTAGATGAGGTCTTCTTCAGATACTACAATAAAGTCTCCTATTGCAATAATTGAATTAAAAGGAATTAAAGTTTCATTTGAAGAAGTTTTTTCTAGATTAAGGTTTCTAGTGTAAGGTGTTGCGTCTTTAACAACTAAACTTATTAACTCTCCTGACCTAGTTTCAAAAGTAATATCTTTAACAAAACCAAGTCTCCTACCTTCTTTTGTAACAATCATTTTACCTATTAAAGAATTATAAGGGTGTTTTTCGCTAGGCATTTTAAAAAGAAATGAGAAGTATATTTAAACTTTTCTGTAATCTTTAATAAATATTTATAAAAATATCTAGAATAAATTAAGTATCTCACCCCTTATTTTCTTTTGGAAAAGATTTAAAAAAAGAATTCAAAAATTTCTTTTTTTATTTTTAATTTTTAAATTTTTATATTTTATAGTATATATCTTTTCTTTTTTGAATTCACAAGGCTTTTTTCTTTCAAATTTTCTAACATTTCCATAGGAAATAAAGGTGTCTTTCTTTTTAAGTAGTCATAACTCTTTAAAACCTCTAAAATTATTTTTTCGATGATTTTTTTCAAAAAAAGTTTTTTTCCATAAGAAATAAAAGTTAAAAAATGAAACACGAGCTAGAAAAAATTTTTGAATCTTTTGATAACAACAGAATTTTTAATGACAAATCGATATTGCAAATAACCTACAGACCAAACGAGATAAAACATAGAGAAGAACAAATAAAACAACTTGCAAAAATTTTAGCTCCAGTTCTTAGAGGCGAAAAAACAAGCAATGTTTTTTTATATGGAAATACAGGTACAGGAAAAACCCTTTCTATACTTTATATAAAAGACGAGCTTCTTAAGAGAGCAGAGAGAATTCAAGAATTTAAGATAAAAATAGAATATTTAAACTGCAAACTTAAAAAAGTTTCAGATACAGAATATAGAATTTTAGCAGAACTTATTAAGAAATTTGGAGGTAATGTTCCTAATACAGGCCTTCCTACAGAAACAGTTTACTCTAAATTTATAGACCTGATAGATTCTAAAAAACAATACATCATTTTAATTTTAGATGAAATCGATCAAGCAGTTAAAAAAATATCTAGCGACTTTCTTTATAACTTAACAAGGCTAAATTCAGAGCTTTCAAAAACACAAATAAGTTTAGTTGGAATAAGTAATGATCTTACTTTTTTAGAAGGAATAGACCCTAGAGTAAGAAGTTCTTTATCTGAAGAAGAAGTAATTTTTCCTCCTTATAACGCAATTCAACTTCAGGATATCCTAAACCAAAGAGCAAAATTAGCATTTAAAGAAGGAGTGATTCAGGAAGGAGTAATTTCAAAGTGTGCAGCATTAGCAGCAAGAGAACATGGAGATGCAAGAAGAGCTTTAGACTTGTTAAGAATAGCAGGAGAGCTTGCAGAAAGAGATGGCTCAAAAAAAATTTTAATGAAACATCTTGATGAGGCAAACACAAAAATAGAAAGAGATAAAATTCTTGATATAGTAAGCTCAGAACCAAAGCAGTTTCAATATGTTCTCTATTCTATTATAAAACTTATTGAAAAAAATAACGGAAAACCTGTTTTTACAGGAGATGTTTATGCACTTTATCAAGAACTCTGCCAAAAAAACAAAGCAGAAATTTTAACTCAAAGAAGAGTTTCTGATATTATACAAGAGTTTGATATGTTGGGCATAATAAATGTAAGAGTTATATCAAAAGGAAGAGGCGGAAGAATGAGAGAAATTAAGCTAGCTGTTTCAAAACCAATATCCGAAAAGATTAAACAAATAATAGAAGAGAATCTAACATATAAATAAAACAACTTACAAATTTAAATAAAAAAATGGAAGAAAAAGAGATATTAACTTTTTTTATAAAAAACGGTCTTTTAATAGAACCTTCTCTTTTAAAAAAATTTACAAAAATTCAGGATACTGAGCTTATCAAATCTCTTGTTGAGCTTTTAAAAAAAGAGGTTAATTCAAAAATAATTACAGAAGAAGTACTAAAAAAGAATCAAGAAAAGTTAAGCAAAATCTTTGAAGAGTCAGAAGGCGTATATAAAGAAAGTTTAGAAAAAGTAAAAATTACTCTTGGTTTTGAGATAGAGCTCTCAAAAAAAAGAATTGAAATAGAAAAAAGACAAGAACCTTTAGAAAAAAAAGATAGCTCAAGAGTTTTAATTTATAATCCTCTATATAAAACAAAGAAAAAAATTTCTATAGAAGACTTTACTAATCTCTTTAAAGACAGATTTTTAGAAATTAAAAACATACTTCAAAATAAACCAGAGTTAGAAAATTTAATTTCAATAAATAAAGTATCCTCTCTAAGAAAGCAATCTATTATAGGGCTTGTTTCTGAAAAGAGGATTACCCAGAACAATAATGTCCTTTTAGAGCTAGAGGATCAAACAGGAAAAATAAAAGTTTTAGTTAACCAAAGCAAACAAGAAGCTTATCAAAAAGCTTTAGATGTTTCTTTAGATTCTGTTATAGGAATTGTTGGATCAGGAAATAAAGAATTCTTTTTTGCTAACGACATAGTTTTTCCAGACGCTTTTCTTCAAGAGAGAAAAAAATCTCCAAAAGAGGAATATGCTCTATTCATTAGCGATATTCACTTTGGCAGCAAACTTTTTATGAAAGAAAATTTTCTAAATTTTATTGATTTTTTAAACGGAAAAACACCTTCAAATATTGATACATCTAAAATAAAATATCTTTTTATTGTTGGAGATATTGTTGCTGGTATTGGAGTTTATCCTAATCAAGAAAAGGATTTGGAAATTTTAGATTTAGAAGACCAGTTTAAAGGTTTTGCAGAGCTTTTAAGTAATATAAGAAGAGACATCAACATAATAATCTCTCCAGGAAATCATGACGGAGTTAGACTTATGGAACCTCAACCACCTTTAGACGAAAAATACTCATGGCCTCTTTATAATTTAAGAAATGTTTACTTGGTTAGTAACCCTTCTTATGTCAATATTTCATCTTCAGAAAGTTTTTCAGGGTTTGATGTTCTAATCTATCACGGATTCTCTTATCCTTTTTATGCTTCTACAGTACCCTCTTTAATGGAAGGAGGACTTAACTCTCCAGAAAAAATAATGGCGTATCTCTTAAAAAATAGACATTTATCTCCAACATACTCATCAACACAAATTTTTCCTTTAGAAAAAGACGAGCTTATAATTAAAAAAATTCCAGACATATTTGTTTCGGGCCATACACATAAATGTGCTGTTCATAATTACAATAATATTCTTCTTATTTCAGGAGGCACATGGGAAAAGGAAACAGAATATCAAAAAAGAAAAGGAAATAAACCAGACTTTTGTAAGGTTCCAATGCTAAACCTTAAATCAGGTTCTGTAAAAGTTCTCGATTTTGAGTAAAATGAACATAGAAGAGTACTTTAAAGAAATAGAAAAAGAAACCAAGAAAGTTTATGATATAGCTGAAAAAGCAAGAGCTAAAGGATATGATCCTGTAAACTATGTTGAAATTCCATTAGCAAGAAGTTTAGCAGAAAAAGTTGTCGGTTTGCTTTCTAGTGTATATCCTCAAATGAAAAACACCACAATTTCTAAAAGAATTATAGAGCTTGAAAAAGAATACGGAAAATTGGATCCTGCAGTATGTTTAAAGATAGCAGAAGAAGTCGCAAAACAAAAATTTTGTCAGTTCTCTAGTTTAATAGAAGCAGTAGAAGCAGGAGCAAGAACTGGAATTGCTTACTTTACTTTAGGAGTTGTCTCAAGCCCGATAGAAGGCTTAACACATATTAAAGTTAAGAAAACAAAAGATGGAGAAAATTATCTATGCTGCTATTTTTCTGGTCCAATAAGAAGCGCAGGAGGAACAGGAGCCGCTTTCTCTTTAATTATACTTGATTATTTAAGAGAAATGTTTGGTTTTTCTAAATACGATCCAACAGAAGAAGAAATAAATAGGGCGGTTATTGAAATTAACGATTATCATGAAAAAATTACTAATTTGCAGTATTTTCCTACAATAGAAGAAATAAGGTTCTTAGTTAAAAATATTCCTATACAAGTAGACGGAGATGCTACAGAAACTCTAGAAGTTTCTAGTTATAGAAATTTAAAAAGGATAGAAACAAACAAAATTAGAGGGGGATTTTGTTTGATTATAGGAGAGGGAATTGCACAAAAAGCAAAGAAAATTTTAAGATATGTCAATTCTCTTAAGAAAAAAGGATTTAAGATTAGTGATTGGGATTTTTTGGAAGAGTATGTAAAACTTCATGAAAATAGGGAAAAAGATTCTAATACATCATTACCAACATACATAAACGATTTAGTTGCTGGAAGGCCTATTTTTGGACATCCTTCGAGATCAGGAGCTTTTAGATTTCGCTATGGAAGATCACGAAATTCAGGGTTTAGTGCAACATCTATTCATCCGGCAACTATGACCATTACAGAAAATTTTATAGCAATAGGAACCCAATTAAAACTAGAAAAACCTTCTAAAGGATGTGTTGTGACTTCTTGTGATAGTATTGATGGTCCGATTGTCAAACTTTATAACGGAAGCGTTAAAAAAATAAAGAGCGAAGAAGAAGCAAAAAAATATGCTCAAGATATAGAAGAAATAATTTACTTAGGAGATATTCTTTTTCCTTTTAGTGACTTATCAAACAGAAATGCTCAGTTAATTAAGCCAGGTTACGTCGAGGAAATTTGGAGCTTGCAGTTAAAAGAAAAAAATCTTGAAGAATGGAAAAAAATAGACTCTTTTAATGTTTCTTTAAGGGAAGCAATTAAACTTTCTAAATCTTTTAAAATTCCTCTTTATCCAAAATATATCTTTTTTTGGACCCAAATAAATTTTGAACAATTTGAAAATTTAATCGAATGGTTAAAAAATTCAAAATTTTTGAATAACAATCTTATTCTTCCTTTCACAAAAAAAGATCAGGAAAGATTTTCAAAAGGAAAAAGATCTTTAGAAATTTTAGGTGTAGAACATGATTTTTTAATAGAAAATGTTATTGTTAAAGGAGATGAAGCAAGAGCATTACTAATTAATTTAGGTTTTAATTTTGATGATCTTGATTCAAAAAAAGAGATTTTTTTGAAAGATTTTTTCTTAGAAATAGAAAGCAAATTTAAAGAATTTAATAAAGAAGAGAATAAAGAAAAAAATTTACTCTCTTTCATAAATCAGATTTCTAAATTTACTATTAAAGATAAAGCAGGAGAGTTTATCGGAGCAAGAATGGGAAGACCAGAAAAAGCTAAAATTAGAAAACTTAAAGGAAGTCCAAATGTTATCTTTCCTGTCGGAATGGAAGGAGGAAGATTGAGAAGCATTCTTGCTGCGTGTGATGTAGGAAAAGTTAGTGCAGATTTTCCTTGTTTTTTCTGCGAGAAGTGTAATAAAGAAACAATCTATCAAACTTGCGAGAGTTGTGACAATAAATGCAAGAAACTTTTATACTGTCCTTTTTGTAAAAAAACATCTTTAGAACTTTGTTTAATTCATCAAAAAGCCCAATGTTTTTATTTTAGATCTATTGATATTAGACACTACCTTGACAAAGCAGCAGAAAAATTAGAGATTACTAAAACAGAAATTCCTATAATGATTAAAGGTGTTAGAGGGACAAGCTCTAAAAACCATTATTTAGAGAATTTGGTTAAGGGTATTTTAAGAGCTAAATACAATTTGCAAGTTAATAAAGATGGCACAATAAGATTTGATGCTACAGAGATGCCTTTAACATGTTTTAAACCAAAAGAAATTTCAACAAGTGTAGAAAAATTAAGGGAATTGGGTTATACAAAAGATATTTATGGAAACGATCTTATATCAGAAGATCAGCTTTTAGAACTAAAGCCCCATGACGTTTTACTTCCTAGTCCACAAGAATCTCCGGAAAGTAGAGCTGATGAGGTTTTTATTAGAGTATGTCATTTTATTGACGAACTTTTAGAGAAACTTTACGGATTGCCAGCTTTTTACAACGTAAAAAAAAGAGAAGACCTTATAGGAAAACTTGGAGTTTGTATTGCACCACATAATTGTGCAGGAGTTATTTGCAGATTTATTGGCTTTTCAAATACCTTAGGTGTTTTTGCAAGTCCTTATATACATGCAGCCATAAGAAGAGATTGTGATGGTGATGAACTTGCTTTAGCTCTTTTAGGAGATGTTTTGATAAATTTTTCTCGAGAATTTCTTCCAGATCATAGAGGAGCAACACAAGACTCTCCCATTGTTTTAAACGCAAGAATTGATGCTGGAGAAGTAGATGATCAAATCTTAGATTTTGAGCTTGTTTATGAATATCCTTTATACCTGTATGAAGCCGCAGAAGAAAAGAAACATTCTTCAGAAATTAAGATTTATGATGTAAGAACAGCAATTAAAGAAGGAAAAAACCCTTTTGAAGGGATGGGTTTTACACACAATACTTCAAACATTAATTTAGGAAATATTTGTTCAAGTTATAAGCTTTTAACAACAATGCAGGAAAAACTAGAAAAGCAAATGAACCTAGTGGAAAAAATTAGGGCAGTAGATCAAGACGAAACAGCCAGGCTTGTCATAGAAAAACATTTTTTAAAAGATATAAAAGGAAATCTTAGAAAGTTCTCAACTCAAGAATTTAGATGTGTTTCTTGTAACGAAATTTTGAGAAGACCCCCTCTTTCAGGAAAATGTACAAGATGTAAAGGAAAAATTATCTTCACAACAAACGAAGGAGGAATAAAAAAATATTTAGAAGTAGCTTTAGAACTATCTAAAAGATATAACCTACCTTCTTTTGTTAAACAAAATTTAGAACTAACAAAGAGACATATAGATTCTGTTTTTGGAAAAGAAGAAGAAATCCAAGAGAGTCTAGGAAGATGGTTTTAAAAAAGATAAAGGATTATTGTGGGTAGAAGAAGAGAACCCATCATTTGAGTTCTTTTAACACTTAAGCCTATACAAAAAATTCCTGTAATTGTTGAAACAAGAAAAACTAAAGACCCCAAAAAACCAGATATTAAAAAAACAACAATAAAAACAAAAATTAAAGTTAGTTTAGATAGAAAACTATAGTTTATAAAGTGTATTTTTTTTGAAAAAAACTTTCCAATTTTTAAAACAAGCAAAAAAGAGAAAATTCCACTTAAAAGAGCAATAACTAAAATAAAAATTAAAATTTTAAAATTAAGGCTTTCAAGTAAACTTTGAATTGCTGCAGCAGAACCCGTTCTTGATCTTGATATAGAATAGAAAAAAACAAAAGATAAACCCATTACTAAAGTGTTTGTTGCGCCAAGTAAAACTAAAAAACCCCTGTTATCTAGTTTAGTTATTAAGCTTCCTAGAACAGCGATCTGTCCGCTTCCAATTCCAGGAAACATACTTAAAAGAGGCGAAGCTATTGAAGTTCCTAAAATAGGTTTAAAAAGCTTTTTTCCTATGATTTTTCTATCTAGGATTTTTTGTTTTGGAATTTTTGTTTTCATTTTTATGCTTAAAATCAACATTGAAGCTCCAAAAAGTCCAGAAAGTAGAGGTAACAAAGGTTCATTAAACTCTAAATTTAAAACTATCAAACCCAAAATTCCTGTAATTACAAAAACAAAAAAAGAAGAAATCTTTTTTTTGTCTGAAAAAATAAGAATTAACGAGATTAAAATTAAAAAATATGCAATTAAATTTGATTTTTGAAAAAAGAAATAAACCTTTGGCAACAAAAAAACAGAAGGAAAAATTAAAACAAAAAGAATAAATAAAGAAAGTAATCCTCCGTAAGCAGAAAGTTTTATTGCTTCATAACCAAAACCTTTTTTTAACATTTCATGACCAGGTAAAACAGAGAGTTCTGTTCCATCTTCTGGAACACCTAAAAAGATAGAAGGAATAAAATCAAAAAAAGTGTGTGTTATAGACATAGAAACAATAAATACAACCAGGTAAATAGGATCTAAAAAACCTAATTTATTTTGAGAAAGAAAAACTAAAAGAGCCCCTATTAAATTTACATGTACTCCAGGAATTAATCCAGTTAAAATTCCAGAGAAAATTCCCAGAAATAAAAACGCTAAAACCTCAATTAACATAATCAAGAAAAGATTTAATAATTATTAAGAATTTTTGTTAAAATGGACATCAACGAAAAAATAGAGCTTGTTAAGAGAAACTGTGTGGAAATTGTTAATGAGGATAAAATAAAAGAATTTATAAAAAATGGTGTTGCTTATTGTGGATATGAAGTTTCTGGAGAGATACATTTAGGACATTTGGTAACTATTTTAAAACTTAAAGATCTTCAAGATGCCGGAATTAAAATTAAAGTTTTGCTTGCAGATTGGCATACTTGGCTAAATAAAAAAGGAGATTGGAATTTTGTGAATGATCAACTTTTACAGTGGGAAAAAGGCTTTAAAGCATTAGGATTAAAATCAGAAATTATAAAAGGAATGAGTTATCAAACAAAAAAAGAGTATTTTGAAGATGTTTTAAAATTAGCGTTGAAAGTGACTGTTAAGAGAGGAATTAGATCAATGCAGCAAGTTGCAAGAGATATAGAAAACGCGAAAATAAGCCAGATTATTTATCCTTTAATGCAAGTAGTTGATGTTAAATTTTTAAAGACAAATTTTGTTGTCGCAGGTATAGATCAAAGAAAAATTTATATGTTGGGGATTGACGAAGGAAAAGAAATCTCTTTACAAGAAGCAGTTTATCTTTATACACCTATAATTCCAAGTCTTCGAGGTAAAGAAGGAAAAATGTCTAGTTCTATAAAAGAAAGCCTCATTTCAATTAGAGACACCGAAGAAAAGATTAAAGAGAAAATAAATAAAGCATATTGTAAAAGAGGTGATTTAGAAAATAATCCTGTACTAGCAATAGCTAAACTCATTGTTTTTCCAAAATTCAAAGAGATTGAAATTAAAAGAAAAAAAGAGTATGGCAAAAATATTACTTTTAAAAGTTATTTAGATCTAGAAAGAGATTTTGAGGCGGGAAAAATCCATCCTTCTGATTTAAAAAATTCAATATCAGAGTATCTCGAAAGAATTATAAAACCTATAAGAGAGAATTGGAAAAACTAAAAAGTTTTTAATTTTTTATTTTGTCTTAAATTCAACTACATCTAAATCCTTTAATACATGTTTTAATCCAACAATTTGTCCGGGAAACTTTGAACTAGGACCCCAAATTCTCGCTTCTTTTATTTTAACATTATTTGGAAAAATTTTTTTAGAAAGAATTTCGATGGTAGTGTCTTTCTCTAAAATTATTGGTTTTTCGTCTTTTTCTTTTCCAGGCTCTTTAGTATAAACCCTTATTTTATCAAAACAATTGAAAATTCTTTCTTTTAATTTTTCAATATCATTACTCTTTTCTAAATTTATGAGAAAAAAATTAAACTTTTTTGTTTTTAAATTAGCCTCAACTTTTCTTTCATCTACATTTTCCTTTAAATTAAAAACTATTAACTTTTTTCCTCTGACATTGGGTAAATAACTTTCTATTAAAGGAATTTCTTCTAAAGAAGATACTAAGATCAAAATTAAATCAGCAGTATTAACAAGGCCTTTGTTATAGTATTCTGATCCTATAGCAGGCACCTCAATAATTTGTATTTTTACACCATAAAAATCCATTGTTCCAACAACAGGCTCTTTTGTTGTAAAAGGATAAGGAGCAATTTGTGGAGAGCTATTTGTTAACAAAGACAAGAGTTTTGATTTTCCTACATTAGTAAAACCAATAATAACTGCTTGCAAATCTTCTTTTTTTATTCCTTGTTTTCCTCCTTTTTTTGTTTTTTTCTTTTTTTCTAGTTTTTCCTGTAATCTTTTTAATCTCGACTTTAATTCAGCCCTTAAATTTTCAGCCCCTTTATGATCTGGCGCCAAAGAAATCATTTTTTTTAAAGCCTCAATTTTTCTTTCTAAGTCTTTTTCAGCTAGATACTCTTTTTCAGCTTTAATATACTCGGGCGAGGCATTTACAGGCATAATAACTTTAAACCTCATTAAATTAAAAAACTTATGAAAAAAACACTAAATAACGAATTTTTTAGCAGAAACGCGTCTTTAGTTGCTAAAGAAATTCTCGGAAAAATTATCGCGAGGAAAATTGGAAAAAAAATTTTAAAAGCAAAAATAGTTGAGACAGAGGCTTATTTTGATGAAAACGATCCTGCTTCAAGAGCTGTTCAAAAAGGAGATATTAGAGAGACAATGCTAATGGATCCTGGAACTATTTTAGTTTACGGTGTTCACAACAATTGGCTTTTAAACATTGTGACAAATAAAAAAGGTAAAGCAGAAGCTATTCTAATTAGAGCTTTAGAGCCTTTAAATTTTAAAGAAAAAACAAACGGTCCCGGACTTTTAACAAAAGCACTAAACATAGATAAAAAATTTCACAAGAAGAACATACTCTCTTCAAAAGAAATTTGGCTAGAAAAAAATGAAATCGATGGAAATTTTGAAATTGTTGAAAGTTTTAGAATAGGAGTTAAAAAAGATTTGAATTTAAAACTTAGATACTTTATTAAAAACAATAAATTCGTAAGCAAAAAATAAGTGAAGAAAATGAGCGAAGAAATACTAAAAAAAATAATTTCAAAAAAAGAGTATTCTCAAATAAACATGAACGACGTGGAAAAAGTTTTTAATCTTTTTAAAAACAAAAGGATATCAGAAGAAGAGAAAATAAAGAGAACGAGAAGAATTCTTCACGAAATTTTTGGGGTTTTTTTAACTAAAAAAATTCTTAAAAATAAAAAACTAATTCCTGAAGAAATTTTAAAAAACCACATTTCTACAAAAGAAAGATTTCCTTACTATAAAAAAATTTATAGAAGAATCTTCAAAGGATTGAAAGAATTTAGTGTTGTGGATCTTGGATGTGGTGTTAATGGCTTTAGTTACATCTTTTTTAAAGAATTAGGTTATAATGTTAATTATTTAGGAATCGATTCTGTAACAATATTTTCAGAGATTTCTAATGCTTTTTTTAATAAAAATAATTTTAGAGGAAAAGTTTTAGAAACGAGTTTATTTTCTTTAAAAGAAATCAAAAAAGCAATAATAAAACAAAAAAAACCAAGGGTTTTACTTTTAATGAAGGTTATTGATTCATTAGAGAAAGTAGAAAGAAACCACACAAAAAAACTTCTTTTTGAGATCTCAGGTTATTTTGAAAGAATAGTTTTAAGTGTTCCTACAGAAAGCCTAATAAAAAGAAAAAAATTCTTAGTTAAAAGAAATTGGATTTCTAATTTTATTAAAGAAAACTTTTTAATACTTGACTCTTTTGAAATTCCATCTGAAAAATTTTTTGTTTTTAGAGCAAAATGAAACTTTATAATAAAAAATTATCGAACGGCTTAAAAATAATTTTTGAAAAAAGAAATTTACCAATTGTTAGTTTTGCAATTGCGGTTAAGCGTGGAGGAATTCATGAGACATCTTCTGAAAGAGGAATTTCGC
This sequence comes from Candidatus Pacearchaeota archaeon, assembly GCA_026002795.1. Taxonomy (GTDB): domain Archaea; phylum Nanobdellota; class Nanobdellia; order Pacearchaeales; family GW2011-AR1; genus ASMP01. The sequence goes on from BPGA01000001.1 coordinate 312,444, forward strand.
ATTTAATTGAACATATGCTTTATAAAGGAACAAAAAAAAGAAATTCAAAACAAATAGCAGAAGAAATTGAAAAAAGAGGAGGTATTTTAAATGGCTTTACAGATGAGACATTAACTGCTTATTGGTGCAAATTACAAAATAAACATCTAGAAATAGCGTTTGATATTTTAAGTGATATGATCAAAAATCCTCTTTTTGATAAAATAGAACTAGAAAAAGAAAAAAAAGTTATAATAGAAGAAATAAAAATGTATAAAAATGATCCAATGAGTTATGTTAATCTAAAAATTCAAGAGTGCCTTTATAAAAAACCGTTTTCAATTCCTTTAATAGGAACAGAAAAAATCTTAAAAGACATCACAAGAGAGAAACTTATTAAAGAGCATCAAAACAGCTACCAACCAAGAAATATGTTTTTATGTGTTGTCGGAGGCGCAGATTTTAATGAAATTGTTAGACTAGCTAAAAAATATTTTTTAATTGAAAATAAAAAAACAAGAATAAAAAAATATATTCCTATAATAAAAAATACCGAAGAAAAAGAAAAAAGAAAGGATTTAGATCAAGCCCATTTAATTTTAGGTTATCACACAAAAAAATTACAAGAAAAAGGATCTTATGCTTCTTATATTCTAAGTTATTTGATGGCAGGCGGAATCTCTTCTAGGCTTTTTCAAGAGATAAGAGAAAAAAGAAATCTTGCATATGCTATAACACACCATACAGAATTACGAAAAGATTATGCTTATTCAACAATTTATGCAGGTATTAAAAAAAATAGCATCGAAGAAGTAAAAAAATTAATTCTTGACGAATTTGAAAAGATTTCAAAAGATCTTGGCGAAGAAGAATTTAATAAAATTAAAGAACAAGTTATAGGAAATAATTATATATTAAAGGAAGATTCTCTTTCAAGAATGATAGAAATTTTATATGACGAGGCAAACGACAATTTAAAAAAAGAGAATTTTGAAGAGAATATAAGAAAAATTAAAATAGATGACGTTAAAAATCTTGCTAAATCGGTTTTAAAAAAACATAGTCTTTTTGTTTTATCTCCAAATTAAATTAATTTCTAAAATGCTACTGGTTAAAGTCCCTTTAATTAATGGATTGAAAAGAACAGAAGGTTGTGAAAACGCAGGAAATTTTATTATAAATTCTTTAAGAGATATCTTTTCTAACGAAGAAGATAAAAAAATAGATGTAAAAAGTTTAGATTTAGAGGAGATACATATTGACAAAAATAATCTTGAAGAAGCCAACAAACTTATCTATAAAAATTCCTTCAAAATTTTTGAAACAAAAGAGAGGACGATTTTCTTAGGAGGTGATCATTCTATAAGTTTTTCAATTTGCAAAGCTTTTTTAGATTATTGTAAAGAAAAAAATAAAGAACCTTGTTTAATTATTTTTGATGCCCACGCTGATTGTATGTATCCTATAGATAAAAAAATTCCCACTCATGAAGAATGGGTATATTCTCTTATAAGTTTTGGTTTTCCTAAAGAGAATATTCTTATTGTTGGTGTTAGAAATATAGAAGAATCAGAAAAAGAATTTATTAAAGAAAATAAAATAAAGTTAATAAAAATGTCTAACATTTTAGAAGATTTAGAGAACATATGTGATACAATCATGGAATTTACAAATAAAAAAGAAACTTATATTTCAATAGATATTGATGTTATTGATCCCGCTTTTGCTCCAGGAACTGCCTTTAAAGAAGTTGGTGGTTTTTCTTCTAGGGAGTTTATTTATTTAATACAAAGACTTAAAAAAATTAAAACTCTTAGAGGAGTTGATATCGTTGAGGTAAATCCAAGCAAAGACAAAGAAGAACTAACAATAAAACTAGGCGCCAAAATAGTTTCAGAATTAATTTAAATAAAAATTAAAAAAACACAAAATGAACAAAAAACTTATGCTTTTAATCCTGTCAGATGTTTTGATTTTAAGTAGTTTTGGACTTATAGGTCCTATTTTTGCAATTTTTATCATAGAAAATTTAGAAAACGGAACAATAGTTACAGCAGGTTTAGCAACAACAATTTTTTTAATTGTTAAATCAGTTTTTCAACTTCCTCTTTCTAGGTATCTAATTGATAAAGAAAAACATAAAACAAGATCTCTTTTAGCAGGAACTTTTTTAATTGTTTTAGTTCCTTTTATTTACTTTTTTTCAAAAAGCGTATACACAATTTTTTTTGCCCAGGTTATTTATGGCCTAGGCGCTGCAATGGCCTATCCTTCATGGTTTAGTTTATTTACAACTTATATAGATAAAAGACATAAAGGATTTGAATATACCTTATGGAGTACAGGTGTCGGTATAGGAACAGCACTCTCTGCATATTTTGGAGCCCAAATAGCAGATATTTTGGGGTTTAGAGTTTTATTTTTTGTTGTTGGAATAATTGCATTAGCAGGGTTTTCTCTTTTAATTGTTTTAGATAGAATAGATGGCAGAGCTAAAAAAGAGCAAAAACTTCCTCCCGAGATCTCTTCGCATATGAAAAAGTGAAAATGATAAGGGCATTTATTTCTATAGATCCTCCTGAAGATGTTGTTAATAAAATAAAAGAAATTCAAGATTCTTTACCAAATTTTAAAGGAAAAAAGACAGAAGTAGAAAATCTTCACTTAACTTTGAAATTTTTAGGGAACATAGATGAAAAAACACTTGAATTAGTAAAACAAAAATTAAGGAAAATCAATTTTAGAAAATTTGAGGCTGAAGTTGACTCTTTGGGCGTTTTTTCACCCAAATTTATAAAAATAATTTGGCTGCACATTAAAGGTCCTGAAAAAATTCAGTCTGAAATTGATGTTTCTTTGTCTGACTTGTTTGAAAAAGAAAAAAGATTTATGAGCCATATGACAATAGCAAGAGTTAAAAAAATAGAAAATAAAAAAAATTTTTTAGAACAGCTTAAGAAAATAAAAATTCCAAAAATAAAATTTATAGTAGAAAACTTTAAATTAAAAAAGTCAACACCGACAGAAGAAAAACCTATTTATGAAACAATAGAATCTTATTCTCTAAAATAAAAATCTTAAAATAAAAAATTTTTTAAATAAAAATATAATTAAAAAAATTAATGAAAGTTAAAGACTTAGCCGAATCTTATCTAAATTGTGCTTTTTCTTTATGTAATAATAACGAAGACATTTCTATGGATTCTTTTTATGAAAATCTTCGAAAAGAAATTTCTAGAAAATTTGGTGTAGAAGAATCAATTTTAACCTATATAGATCATCCATTTCATTGGTTTCTTTTTTTAGATGAAGAGAGCCCTTTTGAAATTTATCAACAATCAAAAGGAGTTAATGGAAAAACTCTTGTTAGAATTAAATCAAAAGAACTTACTAAAGACATTAAAACAGAGGAGCAAGTTGAAAAATTTTTAAAAAAATATGAAGGTTTGTTAGAAAGAAAAATTGAAAGACATCTTTACAATCTATCCTAATTTTTCATATCTTTAATACTTTTCATTTATGATTTTTAAAATAATATCTGCTTTTTTACCTAAAATTTCTCTTAAGCTTTTTTCATCTGAATTAATAAAATTTCTTATTGTCTTAAACTTTTTTAGAATTTTTTTAGAAGTTTTTGGTCCTATTCCAGGAAAACTTTCTACAATAAATTTTAACTGTTCTTTTTTTGATCTAGCTTTCCTTTTTACTTTTAAAGAAATTTCTTTTTTTTGTTTTTTAGCTAATAAAAACAAGTATTTTGCCGTTTCTTCATAATCTCTAGTAAAAATTACAGGGACTTTATGTTTTAAAATTATAGACAATAAAAAACCCCTTATAGCATTTGAATTTAACTTACTATTGAGTTTATTATCAAAATCTTCGCTTATTCCTTCAATAATAAGAATCTTTCTTTCAAAAGGCTTTAAATTCTCTATTTGCATTAAAATTCTTTTATTTAACATAGAAGAAACAAAATCATTAAAGGATTTTCTTTCAATTAAGGTTCCATTTGCTATATAATCACCAACTTTTAAATTTGAAAATTCAATGTTAATTCCTAAATCAATAAGTTCAGAAACAACAAGAGAATTTTTTTCTCTATAATCTACAATAATCTTTATTTCTTTTTTCATTTTTAAACTACTTTATATAAAAATCAAGATTTCTTTGTGTTTCTTTATCTTTTTGTATTTTTTTATTACTTGTCTTTTCCTTAATGTTATTTATAGCCAACAACATCTTTTTTTCTTTTGATTTTGATGTGTAAAAATTAACCTCATCTCTTGTTTTTTTAGTTATTAAAATTATTAACTTTCCTTCTTTTAATCTTGCGGTTCTTCCAGCTCTTTGAATTGTTCTAATTGCACTAGGTACAGGCTCATAAAAAATAACAACATCAACCTCGGGAATATCAAGACCCTCTTCGCCAACAGAAGTTGCACATAAAACATTAATCTTCTTTATTGTAAACTCTTCAATTATCTTTTTCTGCTCTTTTTGTGTTAGTCCTTTTTCATGTTTTTGTTTTTTTGATTGCCCAATAAAAATTTCTGATTTAACTCCCGGAACTTTTTTTAATTCAGAAGAAATCATGTTTGCTGTTTCTCTAAAATGGGTGAAGATTAAAATTTTTACTTCTTTATTCTTTTCTAATTCTTTTTTAACAATTTCTTTTATTTTTCCTAACTTAGGATGTTCTAAATTTTTTGCTAAAATCTCATTTGTTTTTATAAAAACTTTATTAAACTCTGGTTTTTTTACTAAAGAAATTACAGCTTTATTTTCTTTTTTTTCTGCCTGCCTGAAAAGTTCTTTTAAGTAGTTATTAAGGCCTTTAAGAGATTGTGTTTCTAAAAGCTCTATAGCATGAAAGATTTTTAAAGCAGAAGCACAAGATTTCATTCCTAACAAAAAGTTATAATTTTTATTTCCTGTAGAGATTAATAAAAAAAGTTTTTTTTGTAGTTTTACAAGATTTGTTTTTGTTGGCGGTCCAAAAAGAAGGTGTCTTTTTTTTAAATCTTCAACATAACTTTTTAAAATGTTTTTTAAGAGGTCGCGTATTTCTAAAAAATCTTTAGGAAGCTCTACATTTACAATTTCAACTTCTAATTTTTTAAGATAAGGCTTGACATCTTCACTTTCTCTTGTTCTTATTTCTATAGCTTCTATACCAAGATTTTCACATATTTCTTTTATTTTTGAAATCTCGCTTCCAGGAGAGGCAGTTAAACCAATTATTCTTACATTTTTAGAATCTTTTATATACCTTTTTGCTATGTAAGTATAATCATAGTTTTTTATACATCTATGAGCCTCATCTTCTACCAAAAGACATACTTCTTTTAAATCATAATTTCCTTTTTTTAAATCATTAGAAGTACATTGAGGTGTTGAGAAAATTATTCTATTTTTTTCCCATAATTCTTTTCTTTTTTCAGATTTTACTTTTCCAGTAAATAAACACATAGGAAAAGTATCTCCTAGATGAAATTTAAAAAAGTTATAATGTTGCTCTGCTAAAGGCTTTGTCGGAGCCAAAAATAAAACCTTTTTCTCAGGAAAAAGATTTAGTCTTTCTAGAGAGACCATTAAAGCAATAAGTGTTTTTCCGAGTCCTGTTGGAAGAATCACAAGGCAATTACTTTTTATACAAGTTTCAGCTATTTTTTTCTGATAAACTCTTGGTTCTATTTTTAAATTCATTAAAAAACAACTATTCTCTAGATTAAAAATTTATTTTTCTTTAATCAAGTAAAATAAGACTAGTACTGAGGCTAAGACAAATAAAACACCAACAATAGAAACCGGATTTAATACAGGGCTTCCTTCTAAAATAACATTTGCGGTAGGGCTTCTATCTACAAGCAAAAAACCAGTTATAAAAAACACAGCCGATAAAAAACCTAAAACCCATGTTAATTTTTTCATCTTAAAAAATAAAATTTAAAGTTTAAATTCTTTTTGCTTTTCTAGATTCAAAGATAATAAGATATCAAGAGGTTTCTGTATATTCTCCATGACGAGAGGTATCCTATTAATTTAAGACCAACTTATTTTAATTGTAATAATAAAATATAAGGATATAAGACTGTATAAGCACAAGAAAAGAACTTATTAATTATACGCCTTTCCTTTAATAGGTTTTAAATTAAGAATAAAGCATAAGATAATCCAATTAAAGTTATAGTAGCTAAGAAATACCACAAAACAATATTTCCAAAGAATATTTTATTGCCGTCTAAGTCAGAAAGAGGAAGCATATTAAAAAATGCATAAAAAAGGTTTATTTTTGAGAAGTAAGTATAACCGATTAAATATCCTAAAAGGGAAAAGAACAAGTTAGCTATTATTCCAGATGCCGCTATTAATGCTATATGGCTTTCAGTCATTTCAGAAAAAGAATAAAGGCCATGTCTTTTTGCGGCTCTATAAATTTTAGGCTTTACATCAAAGACAAGAACAGCCATCCATATAAGTTTTCCAAAAGTTAAAATAGGAATTACTAAAGAAAGAAAAATTCCTAAAGGAAAAGGCTTTTTTAAGTATTGATCTTTTCTAAATCCATACCTTTTAAGATTCCAAAACTCTGTTTCTATTTCAGAATCTAGATAAAAACCAACTATTTTTTTAGCAATTGTATTAATTAAAATAACTAAAAAAACACTCAAAAAAGAAAACAACAAAAGAGAAATAGAAAAACCGCTTTTTAAGAAAACCATAGAAAAACCCAAAACAAGTGCACTTATCAGTAAAATAAAAAACTCTCTTAACATTATTAAATCTAATCGAGATTTTTTATAAAGCTTTTTGTTATAATTTATTTTATTGAGTTTAGTATGGAAAAATATTTAAATAAGAGTTTATAAATTTTTATCATGAAAATAAAAAAGATCTCAGAAGTTCTCGGTTTGAAAGTTTTTACAGATTCTGGAGAATTTTTTGGAGAAGTTGAAGAAGCTAACCTTGTAAATAATAAAATTGACGGATGGAGAATAAGAGTCGGAGGAAGCATAACGTCTCTTCTTGGCGGAGCTAGAGGCGTGATAATTCCACATCAGTTTGTTAAAGCAATAAGTGATGTATTTATAATAAGCAGGGTTGCTATACCTAGTTCTACTGAAGTAGAAGAGTTTGTAGATAGCATCGAATAGAAACTTTTTATGGTTTTATATTAATATTCATCTTTGAAAAATAAAAAGCTCGACATAAAAAATAAAGTAAAAATTTTTTAATTGTTTTAGGATTTTTCTGTATTAATTAATTAAGTTTACTTTCTAGTAAAAATGTTAAAGAGTATAGAAAGGCTTTAAAAGATATATTTCTTTAAAAATTAATGGCTGAAGAAATTACAGTTTTGCAGCACTGGATTTTTACAAAATTTGTTTTTCCATTTTTTTTGCTTTTCTTTATAGTTTTTGGCCTTCTTGAAAAAACAAATCTTTTTGGTAGTGGTAAAAAACAGCTTAATGCTCTCGTAGCATTTATTGTTGGTTTGATTTTTGTATCTTCTGTTTTTCCAAAATATGTTGTTAACAACCTTATTTTATTTCTAACTATTGCGTTAATGACAGCGTTTGTTGGCTTAATATTATGGGGTTTTGTATCAGGAGGAGAAGCAAAAATAACAAATAAAGGTCTTCAAAAATTTGTTGCTTTTTTGATTTTTGTTTCTTTGGCCGCTATTTTATTTTGGTCTTTTGGTTTAGAGTTTAATCTCTTAAGAGATATTTTTAATTTTATATTTTTAAGTAACTGGAGTAAAGATTTTTGGATAAACTTTTTATTTATTGCTTTAATAATAATTGCTCTAGGCCTTATTATCGGAAAACCAACAGGCGGTAAAAAACCCTAATAAAAATTAAAACTCCCGAAATATATTTAAACAAGATTTCACTTTTTTAATCATGCAAATACTTTATCAGGTTGGTGTTTTTGATTTAGGATCTTTAATTTATTATCTACAATCTCCAATTGTTTATTCTTTTGTTTTACCGTTTCTCTTAATTTTTGCAGTTGTATTTGGGATTTTAATAAGAACTAATATATTTCCAGATAATAAAGCATTAAACGCAATAATCTCAATTTCTGTAGCGATTTTAGCTTTACAACTTGATCTTGTTCCTTTGTTTTTTTCAGAATTATTTCCGAGATTTGGTATTGGACTTTCTGTAATTTTAGTTGCTTTAATCTTAATGGGTCTTTTTTTACCTTCAGATAAGAGCAACAAGTATGTTGGATGGTTTGGTTTTATTATTGCAGCAATTATATTTCTAATTGTTATTTCAAAATCATTTGCACCGTTTGGTTGGTGGAGCTCTGTTTATAATTTTTATTTTTATAGTCCTGAGATTATTACAATAATTCTTGTTATTATTGCTATTATTGCTGTAATTAAATCAACAAAGCCAAGAAAAAAATTTAATCTTCCACCATATGGCGTTCCTGTTTGGAGAGAACAGGGGTGAAGAGTAAATTTATATTACTCTTTTTTCTTTGATTTATGGACAACAGTTGTTTTTTTCTCTATTTTGTGGACAGTTTTTTCTTTTTTAGATTTTGCTAATTCATGGAAAGATTCTTGTATAAGCTCCATTTCTTTTTTTATTGCATCAATTCCCCTTCCATAATCTCCAATTTTTTCAAGAATAGCTGCTTGTAGAGAATCTAAACTATTTTCTATCCTTTTTAATCTTTCAGATATATTGTCTATTTTTGTTTGTGATATATTTTTGAATTCGTTAAAGGAATCAATTTGTTTTTGCAATGCTTTAATCTTTTCTTGAAATACTTGTTCTGAAATTTCTATTATTGTATCGAAATCTGAAACCTGTGGAGTTTCACCATAAAAATACTGATATGTTTCAGGAGGAGGTTGTTGTGGTTGATAATACTGATCAGAAACCTGTTCTTGTGTTTCTTGAAAGGTTTCAGGAACTTCTTGTTCTGAAATCTCTTTTCTTACAATTTTTGGAACAGTATAACCAGTTGAAGGTGTTGGAGGTAGTAGATCAACATCAGAAATTTCTCCTTCTGTAGGAAGCGGTTCTGCTTTTTCAGGAATCATTATTGAAGGAATCATCTCTTCATCAGATGTTTCAGCGGAAACAGCTTCTTTTATTTTTGCTTGATTTAAAGCCTCTGATATTTCTCTTGGAGAAATTCCTTGCTCTTCAAGACTACTAATAATTTCGTTTTCGGGAATGCCCTTTTTTTTCATACTTATAATCTGGTCTAAAACACTCATTTTTTCTTTATAGCTTCTATATCCTGTGAAATCTTAATTTTTTTTGATAAAATTTCAAGATCTTCTTTTCTAGCAAACTTTTGAAATTCAGAAGTTGCTATTTCAAGAAAAGAAATTACTTTATCTATACTTTCTTTCATAATCGAAATACTCTTTTTAATATCTATTATTTCTGAATTTGTTTTTTCTTTAATTTCAATAAGATTTTCACCTAAAAGAATTAATCTATCTCTCAAAATTCTTTGTTTTTCCTCTAAATCTCTTATCTTTACATTAAGAGCCTGAACAAGATCTTCGTGAAAATTTGCCTCTTTTTGGTTTGCCATACCTTAAAAAAAGCTTTTTAGGTTTAAATTTGTTTTCATATGAAAATTATTTAAACCTCTCTCTTTTTTCTAATAAATGCCTGAAAAAAAACAAGAAAAAAACCAGCTTTATTCTTCTGAAGTTAAAAGAGAAGGTGGAGAAGATGTTTTATACATAAACTATTTAGGAGCTCCTTTTGTACCTAGCATTGCAGAATATCCTGAGGTTATGGAAAAAGTTATAGATTTAATCATAGAAAATCCAAACATTTCAAGAGTTGTGCTTTCTCAGCAAAAAAATTATAATTATGATTTTAAAGAAACAAGATACTTAATTGAAATTGCTCAGCTTTACACATACCTTATAAAGCAAGAAAAAATACTCTCTAAGGAAAAATTGTCTTTAGGATTTGATCAGTTTTTTGCTAAACGATATAACGATCTTCTTTCTTTCTCTATTCTTTTAAAAAGAGACCCTATTCTTGCTTATTTTGAAATTAAGAAGCTAATTATAGAGGAGAAAATCTCTTATAACAAATTAGGAATTGCTTATAGAGCATCTCAAATTAGTTATGTTGGATTATTAGAAAAGATATTACAATTATTAGAAAGAACCTCTCTAATACAAGATGCTATTCCTTATTTAGAAAATTATACTAGAGGCGATAGAAGCATTTATTACAAACTTTTTAAGCCAGATATAATCCCTAATTTCACGTTTACAAGACTTATTACAGATATTCCAGATAACGCAGAGATTGTTGATCAGTATGAAATTTCTGGAGAGGATTATGATGTTTCCACAGTAACTATACTGAGAAAAGAAAATGAACCTAAACTTATTTATCATTTGTCTCCTCCAGAACATAATCTTTCTGAAGATTTTAATGAATTACTTAACTTAGCTAGAAATGTCTTGATTGAACATCAACCAAAAGCAGAAGAGTTTACAGATACAGAAAGAACAAGACAGGTTTTTTTTAACATTTCTAAAGATTTACTTCAAGAGTTGGCTCAAACTAAAGGAATTAAAATAAGTTATAATGATTTAAATAAACTAGCTACAATTCTTGTTAGACACACAATTGGTTTTGGCTTAATAGAAGTTATTTTACAAGATAAAAAAATTCAAGATATTTCTCTTAATGCTCCTATATCAACAACACCTATTTTTGTGAGACATCAAGATTATGATGAGTGTTTAACCAATATATTACCAAGCCAAGATGATGCAGATTCTTGGGCAGCTAAATTTAGACTTATTTCTGGTAGACCTTTAGATGAAGCAAATCCAATTCTAGATACACAACTTGAAATAGGAAAAATAAGATCAAGAATTGCAATAATTCAAAGACCACTTTCTCCAGATGGATTAGCTTATTCAATAAGAAGACATAGAGATGATCCTTGGACTTATCCTCTTTTTATTGAAAATAAAATGTTGAATCCTCTTGCAGCAGGACTTTTAAGCTTTCTTGTTGATGGCTCAAGAACAATTTTATTTGCAGGAACAAGAAGCTCTGGAAAAACCTCTTTATTAGGAAGTACTATGCTTGAGATAATTCCAAAATATAGAATTATTGTTATTGAAGATTCTTTAGAATTGCCGGTTGAGGCCCTTAAAAAACTAAATTACAATATTTTAAGAATGAAAGTTAGAAGCGCTTTACTAAAAACAACAACAGAAGTGTCAGCAGACGATGGAATAAGAACTAGCTTAAGACTTGGAGACTCAAGTTTAATTATAGGAGAGGTTAGAAGTGTAGAGGCACAAGCTCTTTATGAAGCAATGCGTGTTGGTGCCTTAGCAAATGTTGTTGCAGGAACAATTCATGGAGCAAGCCCGTATGGAGTTTTTGATAGAGTTGTCAATGATCTAAAAGTACCTGCAACAAGTTTTAAAGCAACAGACATAATAGTAATTTCAAACCCAATCAAATCTCCAGACGGATTACATTCATGGAAAAGAGTTTTAAGAATTTCTGAAGTAAGAAAGCACTGGAAAGAAGATCCTTTAGAAGAAAAGGGTTTTGTAGATTTAATGAAGTATAATGTTGAAAAAGATCAGTTAGAACCTACTGATGATTTAATTAACGGAGATAGCGAAGTTATAAAAGAAGTTGCGTCAAGCGTTAAAGGCTGGGCAGGAAATTGGGATGCTATCTGGGATAATATTATTTTAAGAGCAAAAATAAAAGAAGAATTAGTAAATACAGCTATAAAACTTAACAACTATAAAATTTTAGAAGCAGAGTTTAATACAGCATCTAACCACGCCTTTCATAAAATTTCAGACGAGATTAGAGAAGAAATAGGTCTTCCTCTTAGCGAAAGAGTTTTTCCTGCTTGGCAAAAATGGCTTCGTGAAGAGCTAAAAAAAAGAAAGTTCTAAAATGAAGATCAAAATAAGGTTTCTTGTTTCTTTAGTTATTTTTTTATTTTTAATATATTTTTTAACAAAAATCGATTTTTATCAGAGTTATTTACTTTTAAAAAAATCTAACGTTTTTTTAATTTTTATTGCTTTTATTTTAATAGGAATCAATTTTTTAATTTTTAGTTTAAGATCAGTATATTCTTTAAGAAAAATAAAAAAAGTAGATTTTTTCTTTAATCTTAAGACAGTTATGGCTAATTTTTTTATAAACGGAATTACACCAGGATTTAATTTAGGTGGCGAACCCTTTAGAGCTTATTATTTAAGTAAGAAATATAAAAAACCAGCAGCTAAAATTTTAGGAGCAATAGTTGCAGATAAGTTTTATCATAGTCTTGTATCTTTCTTTTTTATTGTAGCTACAGCTTTATATGTTATGAGATTTATTCCAATTTCTTTTGAATTAAAAACACTCCTTCAAACGTTAATTTTTTTTGTTTTATTCTTTTTTTTATCGCTTTTCTTAATTAATCTTTTTTTTCATAAAGAAAGAGTTTCAAGATTTGCAAAAATAATTTACAAAAAAATTTTGAAAAGTAACAGAAAGAAAAACAAGTTCATTAAATATTTAGATAAACATTTCGAAAATTTTTTTAATGGATTTAGAGAAACTCTTTTTGATAAAAAATTTGTAATTTTAGCCATTTTTTTATCTTTAATTTATTGGCTCATTTATTTTTTAGTTTCATATTTAATTTTCTTATCCTTCGGATTCAAAATTAGTTTTTTTGTTATAATTTCAGTAGTTAGCCTATCTAATCTTTTAGGAGATTTTTCTCCAACACCAGGTGGCGTTGGACTTATGGAGGGATCTATGGTTCTTTTCTATACTCTTTTTGGAGTTAGTGTTGCAACAGGATTAGCGGTTTCAATTATTTCTAGACTTTTGCTTTACTTTTACTCAATTTTTATAGGCGGGATTTCTTTAATTAGTCTTGAAAGAAACACGAAAAAAAAACAAAATTTAGGTTACATTTATTAATTATAGTTTTTTAATTTATAAATAAAAGAGGAAAAATGCCTAAAGACATAAAAGAAATTCTAGAGAAATATGGAAAAAAAATAGAAGAAAGGGTTTTAACTGAAACAAAAACAGATTTTGAAAGCAATTACAGCCAAGAATACCTCACCTTTAAAAAAGAAATGTCTCCAGAAATTTCTAGATATGAAAGGTTATGTAAAAGTTTAGGTAGCTTAATCAAATTAAATGTTTCCAAAAAAGACGAAGAAAAAATAAGAAAATATTTAGAAATAGCTCATCTTGATTTAGAGCCTTGGCAACCACTTACTTTGTCTGTTGTTTCTTTTTTATCAATTTTTTTTATAGCAGTTTTCTTATCAGTTGCAATTTTTTTAATTTCAGGTAGTTTTCCATTTTTATTTTTCTTTTTAATTTCCATTCTTTCTATTTTTGTTTTCTATTTTACAAAAGAATATCCCGCAAGAATCGCTAATAAGTGGCGTTTAAAAGCATCTTCTCAAATGGTTCCGGCAATACTTTATGTTGTTGTTTATATGAGGCATACCTCAAACTTAGAAAGAGCAATAGCTTTTGCCGCAGAAAACTTACAACCACCCCTCTCATTAGACTTAAAGAAAGTTTTTTATGATGTTCAGTTAGGAAAGTTTCCAACTATAAAAGACAGTTTAAACCATTATTTAGATACTTGGCGCGATTATTCTCCAGAATTTATAGAGGCATTTCATTTGATAGAAAGCAGCCTTTTTGAACCAGACAATTCAAGAAGAATTACAATACTTGAAAAATCCTTGAATGTTGTTTTAGATGGTGTTTATGATAAAATGCTTAACTATACACATAATGTTAAGAGTCCTTTAACAAATGTTTATATGTTAGGGGTTATTTTACCTACACTTGGTTTAGCACTTCTTCCTCTTGCTTCAGCAATGCTTGGTGGTTTAATAAACTGGCTTCACGTATTTATTCTTTTTAACTTAATAATTCCGTTTTTTGTTTTTTATCTTACAGATAAAGTTATATTCCTAAGACCAGGAGGTTATGGAGAAACTTCTCTTTTAGAGAAAAACCCGCTTTATTATAAATATAAAGATAAAAGGCCGTATTTTTATGCCTTTATAATTGCATTACCGTTTTTTGTTTTAGGGTTTCTTCCATTCATCTTTCAGTTTACTTCTTTTCCTGAATTTTTAGGTCTAAAAAAAGACTATAATTTTTCAGAGCTTGGTTTAGGTTTTTTAGGAAACGAAAAATTTTTTGGTTTTGAAAATACTAGTGCAGGAGTCAAAGGGCCGTTTGGTATTGGAGCTCTTTTTTTGAGTATGTTGCTTCCTCTAGGTTTGGCTTTGTTTTTTTATATATCCTTCAATTCAAGAACTAAAGAACTTATAGAAGAAAGAAAAAACACAAAACAGCTAGAAGAAGAATTTAATAATTCTTTATTTCAAGTAGGAAATAGACTCGGAAACGGTGTTCCTGTTGAACTTGTTTTTGGAAAGGTTTCAGAGGCTACAAAAGGACTGAAAACAAGTGATTTTTTTGCAAGAGTTGATTATAATATAAAACAATTAGGAATGAGCGTTGAAAAAGCAATTTTTGATCCAAAAAGAGGAGCAATTATTTTTTATCCTTCTGAACTTATTTCTACAAGCATGAAAATTTTAATAGAGTCATCTAAAAAAGGACTTCAAGTAGCTGCGATTAGTATGATGAGCATTTCAGAATATGTAAAAAATATAAAGAAAATTAATAATAGACTTAAAGATATGCTTGCTGAAGTCGTTTCTGACATGAAATCAAACATGAGTTTTTTAGCTCCTTTACTTTCAGGAGTTGTTGTTGGTTTAGCAGCAATGATTGTTGCAATTTTAACAAAATTAAATATAGATAAGCTAGCTCAAGAAGGAGTCGGTAATCTAGGAAATTTAGGAGCAATAATTCAAATTTTTAAAGTTAATCAAATGATTCCGCCTTACTTCTTACAACTTATAATAGGAATTTATTTAATTCAAATTATTTTTATACTTACTAGAACTCTCGTTGTAATTGATTCTGGAGAAGATAAGCTAGAAACAACAGATAAAACAGGGAAAAATATATTTAGGGGGGTTAGTTTTTACTTTTTAATTGCGTTTTTTTCAACCCTTGTTTTATTTATACTAACTACAATAGTTATAGGAACAATATTTTAGATTTAAAATTTTTTAAATAAAATTTAGTTAACTTTATTAATTTATATTGTTTTCTTAAAAAATGGAAAAAAGAGGCATAGTTTCTGATTATCTGCCGTGGCTTTTAATTGGAATTGCTATTTTGGTTATACTTATGATTTCAATTTTTTTAATTAAAGAAAGAGGAACTTCATTAATAGATCAAATAAAAAATTTATTTAGATAAAAAATGGAGCTTACATTTGAAAATATAATTAAGATAATTTTAGGAATATTGGTTTTTAGTGTTGTTATTTTTGGCGTCTATCTTTTATTTAAAAATTATATTTTAGATTTTTTTAAGAACATTCTAGGAGGGGATCAGAGTATTTTACTCTCTTTGATACAATGAAAAATAAAAAAGGTTTTTTACTGGGCGAAGAGGCTGTTAAAATAGTTATTGCTTTAATTGCTTTAAGCTTACTTGTCTATCTTCTTTATTCTCTTTATTCTTCTAATAAAAATTCTAAAGATTTAGAATTGGCAAAAGAATCTTTAAATAGAACCTTTGAGGCTTTTTCTAATAGAGAAAAAGAAATACAAATTTACAATCCAGAATCATGGTATTTTATTTCTTGGCCAAGAGAAGATAAAACTCCTCTTTCGTGTTCAAATTTAGGTTGGTCTAGTTGTATTTGTATTTGTAAAGATAGAACTTTTGTAAAAGACGAGATTAAAGAGTGTGATTCTTTAGGGGTTTGTTTAGAAAATAAAGAAAATTATAAGATAGACGAAAAAATAAAGATAGAAGATCCTCCGATAAATCTAATAATAAATTATGAAAAAAAAGAAATAAAAAAATCTTAAAATGGATCTAGACGAAATTATAAAATATGTAATTTGGATAATATTCTTTTTATTTGCATTAACAGGAGTTTATACCTTATTAAAAAGACTAGGAATTATTTAAAATGAAACCAAGAAATAAAAAAGGCGAGCTTACAACAAAGCAAATTGTTACTTTAATAATTCTTATAGTAAGCTTTATAGTTATTCTTTTTTTCATCTTCAGACTAAATCTTAAAGAAAAAACAGATAAAGAAATTTGTAGAAATTCTGTAGTTTTGAGAGACCAAGGAAAAATTTTTTCAGGACCTTTAGATTGTAAAACAAACTATCTTTGTCTCTACTCTAAAAAAGAATGTTCTGAATTTTTTACAGAGAAAATAAAGATTGAAAAATTAGAAAAAACAGAGTTAATGAAACACATAGCAGAAGAGATGGCTGATTGTAGATGGATGTTTGGAGAAGATAAAAAATTAAGGTATACCGGAGGATCAACTTCTACAGGGGTGGATTGTGCAATTTGTTCAATAATTTCCTTTGATGAAGAAATACAAAATAAAATTCCGGAGATAAGCTATAAAGAATTTTATAATTTTTTAGAAAAAAATTCTTTAGAAGAGGGCGAAAGTTACTTAAAATACCTTTATGATGTTGATTCTTTATCAAGCCTTCAAATTCAAGAACAGTTTTCAAATATTAACATTGATGAAGACATCATTAGAACTTCTGAAAAATATTCGATAATAACAGGCATAGATAACAACCTTATCGATATCTTAGATGATGATGAATGGTTAAATGTTTATTTAATTCCAACTAAAGAAACAAGTCAAACCAAATGTTCAAATTTCATAACTAAAGCATAAAATGTTAAAAAAGAAAAAAGCAAATATAATTACTGAAAACATAATCTTCCTAATTTTGAATTTAACCTTTATAACTATTCTTATCTTGTTTTTATTCTCCAAAACTTCAAACGAGTCTGTTTTAGAAGAAAAATATGCCAAAAAAATTGCTCTTCTTTTGGATGCAGCTGAGCCAGGAATGATTATATTTCTAGATATGAAAGACGCCATCGATTTAGCTAAAAAAAACGGCATTAAAGCAGAAGAAATAGTTAAAATAAATAAAAATATTGTTACAGTTAAACTTAGCGAAGATGGAGGCTACTCTTATTCTTTTTTTAACAATCTAGATTTTGGTGAAAAATCTAATTTTTACGTTAATGAAGAAAAAACAGGGTTTGTTTTTGTTATAGGATAAAATGAAAAAATTAAAAATAGGTAATAAAAAAGGAGCAGAAAAGATAATTTCTGTTTACTGGTTTGCAATGCTTTTTATAGTTGCTGCTTCTTTAGTTTATATTGTTTCTGTTTTTTATGGTAAGCCTTATGACATAAGAAAAATAGAAGCTGATTTTTTAGCTGATAAAATAGCATCTTGTTTCTCTAAAAACGGATTTATTAAAGAAGATTTTTCTCAAATAAACAGTAACAATTTTTTAGATAGATGTTCTTTAACTTTTGATACAGAGGACTCTTTTGGATGGAAAAATGACCAGTATTATATAGAAACTAATTTTTATGATCTTAACTCAGGTAACCTAATCCACTCTTTAAATCAAGGAAATCCTTCTTTGAAAAATTTTTGCAATATTAAAGGAGAAAACTTTCCGGTTTGTTTAGAAAAAACGCTTTATACTATAGACAAACAAAACAACCAATATCAAATAAAAATTCTTTCAATAGTTAGAAAAACAGAAAAAAATGTTTAAAAAAGCACAAGTAGGAGAAACAACAAGTTGGATTTTTGCAACTATAGTTATAATAACAATTATTCTTATTTCGCTTTTCATTGTTCAATTTTATCAAGGAAAAAATAAAGAGATAGAAGAGTTAAAAACAGTAGATGTTGTTGCCGCAAAATCTCTTTTTTCATACATTCTAACAAAAAATAAAACAGAAGAGTAATGAAGAAGTTGTTTATAATTTATTAAAAGAAAATAAATCCTTTGATAATTTTACAGGAACTTTAGCCAAAAAAATTTTTACAGAGTATGAAAGAAACTATGAAGATGTTTGGATTGGGTTTAAAGAGGATACAACTTTTTTTCCATTTAAATCAAACGATTTTTTTGGAGGAAAGCCTAGTGGAGTAAGAGGTGGTGACATTCATTTTGGATCTAGAATAGTGAAAAGATATGAAGAATACATATTTTTAGATAGTAACTGGTCTTTAGTTATGTACCTTTCAAAAGAGAAAAGCATAAAATGAAAATAAAAAACAAAAAAGGAGATGTGCCTGTAACAATCTTAGTTTTAGGAGTGATAATCATTTTTATTTCAGCAATTATAAGTTTTTCATTTTCTTCTTTTTTATTTAAAAAAGATTTTAATTTAGAGAGTATAGAGCAGGCAAAAATTATGAAAGAAAAATTTTTAGTTTATCAAGAATTAGGTGTTGAAGATGTAGAATCTAAATTTGCACCCCCTTTAAAAGAAGACGCGCAAGGAAAGTTCATAGAAATAGAGGAAGAAAAAATTAAAGTAAAAATTTATATTCTGGACTAAATGGAGAATTTGTTAATCAGTTAGCAACAGGATCTCAATGTAATAATAATTTTGAATGTTCAAGCAATTTATGTATTGAGGATCAGTGCGTAGAGGGTGGATTATTTCAAAAAATAATAAACTGGTTAAAAAACTTATTTTCTTAAATTTATTTAATGTAAAGAAAGAAAAAAATTTACTATTAATTTTATTTTATGATTTATTCAGGTTTTAATTTATGCTTTTTGAATACTACAGAAAACGTTAATAAAAACATTTTTAAAGAAAATAAACATATTTGTATAATGAGCATAGTTAACGATCTTATCAAAATTAATGAAAAAAAAGGACAGGGTTTAAGTACAAACGCAATAATCTTAATTGTTTTAGGTGTTATAGTTTTAGTTGTTTTGGCTTTAGGTTTTACACTTGGTTGGAATAGAATACTACCTTTTATAAGTCAAAACAATGTAGAGAACATAAAAACAGCTTGCGTTACTGCTTGTACAACACAAAGCGTTTATGATTATTGTACTGCAAATAGAACATTAAAAGCAGAAGACCTTCCTGGAGGAGTTAAAGAGGTGAAAAATACATGCAACTTCTTTGCTACAAACCCAGAGTTTTCAAAATACGGAATAGAGGTTTGTAGCTCAATTACCTGTCCTTCTTAAACTTTAATATTTCTAATGACAGACTTTGTGTATCCTGAAAAAAGAAATAAGAAAAAAGAAAAATTAAAAGAAAGAAAAAGATATCCTTATAAAAAAGGCGGAAGAGAAAGAAAAAGATTATCTTAAGATGGTTCTTTTTTTATTTTTTTTATCTCTTTTTTGGATTATTGCAGCTACAATAGAAGATTTTAAAAAAAAAGAAATTGAAAACTGGATTAGTTTTTCCTTAATAATTTTTGCTCTTGGCTTTAGATTTTTCCATAGTTTATTTTTTGAAGATTTTAATTTTTTTTATCAAGGGATTTTTGGCTTACTTGCTTTCTTTATTATAGGAAATGTCTTTTATTATTCTAGATTTTTTGCAGGAGGTGATTCAAAACTTTTTATGTCTTTAGGTCCAATAATTTTTTTATCTTTAGACTTGAAAAATAATTTAAGTTTAACTTTATTTTTTTTAGTTTTATTCTTTGTTATAAGCGCAATTTATATAATAATAGCAAGTACTTATCTTGCATTTAAAAATTCAAAAAAAACAATTAAAGAGTTTAAAAAACAATTTGAATACAATAAAAAAAACATCTATGCAATACTTATTTTCTCTTTAATTTTAATGGTTTTTGGATTAATCTTTTTTGAATTTCTTTTTTTTCTTGGTTTTTTGTTTTTTTTACTTCCATATTTTTTTATTCTTTTGAAATCAATAGAAGAAGCTTGTCTTATTAAAAAAATAGATACAAAAAATTTGACTGAAGGAGATTGGCTTTATGAAGATGTTAAAATTGGAAGAAACACCATAAAAAAGAGTTGGCACGGATTAACAAAAAAAGAAATAAATCTTATAAGAAAAAAATATAAAAAAATAAAAATTAAAGAAGGAATTCCCTTTACCCCAACTTTTTTAATTTCTATTGTTATTTTTTTCTTGCTTAAGGTATTCTAGGTTTAATCAATTCTACTGTCTTTTCTATCTTTTTTTCTGGCTTTCTCATTTCTTTTTTTGATAAAATCTCTTTAAGATATTCTAACTCTTCAAAATTTGCCTTTTTTCTGACTAGGTTTTTCTCGTCAGAGCCTTTATACAAGGGTATTAAATTTATAATTTCATGACCAAAGAAATTAACTGTTTCTATTTTTATGTCTTTAGGCTTTAACTTTTCTTTTATTTTTTTAGAAATTTTTTTAACTAATTTCCAAGAATCAATTTTAATTTTTTCAGAAGAAGAAAAATGTTCTTTAGGAATTATTAAAACATGTCCTTTAGAGAGCGGATTAATTTCTAAAACAGCAATTGAATTTTTTGTTTCTCCTATTTTTTTCGATTCGATAATATTGGCAACAATCCCGCAAAAAACGCATTCAACTTTAATCTCTTTTTTTAATAAATTATTCTTAACTAAGAATTCTTCAAGTTCATGAGGAGACATAGAGATAATTTTTTGTATCGCAAAATCTTTTTTTTCCTCTGGAAAACTTTTTTCTATATGCTCAATTAATTGTTTTTTTATTTTTTCAGTTTCTTTTTCGCTTAACATTATTCATAAAACTTTTTTAATTTAATAAAACTATCTAAAAATAAATTTTTAAAAGTTTAACCTAAAGCTCTTCTAATATCTAAAATTTCTACTGAATTCACTTCTTCCATGTTTTGAATTTTAATTTCTAAAGGTTCTAAATCTTTATCTTCGGGATATAAAAAAGTTACAATTAGTGCCTTCAATCCAAAAGCAATCGGCTCAACTTCATAATTAATATTTTCTGCTTCACTTAAAATATTTTTTAACTTGTTTTTTAATGACTCAAAATTTGTTTCTATTGTTTTTGGCATAATTTTTATTTTAACAATGATGGCCATTTTCTTAAAGAATAAAAAGAGTTTATAAATTTTTTATTTCAAACAACAACACTTAAAAAGAAACATGTTTTATCGCATTTATGGATAATTATGAAAGATTAATAGAAAAGATAGCTTCTATTTCAGGTCTTGAGAAAGAAGAGATAGAAATGAAAATTGAAGAAAAAAGAAATAAGCTTTCTGGGTTGATAAGCAAAGAAGGAGCAGCTCAAATTGTTGCAGCAGAGCTTGGAATCTCTCTAGATCAAGAAAAATTTAAAATAGGTGAACTAGTTCCAGGAATGAGGAAAGTTAATGTTATTGCAAAGGTTATAGACCTTTCTCCAATTAGGGTTTTTAAGACAAAATCTGGAAAAGAGAGTAAAGTTGTTTCGTTAAATATTGCAGATGAAACTTCAAATATAAGAGCTGTTTTATGGGATACAAAACACATAGAACTTATAGAAAAAGGAGAGATTTCTTTAGGAAGCGTTGTTGAAATAAAAAACGCAACAATAAGAGAAAACGAACTCCATCTTGGAAATTTTTCTGAGATTAAATCAATTAACCATAATTTTGAAAGTATCGTTACAGAAAAACAATATCAAGAAAAAGAAATTTCTAAAATAAGAAAAGGAGAAAGCGTTAAAGTGAGAGCTTTTATTGTTCAAATTTTCGAACCAAGAACTTATTTTTTCTGTTCTGAATGCAATAAAAAAATAGAACAAGAAATATGCCAAATACATTCTGATAATATTCCTGAAAAAAGAATTGTTTTTAATGTTATTCTAGATGACGGATCTTCATCAATAAGAGCTGTTTTTTTTAATGATCTTGTTAGCTTTATTGGTTATAACAATATAGATGAAAAAGAAAAAAATAATTTTTTGATAGACAACTTACTAGGTAAAGAAATGTACTTTTATGGAGACATTAGGGAAAACGCTTTTTTTAATAATCTAGAGCTTATTGTTGATAAGATAGAAGAAGTAAATATTGATGAGCTTTTAACAAAACTCGAAAGAAAAGATTAAAGTAGACTTTGTAATAATAATTTTTGTTTTAATTCTTGTTTTAGTTTCAATTTTATCTTACTTTCTTGGTTTAAAAATAGGAGACTTGAAAGCAAATAGAAAATGGGAGCTTGAAATTCCATTACATAGAAAAGAGGCCATAGAGAAGTCTAGAGCTATTTTATCAGGCCAAATTTCAGAGCAGATTGCACCTTATTTTTATGATTTTCCTTATAAGCCAACTGAATGCAGGTTTTTAGGAAAGCCCATAGATTTTATTGTTTTTCCTGGGCTAGAAGAAGGAAATCCAAGAGAAATAGTTTTTTTAGAAGTAAAAACAAACACCTCCAGCCTATCAAAAAAACAAAGAGCAATAAAAAAACTTGTTGAAGATAAAAAAGTTGGTTGGAAAGAGTATAAAATAAATTATGATTAAGGATAGTCTAGAGCCAAATAATCTTTATAAAGAGACGCTATGTTAGAATTTTATGGTGTCTAAAAATAAGCCAGAAGAAATTAAACTTACAGATCTTCCTGGTGTTGGTTCAGCAGTTGCATCAAAACTAGAGTCTGCAGGAATATATGATGTTATGGCTGTTGCTGTTTTAGCCCCTTCTTCTTTATCAGAACTAGCAGGAATTAGTGAAAGCAACGCCAGAAAAATAATTCAGGCAGCTAGAAAAATGTTGGACCTAGGGTTTATTGAAGGAACAGAGTATGCAAAAAAAAGAGAGAGTGTTTTTTATATAACAACAGGAAGTAAAGCACTAGATTCCTTATTAGGAGGTAAAGGAATTGAATCTAAGGCAATTACAGAGGTTTTTGGGGCTTATGGTTCTGGAAAAACCCAAATTGGATTAATGCTATCTGTGAACGTTCAACTTCCTTACGAAAAAGGAGGAGCATCTGGAAAATGTGCTTTTATCGATACAGAAGGCACTTTTAGACCATCAAGAATAAAGCAAATTGCAGAACAAAAAGAACTTAATCCAGAAAGCGTTTTAAAAAATATTTTTGTTGCAAGAGCTTTTAATTCAGACCATCAGATATTGCTTGTTGATAAGATTTCTGAAATGATAAAAGAAGGTGAGAAAATAAAATTAGTTGTTGTTGATTCTTTAACAGCACATTTTAGAGCAGAGTTTTCAGGAAGAGGGATGCTAGCAGATAGACAGCAAAAACTTAATAGGTATATACATCAACTGATGAGACTTGCTGAAACTTATAATTTAGCTGTTTATGTTACTAATCAAGTTATGGCAAACCCTGCTCAGTTATTTGGTGATCCGACAACAGCTATAGGGGGGCATATTGTAGGACACGCTTCAACTTATAGAATCTATTTAAGAAGAGGAAAAGGAGGGACAAGAGTTGCAAAGATGATTGATTCTCCAAACCTTCCAGAGAACGAGGTTGTGTTTAATGTTACAGAGGCAGGAATTTCAGATGGAAAGAGCGATGAATAAGATAAAATGTTTAAACTTAAAAAATGTCAAAAATGTAAGATTTATACATTACAAGAGAAATGTAGGATTTGCGGTAAAAATACAGAATCAGCTCACTACAAATACTTAAAATTTGAAAACAAAGTGCAAGATAAAAAAGAACAAATTATTTAATTAAAGTCTTTTTATTTTTTTGATGGAAATTATTGCTGACTTGCAAATTCATTCAAGATATTCACGAGCAACATCGAAAGACATTTCTATAGAAAATCTTGAGAAATATGCTAGAATTAAGGGTTTAGATTTGCTAGGGACAGGAGATTTTCAGCACCCTTTATGGAAAAAAGAGATTGATGAAAAACTTATTGAAGATGAAAACGGAATTTTAAGAACTGAAACAGGATTTCCTTTTTTGTGGCAGACAGAAGTTAGTTTAATTTACTCTCAAGACGGAAAAAGAAGAGCAGTACATCTTCTTGTTTTTTCTCCAAATAGAGAAACATCTGAAAAAATTATAAAATATCTTTCAACAAAAGGCAGAGTTGATTATGATGGAAGGCCTATTTTTAATATAAACTCTAGAGATTTTGTTAAAGAGCTTAAAACCATTAATGATGAAATCGAAATTATTCCAGCGCATTGTATGACTCCTTGGTTTGGTTTATTTGGAAGTAAATCTGGGTTTAATTCAATAGAAGAGTGTTTTAAAGACCAGGCCGATAAAATACATGCAATAGAATCAGGAATGAGTGCAGATCCAGAGATGTTATGGAGACTTAAAGAGGTCGCTTCAGGAAAAATCAATATTGTAAGTTTTTCTGATGCACATAGTTTTTGGCCATGGAGAATTGGAAGAGAAGCAACAATTTTTGAATTTTCTGAAAATAAAATATCTTATTCTTCAATAATTAAAGCAATAAGAACAGGCAAAGGATTAAAAGCTACAATAGAAACACCTCCAGAATATGGAAAATATCATTGGGACGGACATAGGTTTTGTAAATTTTCTTCTGATCCTAAAAAAACAAAACAACTTAAAGGAATTTGTCCTGTTTGCGGAAAATCTTTAACAATAGGTGTTGAATCTCGTTTAGAAGAAATTTCATACAAAGAAAAAGGATTTAAACCAGAAAATTCAAAGGAGTTTTATAAAATTCTTCCTCTTCATGAATTAATTTCTCTTTTTTATAAAATTCCTTTGGGAGGAAAAATTTCATGGGAAAAATATAACTTATTAATAAAAGAATTTGGAAACGAATTTAATATACTCCTTAAAGCATCAAAAGAAGAACTAATTAAAAAAATTGACATTAAGTTTGCCGATTTAATTATAAAAAATAGAAAAGGAAAAATAAAAGTTATTCCAGGTTATGATGGAGAATATGGAAAAGCAGTTTTAGAAGAAGAACAATCAAAACTATCTTTTTAAATTAAAAAATAACCTAACAAATTTCGAAATATTCTACTTTTTTTAGAGTTTCTCTAATCAATTTCTTCATTTTTAGTTTATTGAAAACATACTTAATTTCAGATAGTTTTACAGACGTTGAAGGCTTTTTAGAAACAACACTGCAACAATCTTTATACTTTTTAATGCTTTCTTCATAAGTACCTATTTTTTTTGAGAGATCAATTATTTCTTGTTTGTCATAACATAGTAAAGGCCTTAAAACAGGAATTTCTATTTTATAGTTTGTAGCAACAATATTATCAAGTGTTTGACTTGCAACTTGTGAAAGACTATCTCCCGTTCCAATCGCTTTATATTTTTTCTTTAAAGCAATTTCTTGAGCGACAAGCAACATAAAACTTTTAAAAGCAACAAGCTCTAACCTTTGTTGTATTTTATTTAGTGTTGCTAGTTCATAAGGATAATAAGGAGCTAAAAATATTCTAGATTTGAACTGATATTTATTTAATTTTTCTATAATTTTTCTTATTTTTGTTTTTAGGACCTCTCTATTATCTTTAAACACATGAAAATGTAAAAAATCAACCCTATGACCTCTTTTCATAAATAACCAAGAAGCTAGTGCTGAATCTATACCGCCAGAAAGAAGTACTAGAATTTTTCCTCCTGAAGAAATAGGCAATCCACCGGGCCCCTCAATTTTCTTTCTATAAAAATATGCCTTTTTAGAAGTTATTTCTAAAAAAAATTTATTTTCAGAACTAAAATCCACTTTAATATTTTTTTTAAAGGCTTCTTCTCCTATTTTTTTACTTAATTCTAAAGAAGTTAAAGGGAATTTTTTATAAGATCTTTTTACAGAAGGAGATATTGTTTTAAGATTTTCTTTCTTCATTTTATTTAAGATTTTTTTAATTTTCTTAATTATCTCTTTCATTTCAAGATTAGAATCTTCAGCAAAAGCAAAATATTTTATTCCAAAAACATTTGATAAGCAATTTTGAATTTTCGAAATTTCTTTTTTATTTTTTGTATTTAAAGAACAAATTAACCTAGAATCTTCTTTTTTTATAGAATAAAAACTAATTCCTTCTCTTTTCAAAGACTTTCTAATATTCTCAATCAATTTATTTTCAAAAAAACCCCTATTTTTTCCCTTTAAGAATATTTCAGAATAATGAATAACAACCTTCATTTTAAAATTTAAATTAAAAATAAATAGTAGTTATTTAAATATATGTCACTTTATATAATTTACGCAAAAAAACCTAGAGCCTCCATAGTTCAACGGATAGAACGCAACCTTGCGGAGGTTGAAATCGAGGTTCGAATCCTCGTGGAGGCATTTTAATCAAGAGTAAGACCCTCTAAATACTCTTTAAGTTTTGGATGTAATGATGTAGTAAAATATTTGTTTAGTTCTTTAGGAGAGACCCATTTTACTTCTGAAAAATCTTCATTTGGCTTTAGTTTTCCTCCAACAACCTCACACAAAAAATAAATTGCAAGAAGATCTCTTTTTTCAGGATATGTTTTGGCAAATATAACTCCTAAACTTTCAACGTCTAAATTTGTTTCTTCTTTTACTTCTCTTTTTATTGCTTCTTCAAGCTCTTCACCAAATTCAGGCCTTCCTCCTGGAAAAGCCCAAGTCAAACCCTTAATATCTTTTTCATCTTTTCTTTTTCCTATCAAAATTTTTCTAGTTTTAGAATCAAATATAATTCCTAAAACAATAGGATAATAAACCCCTCTTTTCATTTGAACTTCTATCATATAAAAACCTAATGTAAATCTTTTTTAAATTTTATGAAAATTTGTATCTAGTTTAAAGGAAAAACACAAGAAAAAATTTACTTCTTCAAAATGTTAAATTCTAGATCAAACTCTTTTGCTTTTTTCTCAATTTCATTCAAAACTTTGTCTATTCTTTGATTAGCTTCTTTTAATTCAACTTGTTCAAGCTTTATTAAATATCTTCCTCCTGCAATATACTTTATCTGAAAGTCTTTAAAATTTAAAAGAATATTTTTTATTATTTCTAAACCATCTCCTCTTTTTGATCTTAATAAAAATTCTTTTGAAACGACAAAGACTCTTTTTTTATTTTGTTTTTTTATAATCGAAAGTATTTTTTCTGAATTTTCTTTTCCAACAATTTTTTCAAGCTCTTCTGGATTTTCTAAACTTTTCTTAATAAAATCAGATAACTTTCCTGTTGATTTTATTTTTTCAATAATTTCAGCAGCTTTTTCTTTGAGAATTCCTTTAAAAGCACCCTCATAACCTTTTTCTTCCTTATAATTCTGTAAAACTTTTTTTCTTTCTTCTTGCGTGACTCTTCTTAATGAAAGATCAATTCTATCACCCATAATTCTTAAGACCTTACAAACAATCTTTTTTTTAGGAACAACATAATCTCTAATGTTTCTTATCCTTCCAGGAGCTATTTCACTAAATATTATTGATCCTTCCCCATTTCCTTCAATATTTACAAATACTGTTGTTCCTACAATTCTATCAACAGTGCACAAAACAACATCTCCTTCTTCTAATTCCATAAACTAATAGAAAAACCCTAATTTAAAAATCTGTTGGATCTTTTAGAAATTAATTTAGTTTAAGGTTGACTAACATATCTTTTTTAAGCCAACTACTCTAACAAAATTAACAATAGGCGATTAATTGTTTTTTGAGGCACTTTATTTTTTTAGATCCACATTTTGTAAGGAGTTAAAAAATAGCATTTAAGTCTTAAATTGGATTTCTGATACAAAATATAAAATAAGAAACAACAGAGATCTATCAAGATTATACTGAACTTAGTTTTAATAACAAAATAAATCTCAAACTAATAAAACTATAATCTTACTATTTCTAATTCACAGTATTTAATCAGCTTATTTAAAAAATCAGATTCTTTATCTTTAGAAATTATACATCCAGCAGCATTTTCATGGCCCCCAACCTCTCCACCAATCTCTTTTACAACACTTTCTAATAATTCTCTTACGTTTCTTCCGTTTTTTCCTACAACTCTTCCAGAAACTTTAATTTTTTCTTCTGAATGAGCTAAGGTTATGATTAGTGTTCCCTCTTCATACTCACCCGAATTAGATAATATTGTTGCTACAGTTCCTATTATAGTGTCAGGGATTTTGTTTTTTGCATTTATTATTAAGTATTTATCACCCAAAATTTTTTCTGATTTTTCTAAAAACTCAAGCGCAGAAATTAAACTTTTTTTATATTTTGCATAAATTTCTTCTGCCTCTTTTTTTGCTTCTTGAATTTCCATGCAAAATTTTATTGCAGTAGAAACATATCCAAGTCTAGAACAAGCGTTTATTATAGCACTTATTTCTCTTGCATCTTCTAACTTATTAAAAAATTTAACTAAAAAAATATCGCCTACAAGTTCCTTATTTATTTTTGGGTTTCTTAAGATTATTGCTGAAACGAGTTTTTTCATTTCGTTTTCATCTAACTCTACTATACTTTTATACTTGCCATTTACTGGCTCTAGGCCAGCCTCTCTTAAAAGCTCTTTAACTCCTTCTGGATTTCCAGTTACTTTAGGTATGTATGGATTAGAACAAAATTCAAGAACTTTATTTATCGGCCTTGTTGCAGGATACATCATAATTCCTTTTATTTTTTTGACAGAGGCCGAGTCACTTAAAATATAATCAACTTCTTTATCTAATAAATCTCCAATCATTCCAATTATAGCCAACTTTTCACTACTATCTATTTCAGGCAATATTTCTTTAAAAAAAAGGTATGTTAGTCCAGAAGAACTAATTTTTTCTTTTTTATGAAGCCATGGGTTTATAATTTTGACATTAGAAGGAATCTCTTGAGAGATTTCATGATGGTCTATTATATAAACATCTTTAAAATTTCTTTCTTTAATGTAATTTAAACTTCCAGATGCTAAATCTAAAAAAAGAATTACTTTGTCTTTAGGAATAAGATCAAAAAAATCTTCTTTTAGATATTTAACTATCTTTAAGTTAAATTTTATATCTAATGCTTTTAATGCTTTTGAAGCTATTGTAGCAGAAGTAATTCCGTCAGCATCAAAATGACTTACTAAAAAAACCTCTTTTCCTTTGGAATTTTCTAAAAAATCTTTTGATATCCTCTTTAAATCCTCTTTTAAGCTTAAACTTAATTCTTTCATAATTTAAATTAACCCATGATATTTTTTTAATTTTCTTATTTGAGATAAAATTCTTTCTCTTTCTCTCATTGCCCTTTTATCTTGTTTGTTTTTTTCCCAGTGTTTGCTTATTCTTTCAAGCTTTTCCTCTAAATTTTTGATTTCTGGAATTATATACATATTTTTTTCTTTAAGAATTTTAGATATTTTTTTATTGTATTCTTTTGGATGTATTCCTTCTTTTCTTAAATTTTCTCCTATTTTTTCAGCAGTTAAACCAGTTTTTGCAAGTTCAATAACTTTTTTTTCAAATTCTTCTTGAGAAATTTTTTTCTTTGATTCTTCTTTTGTTTTTTCTTGTTTTTGTTTTTTTGGCATGTATTCTAATTGAAAATTTAATTTTTAAATGTTACCCAACTTTCAAAAAAATTTAAGGAAAGTATTTTAAATATAGAGTTATTTTTAAATAAATGAAGAAAATCATAGGTATAATAAGCCTAAAAGGAGGTGTTGGGAAGACAACAAGCGTTATTTCTTTAGGATCAGCACTTTCAGAATTTGACAAAAAAGTTTTGTTGATCGACGGAAATCTTTCCTCTCCAACACTTGGACTGCATCTTAACCTAATTAATCCAGATATAACACTTCACCATGTTTTAGAAGATAAAGTGCATATAAAAGACGCTATTTATCAATACGACAAACTTCATTTAATTCCATCATCTATCTTTCATAAGTCAAATGTAAATCCATTAAAGTTAAAAAATAAGATATATCCTTTAAAAAAAAATTATGATGTAATAATTATTGATTCTTCTCCTTCATTGAATGAAGAAACTTTATCTGTTATGTTAGCTTCAGATAGCCTTGTCGTTGTTACAACACCAGACCATGCAACTTTAGCACCAACATTAAAGGCAATTAAGCTAGCAAAACAAAGAGGTACAAAAATTTCAGGAATAATAATAAATAAAGTCCATGATAAGAAATTTGAAATACCACCCCAAAAAATTGAAGAAACACTTGGCGTTCCTGTTCTTGCAGTAATTCCTTATGATAAACACTTTTTAAAAGCTTTATCAAAAAGAATCCCTTATACCTACCATAAACCAAACTCAAGAGCATCTAAAGAGTATAAAAAATTAGCAGCCACGCTTATTGGAGGTAAGTATATGACGTTTGATTTAAGAGATTTTTTAAGACTTACACCAAGAATTGAAGAGATAAATAGAGAGCTTTACTATAAAGGATTTTTTGACTGAAAATTTTTGAATTTCTTGATAAATTGTTATTTAACTTCAAAACAATGTATCACACTTCCAAATTTTTCTCTTAGAATTTCATATATTGAAATGTAAGGAATATGAATTGATGTTTTAAAAGCTTCTTTTGTTTCTCCTCCGACAGATATATTCACTGTTTTATTTCTTAAATCTTTATAATCTAAAAAAATTATATCACTTATTTCTTTTTCTAGTATACTAGATTCTAATGGAAAAGGAGTGCAAGTTCCCCAACACATTCCTCTAGGAACTTTTTTTGGATTTATCCAGTATCTTTCTGCCTTTCCTTTTGAGATTCCTAAAATAGAAGGAAAAATATCTTTAGGAGATACAAGCTTTTTAAATTCAGGTGTAATAACCCCAACATACGGATCATCATTTTTACAAAAGTACAATGCTTTTACAATCTGTGTTATATCCCATTCTAAAAATTCTGGATTTTCTTCTTTTAAAAGAGAAAGTTTTTCTTCACAGGAAATTGTTGGTTTTGTATGGTAAATTATTCTTAAATCTATACTTTTTTTCTTCGCTATTTCAAAAACATAATCTTGCTCAGGATGTAAACTGTACATTTTTCTCTATATGTTAATTTTGTCTGAAGAGCATAGCCCTGCCAGGATTCGAACCTGGGTCACAAGGACCAAAACCTTGTATTCTTGACCGCTGAACTACAGGGCTAACCTTAAAAAATAGAAAAAGAATAATTTATAAGCATTTCTAAAAATTCTTCAAATTGTCTTAGTATTGTTGTTTATACCTACCTCTTTTTTCTACTTTTTTAAGTTGTTCGATAACTTTTTCATAATTTACTGATTTAGAATACCCCTTTAAAAATTCTTCAAATAGGGCTTTCCATTGTCTAAAATGTTTTGCCTCTAGAGCTTCTTTTAAAAGATGTAAATCAACTGCTTTATCTTCTATTCTAGAACTTATAAAACCTAGACCAAAATCAATAAAAAAAACATTTTCATTAAAAAGAATCATGTTACTAGTTGTTAAGTCTCCATGAACAATGTTATGATCGTGAAGTTTTGCAACGCTTTCTCCAATCTTTCTAAAAATCTTTTTTTGTTTTTCAAGTTTAAAAGAATCAAGAACTTCTGAAAGTTTTTTTCCTTTGATAAAGTCCATATGTATTTCTTTTTTTTCAAAATCAACTTTCTTTATTTTAGGAACTTGAACAACTAAAGAAGCTTTCTGAAAAAGTTTTGATTCTGATTTTGTTCTAGATTTTCTTATTTTTTCATCTATTTCTTTAATTCTATAGCTTTTTTTTACTCTTTTTTTTATTATAGTTTTATTTTTTAAAATTATTAAAGCCTCTGCTCCTTGATAAAGAATTTTTTGTTTTGTCTCTTTCATTTTTTCCAATTAAAAATAACAATCAAAAAAGCAATAACCATACTAAAATCAACAATTAAACAGTATATACAATAAGCTTTTAGTATAAATTTTTGTATGTATAAGAAATATAAAGAGATTAAAAATCCAGTAACAACAGCAACATTAATAAAAACTCGTTTTTCTTTTGTGTGTTTTTTAATCTGTAAAAAAGTCATTAAAATCAAAAAAGAAAAAATAAAAATGCCATAATAGCTATTTTGAATACCTAAAGTATAATTATATGAAGAATTGTGAACTATATCACACCCAACACCAGGCCTGCATATCTCTGAATTTGGAACTATTGAAAGGATTAGAGAACTTATCAAAGAAATAACAAATAAAAATAATAAAATAATGTATTTAGATTTGCCTTTCATAAATTAATCTAAAATCCTAGATTTTTAAATTTTCCAAATTTCTTTGCAAGCTTTAATAGTTGTTTTTGGCTTAATCCTTTAGAAAAATCACCATCCATTTTTTTTCCTGTTTTTAAAAATTCTTTTAAAAGATTATACTGCTTCAACATCAATCTCACATCACTTGTATTGACTCCTGAACCCTTAGCAATTCTTGAAATTCTAGAAGTTTGTTTTTCTAGAAGTTCTGGGTTTTTTCTCTCTTCAGGAGTCATTGATTTTATTATATGCTCCCATTTTTCAATTCTTTTCTCTTGATTTTCTAACAAACCCTCAGGAATTTTTGCAGATGAAAATCCAGGAATAAAAGATTTTATTTTTTCCAAACCACCTAAATCTCCAACTTTCTTTGCTTGATCAACAAATTCTTCAATTGTAAACAGATCACTTTCTAATTTTTTCAAATCTTGTTTTTTATCTCCCACAGCTGTTTTTACTTTTTCAATAAGAGTTTCTAGATCACCCATTCCTAAAAGCCTTGAAACAAATGATTTTGGATTAAACTCTTCTATATCATTAATTTTTTCACCATTTGTGATAAAGAATACAGGCGCTTTAGTTTCTGCGCAAGCTGTTAGAGCTCCGCCACCTTTTGCACTAGAATCCATTCTAGTTATTATAATTCCTGAAATAGGGATAACAGAACTAAAATCTTTTGCTTGTTTTTTTGCTGCCTGACCAATATCTGCAGGCATTACAAGAATTGTTTTTGTTGGTTTTATTTCCTTATTTAAAGCCTTTAGCTCAGAAATTAAATCCTTATCTAAAGAGTGTCTTCCTGCACTGTCAATTAAAACCAAGTCATACCTTTTTATATTTTTTTGAAGATCTGGGTTTTTCCAGACTTTTAATGGATCTTTTTCATTTTCATCAATAAAATAAGCTATTTTATTTTTTTCAGAAAGTTGTTTTAATTGTTCTGATGCTGCTGGTCTATGAGTGTCTAAACCTATAAGAATAACTTTTCTTCCTCTTTTTTGATAGTAATTACCAAGCTTTGCAATAGTTGTTGTTTTTCCAGAGCCATATAAACCAACAAGCATAATTACCTCTTCTTTCCCTAGAACGAGCTCTTCTTTTTTCCCTAGTATATTCATTAATTCATCGTAAAGAACTTTAATTAAGTGTTCTTTCTTTTCCAAACCCTTTATTCTTTCATCATAAGCTGCTTTTCTTATTTTTTCAGAAAATTCTTTTACGAGACTAACATTTACATCAGCTTCTATTAAAGCTCTTTGCAAATCTTTTATAATGCTTTCAACTAAATTTTTATCTAAAAAAAGAGCATTAGCAATCCTATTTGTTGCTTTCTTTAAGATTTCTGAGAGTTTTTCAAACATAAAAAAATTAAGAATTTTACAATTAATAAGCTTGTGGTTTCTTTATATTTATAAATAAAAAATTTTTTAATTAACAATGAATAAAAGTGTTGAAAAAAGAGCAAGTAGAAATACATGGCTTTTAGGCTCTTCTAGTTTTTTGAATGATGTTGGAGGAGATATGATTGCTCCTATTTTACCTTTTTATATTATTTCATTAGGCGGTGGAGGAGTTTCTATAGGATTAATTTCTGGATTAAGAGAAGGCCTTTCAAATCTCTTTAAGGTTTTTGGAGGATGGATTTCTGATTTTACAGGAAAAAGAAAAATTTTTGTTTTTATAGGTTATTTTTTCTCTTTTATATTTAAATTTTTAATAGGTTTAGCTAACTCTTGGCAGCAATTAATTTTTTTTGTTTCATTTGAAAGATTTGGAAAATTTAGAGATCCACCAAGAGATGTTATAATTTCAGAATCAAAAGAGAGAAGGGGTAGAAATTTCGGAATAATTCAGATGTTAGATACTTTAGGATCAATATTCGGCACTATTCTTGTTTTACTTCTTTTTGTGAAATTAGGTCTAAATTTTAAAAATTTAATTTTCATTGCTGCAACACTATCTTTCTTTTCTTTAATTCCAATATTTTTTGTTAAAGAACCTAAATCTAAAAAATCTAAAAAAAGTCTTTTTTACGGATTAAAACACATGCCTAAAAAATTAAAATTTTTGATAATGATAATTTCTATTTTTTCTATTGCAAATTTTGGGCTTTATATGTTCCTTTTGATTATAGCACAGAAAATGACAGATAACTTTGTTTTTCCTTTTGTTTTTTATACTGTGTTCAATTTAATCTTTGCACTCTTTGTTGTTTATTTTGGTAGGTTATCTGATAGAATTGGAAGAAAAAAAGTTCTTCTTTTAGGTTATTTCTTTTTTATTTTAGTTTCTCTTGGCTTTATATTTATGAAAAGCATTTTACATCTTTTTTTACTTTTCTCAGCTTATGGTTTAGTTTACGCAATAACACATGCGAATCATAAAGCTTTTGTTTTAGATCTTTCTAAAGAAATGAAAGGAACATCTATTGGTTTCTTTTATACAATAACCGGCTTATCAAATGTTTTAGGAGGTTTAATAGCTGGTTTATTATGGGAAAAAAGTCAATCAATTATGTTTGCTTTTATCTTTTTTATATCTTTAATTTCTTTTTTGCTTTTAGTTTTTTTTAAGGAAAAATAACTTAAGTATAAACAATTAAACTAAAAGCCAAAATTCCTAAAATTCTTGGTAAAATTCCAAATACAAAAAAATTTTTTAATGATAAATGTAAAGAGCCAAAAACAATAGGTAGGTAGGGTATTGGCGATATTGCAGCCAATAAAATAATCATCTTACCTTTTTTATTTATTGCTTTTCTTATTTTTTTAATTTTATTTTTAGAATAAATTTTAGAACTTAATTTAATTCCATATTCTTTACCAATAAAAAAACCAATTAAAGAACCTAAAGTAGAACCAGAAATCAAAAAAAGCGTTGAAATTAAAAAATTTATGCCAATTAACTTAGACGCAATAATAGAAACGTGCGGAGATAAATAATTTGGTATTAATTCCACTAAAAGTCCATATAAAAAAATAAAAACAGCACCATGTTTTTCAAGATTTTTATTAAAGTAAGCCTTTATGTTTGATTTAAATAAAAAAGATAAGAGAAAAACAACTATAAATAAAGCTGTTGTTGCTATACTAATTATTTTTATAGACTTTTTAGTTTTCATTGTCTAGACCAATACTCTTAAAGAATTTTGATTTGTTGAAAATTTCCAAGTCATCATAATTCTGACCAGTACCTAAAAATAAAATTGGTTTTTTTGTTATATAACTTACTGATAATGCAGTTCCTCCTTTTTCATCAACATCCGACTTTGTAAGGATTATTCCATCTATTCCTACATGCCAATCAAAGCTTTTTACTTGTTCAATAACATCATTTCCAGAAATGCTTTCTCCAACAAAAATTTTTAAATTCGGTTTACACACACGAACAATTTTTTCCATCTCTTTCATTAAATTTTTGTTTGTATGCATTCTTCCAGCACTATCTATAAGTACAACATTAATATTATTTTTTTTAGCGTAATTTATAGAGTCATAGCCTACTGAAGCAGGATCAGCACCATAATTTGAAGAAATGACTTTAATTCCTAATTTTTGTCCGTGTTCTTTTATTTGCTCAATACTTGCTGCTCTAAAGGTGTCTGCAGCAGCAATAACACAAGAGAACCCATTATTTTTTAAAAAATTTGCAATTTTTGCAATAGTTGTTGTTTTTCCTGATCCATTAATTCCTAAAAACAAAATAATATAAGGTTTTTCTTTACTTTTTATCTCTTCAATCAAGTTTGGAGGATCCGCTAAAACTTTAGATATAGTCTCTTTTAATAAGTCTTTTACTGTAAACTCAAATTCTTTTTCTAGAAATTCTTTATCCTTAATTTCTTCTTTTAATTCCGAAATAATCTTTTCAGCAACATCATAAGCAACATTATTTTCCAATAGAATCATTTTTAATTCCTCACCATATTCTTCAAATTCTTTTTCAGAAATTTTTATCTTCTTTTGTGATATTTTCTCTTTAACTTTCTTCCAAAAATCCTTTTTAATTTCTTTAGACTCTTTTTTTTCTTTTATTTCTTCCTTTTCTATTTTGTCTTTCTTTTCCTCTTTTTTTGAAGAAGATATCTTTTTTGCCCAATTCGTTATTTTTTCTTTTAGGAATTTAAACATTTTTATAGAAAAAATCTTTAATTTAAAGATTTTTAGATTTAATTAAAATCTAAATTTTTATAAACAAGAAAAGCTTAAAACTAAAATGAAAGGCATTCTTGTACTCCTTGACGGGTTAGGTGATTTGCCATGTAAGCAACTTAATGATAAAACTCCTTTAGAAGCTGCAGAAACACCAAATTTAGATTTTTTTTCAGCGAGAGGAGAGATGGGTTATATGTACCCTTTAGAAGAGCTAAAAATACCAGAATCACACGAGTCAATTCTCTCTATTTTTGGAAACGACACAAGAGAAAGTTCAAGAGGCCAGCTTGAGGCTAGAGGAGCAGATATTAAACTTGTGAGAGGAGATTTAGCTTTAAGAGCTAATTTTGCAACAATAGATTCTCTTAAAGAAGGAAATATAATTGATAGGAGAGTAGGAAGAACTTTAACTACAGAAGAAGCGAAAATATTAGCAAAAGAAATAAACAAAATAAAAATACCTTGTGAATTTATTTTTAAACCAACAATACAACATCGAGGAGTTTTGGTTTTAAGAGGCGGGTTTTCTGATAATATTACAAGTAATGATAGATTTTACTCAGAGCACGGAATGACAAAAAATAAAATTAGCATATTCAAGCCGGCTGATGATGAAGAAAATACAAAATATACTGTAAATGTTCTTAATGAGTTTATGGAAAAAGTTTATTATGTTTTAGAAAACCATCCAGTTAACATACAAAGAAAGAAAAAAGGCCTTCTTCCAGCAAATTTTCTTTTAATGAGGGGTGCTGGAATTGAACAACCAAAACTAAAATTTTATAGGAGATGGATGGCAATAGCTTATATGCCATTAGAAATTGGTTTTGCAAAACTATCTGGGATGAAAGTTTTTTCTTTTGATTATCCTAGATTAAAAAATTTTGATGTTTATGAAAATTTAAACGAAGGATTGAAAGAAGCATGCGAATTTACAATTAAGACAATTAAAAAAAATTACAAAGATTTTGATTATGCTTATGTTCATATTAAAGAGACAGATATACCTGGACACGATAATAAGCCAATTGAGAAAAAAAATATGATAGAGTACATAGATAAAACCTTATTTAAATTTTTAAAAGAATTTGCCGCCCTAAAAGGAATAAAAATACTGGTGACAGGAGACCACTCTACACCATGCAAGCTTAAATCACATTCAACAGACCCTGTTCCTGTTTTATTTTATAATATGAAAATTAAAATCCAGAGATTTAATTTTTTTCCTGTTTTAAGAAAAAAAGAAGAAAAACCTTTAAAAGAGATAATTAAATTTTCTGAAAAAAACGCTAGATTAGGTAGCTTAGGAAGAATTTATGGAAATCAGCTACTTTCTATAACTGGTTTTAATTAACTTTTTTATAGTAATTATTAAAAATACCTATATTCTTCTTTTTTTATGTTAACTTATAATGATATTTATGAAGCCGAAAGAAAAGAGAGATATTCAGAACAACTGCAACCATTACCTAAAAATTTTCTTCAAGAATTCTCTCAATACATAAAAGAAAAAAAAGAAATAGTTTCTAAAGAAAACGATTCCTTTTCAGAAATAATTACTAAAACAAAAAAACAACTCGAGAACGCAATAACTCTTTTTAAACAATTAATGAGAAGCCGAAGAAAAAAAATTTTAGATTTAGCTTTAATAGGTTTAGAAACAGGAATTTCAAAACAAGATTTTGAGAATATGCTTCCTTTTGAAAAAGATTTGTTTGATGAATTAATAAAAAGTTTAGAAAAATCTGATAAGAGTTTGAATGATTATCTTAATAACAAAAATCAAAAAGAAAGCAATAATAAATTAATTGTTTTTAAAGAGGACGTTACAGAACTTTTTGATTTTGAAGGAAATAAAATAGGCCCTTTTGAAAAGGGACAAATTGCTAACATATCAAAAGAAATAGCTAAAATTTTGGTAGAGGATGGTAAAGCAGAATTATTGGAAGAAAAATGAATCTTGAAGACAAAATTTATAAACTAAATGAAAAAATAGAAAATCTAAAAATAAAAAATTCAAGAGTTTTAAACAGTTTAGAGAGAGTCTTTGATTTAATTTACATCTTAGATGTAGGAGGTTCTTTAATTAGAAAATATCAATTAAATCTCTCAAAAAAACTTGGTTGGACTGAAAGAGACCTGACAATAAGAAATGCTATATACTGTGGCATAATTCCTTCTTTAGCTTATATAATCATAAACCATAATTTAGAATCTAATTTTAATACAGAATATCAAAAATTCTTTTATAGCTATCCTATTTATATGTCCTTCTTGAATTTGGGAAGAATTTTTTATTCTTCAATAACAAAAAAAGCAATTGGTTCATTTTCAATATACAACTTAGTTTGTTCTTCTATTTATTTTTTCAAAGAACAGCTAAAAAAAATAAAAGAGCCTGCGGAGGGAATCGAACCCTCGGCCTACTGATTACGAATCAGTTGCTCTACCTCTGAGCTACGCAGGCCTATATCTAATAAATCAATAAAAAATAAGAATCCTATGTTTTTATATTTTAGAAAATTTTAAAATAAGAACTAACCAAATAAAGCAGCTAAACCCTCTGCAGCAGCTTCTTTTTTCTCTTCTTTTGGCTTAGGCTCTTCTTTCTTTTCTTCTTTAGTCTGCTCTTGAGAAGAAGATAATGCAATTGGCTTTTCTAGCTCTTTATCTATATCAACATTTTTTAAACTAGCTACAACAGCCTTAACTTTTGATTCATCAACATTTATACCTGCTGCTGAAACAACGTTTTTTAAATTTTCTTCATTAATTTCTTTTCCGCTTTTGTGTAATAAAAGAGCAGCATATATATATTCCATTTTATAATTATTTTTTGATAAAATCTTTTAATTATTAGGGTTTATAAAGTTTTCAATTGTCTTTGCTTCTAAAAGAGCTTTTGATATTAAAAAGCTTATTGTTTCTTTTGTGGGGTATGATATATTTATAGCAAGAATCAAAGAATTTTCAAATGATTTCTTTAAATCGTTTATTATCTCTTGTTTGTTAAAACCAACATTATCATAAAATTTTTTTTCTTTAGTATCATAAGCAGATTCTGGAACTAAACCAACTAAAAAAGGTTTTATTCCTAGTTTACTCATTATATCAACAGCAACATTACTTATTTTTTCTCCTTTTTTAACTATAACTTTTGCTTCTTTTATTACAATTTTTCCCTTTTCTATTTGGATAGGTATTCCTAAAGCTCCAAGTTCAGAAATTGCAGGTCCTGGTGTTAGATCAGTTGGTCCGGCAGGGACTTCTATGTCAATAGGAGATTCTTGACCTGCTTTAGCTTTAGCAGGAATTTTTATGTCAATAAGATATGAAGAAAGATCAAAAGCGTCTTCATTAGAAAATAAAAATGCATATCCTTCTTTTATTCTTTCTTTAAATTTATTTGCAATACCCTCATCTAATTTCTTAAGAGCTAAAATGATAAGACTTTTTTTAGGAACTTTAATTACAGCTTTTTCTCTTAAACTCTTTGATATTTCTTGTAAATTAGAAAGAGGCAAGCCTTTTATTGAAATTAACATAATTGTTTTATTATTATTTATTAAATACTCTAATTCTTTTAATAACTTTTTTTTAGCTTCTGAAATTTTCCTTTGATTTTTCTCTTTCATTTTAAAAATATTTTAATTGGTTTACTCATCGTGAATTTTATTTGTATGTTTTTAATATTTTCTTTACCTTTTGGAAGAATTTTTAAAATACTGTTATAAAAACTAATGCAATTTTCTATGATTTCAGAATCTTTCATACTTTGTTTTCCTATAGCTACTTTTATACTTGGCTCTTTAATCTTTAACTTAATAGAGTTTTCAATTCTTTTTTTAGTTTGCTCTATTGTTTTTTCATCTAAACTGTTTA
Organism: Candidatus Pacearchaeota archaeon; assembly: GCA_026002795.1. GTDB lineage: Archaea > Nanobdellota > Nanobdellia > Pacearchaeales > GW2011-AR1 > ASMP01. The sequence continues at coordinate 352,575 of BPGA01000001.1, forward strand.
TTATGCCAAGCTGTGGAGAAGGCATTTTTCCAGCAGGCCCCAAAACCCTTCCGAAAATACTAGCAACTTTAGGCATTAAATTTAATTGAGAAATAAAAAAATCATAACTTTTAACTAACTTTTTTAGATTTTTCTTATCTGAATATTTATTAAATTCTTGAGGGGTTATTGTATCTATTCCTTTTATTTTTGTTTCGGCAAAAGCAGCTATTTTTTTATCTTTTATTTTAAAAGGAACAATTATAGAAGCGTTTATCTGATTTTTTTTATGATCAAAATTTTTTAAATTTATTATTAGATCTACAGTTTGATCAAACTTTCTCTCCTTACTTTTTCTTAATTCAGATAAAGCCTTTTCTAATTGTTTTTCTAGTTGCATTTTTACCTCCCACATTACGTAAATTTTTAAGTTACGTAGTGGTTCAAACGGTAAAAATTAAACCTAAAAATACTTTATAAATCTTTTTGAAAATTAAATAAATATAAATTTCCTAAATATATGAATGATAAATAATTTTCATTACTTTGATAATTGACAAAACTACTCTGTAAATTAAATTTTAAAATTTCTTTTGGACATTTTAGTTCTAATCTAATTCCATACAAACCAATCTGATCTTTTATAGGATATGCTAAAATTTTTTTACATTTACTTAAACCAACAACACTTCCTTTTGGCAATGAACTTAAAATAATTTCTAATTTTTTTCTAGTTTCATCATCACACAAAAATACAAGATTTTTTCTTTTCATTTTTTTATTTCTTAAAAAACATTTTTTAAATTTTTTATGAAATAAAAACACAACAATTCTTATAAATGAAATACTTCTTTTTTCCTAATGGAATTTATAGCTTTGCTTTCTACTGGAAAAGGATCTTGGGGGCAAATTTCTGGCCTTATTAAGTATGGAGAATGGGATAAAATAATTCTTATAGGAAGAGATTTTGCAGAAAAATTTACCTCTGAAAAAAAATTTGAGTTTATTAGAGTTGATTTAGACAAAAGAATTAAAGAGCTAAAAGAAGAATTTGAGAAAAAACTAAGAGGAAAAATACAAGGTACAGAGGTTGCTTTAAGTATAGCATCAGGAGACGGTAAAGAGCATATGGCCTTAATTTCTGCTTTATTAAGTCTGCCGGTTGGAATAAGGTTTGTTGCTTTAACAAAAGAAGGAATACTTTATTTATAATTCTTAATTTTCATCTAAAAAAACTTATTATCCAGAAAAACATCAAAACAAAAACCAAAAACAAGAAAAATTGGGTTGAAAAAATAAATGCTTTTCTAGCTATTTTTTCATTTTTTGTTAACGCTAGAACACTTAAATAAAAAAATCTTCCTCCATCAAAAATGCCTACAGGAAGCATATTAATTAAAGCTACGCTTAAACTTATTAAAATAATCCACCATATTAAATTGTAAATAAAAATACCTAATTCTCCTATTTTTGTCTCATAGTAGGTATTTGGATCTTTAAATGAACTTATTTTTTGTATAATTCCTCTTAAAATTCCGTTAGATTTTCTTTCATAAAACCCTATACCTAGCCAAGCAGATCCAGGTTTTTCAGGATTTTCCTCTAAAATAATTTCTTGTGATTTATAACCCCCATCAGTTAAAATACCTAAACTTATTTTATCTCCGGGTTTATATTTAGATATTTTAAAAGATAAATCATTAATTGAAGTTACTTTTTCTCCATTAATATCTATAATTATTCTACTTAAATTATTCTTAATTGCTGGAGCAGAGTTGTATAAAACCAAGATATCATTGTTTTTTTGATTTTCAATCATCTGTTTTGTTGCTAAAAAAACCCTATTTCCCGATTTTATCTCATTAAATTCAGAACTATTCATTAAATTCAATAATTCGGAATAACTCTTTTCATTTAGAGTAATATTATTTACTGAATTAATTGTTGCTATATGAACTTGAGAGGTTGCATAAGAATCAAAAATAATTCCAGCTGGTTTAAAAGCAAAAATAAAAAAGACAACAAAGATGACGAAAAATAAAATAGCTGTTATGACATTTGCAAAAGTTCCTGATGAAAGAATAGCAAGCTGAGAAAACTTTCTTTTTTTTGCCATTTTTTTCTCATCAAGTTCAACAAAAGCAGCTAAAAATATTGGCAAGAAAAAAGGAAAAAATCCGAATCCAGTTGTTTTTATCTTAACTTTATTATGAGCAGCAAAAATTCCGTGTGCCAACTCATGAAAAATTGCAATAATTGCAATTATTACAATCCAATATGTAAAATAAAAAGGGGGTAAAAACTCTAACTTAAAAACTTGTGGAAGGTAAGGTACTAAAGGCAGTATTGGCGGAACCTTTATTGTTCTTACAAGAATCGGATTTAAAACATAAATTTTTACTATATTATAAATTAAATAGATAACAGAAATCATTAATACATAGCCACAAAAAATAGAAACATAACTTAAAAAATTCCAAAAACCCTTATGCTTTTTTCCTAATTTATTTATTAGTTTTATTCCCCAACTAGTTCTATATAAAACGAGCAGTCCTTCTCTATCAAGCTTTTTTCTTTTTTTATAAAGAAAAACAAATAAAAATAAAACAAAAAAAGACAAAAAAATTAAATCATAAACTAAAAAGCTCATCTTTTATATTTAAGTTATTTTTTTCTCAAAGGCCTAAAGGCCTTTCTTTTACATTTTCTACACTTAACTTTTCCTTTTAAGATTTTTTGAGGATCTGCTCTTATTTTTGCATTACAGCTTTTACAGACAAAAACATTTTTAAAAAGTCTTTTTTGAGCCTCTAGAATTTTTGCCATTTTATAACTTTCTCTTTATTATTTTTCTACCTTCAATATCCCAATACTCTACATTATCTCCTTCTTTTAGGTTTTCTATATCTTGCGGAACATCAATGTCAAAACTTTCAAAATTTTCAAGATCCATGACAGTTGCAGCATTTACAGATATAGAAAGTATTTGTGCTTTTCTTTTATCAACTAAAGGAACATTAAATCTTTCGTGGCCTGGAACAACAATTATTTTTTTCTGATTGTTAATTATTCCTATTGCTTCTATCCTACATTTGCTTGCTCCGTGTTTTCCTGTTTTGCTTATATCAATTGTTTTTACGGTGTATGGTTCAGAGTCAATCATTATGTTTGTACCTGGCTTAATGTCTGTTGCATCAATTAATTTTAAAACCATCTCTTAAAAAAATAAAAGATATTTAAAAAACTTTCAGTAAAGCCTTTAAAAGAATCTAACAAATTTTAAAAATACAAGCTTTTTTGTTTTTTTATGTTAACAAAAAAAGGAGATTTTATTGAAATAGATTTTACAGGAATGACAAAAGAAGGAGAGATATTTGATTCAACTCTTGCCGAGAATTTAAAAAAAATTTCACACAATCATGAAGTTAAAGCAGAACCCTTTGTTTTTTGTTTAGGCGAAGGAATGATTTTAAAAGCTTTAGACGATTTTTTAATTAATAAAGAAATTGGCAGAACATACCATTTAGAAATTCCTCCAGAAGAAGCATTTGGAAAGAGAAATCCTAAACTAATTCAAAAAATACCTTTAAGAATTTTTAAAGAAAGGAACATAAATCCTTTACCTGGTGTTTTTTTTAATTTTGATGGTGTTGTTGGTAAAGTTGTTGCTGTTACAAGTGGAATGGTTATAGTAGATTTTAATCATTATTTATCAGGAAAAAAAATTCAATATGAAATAAAAATTTTGAGAAAGGTAGATGATCTTGGAGAAAAAATTAAAGCCTTAAACAAATTCTTTCTAAAAAAAGAAATTCCGTTTGAGATAAGCGGAGAAAAAATAATCTTAAAACCAGAAAAAGAATTCGAAAGACTTCTTGAGATTTTTAAAGAAAAATATAAAGAAATTTTAAATAAAGAAATCGATATAAAGTCAGAAAAATCATAATTTATTTCTAAATATAGATATTCTTAAAAAGCAAACAAGCCTATTAAAACCATGGAAGAAACAACAGAAGAATTAAAAAACATTGAGAGAGAACTTGAAGAACTAATCAAAAAACAAACTGCAAAAATTAAAGTTGTTGGTGTTGGCGGTGGCGGAGGAAATTCTTTAAGCAGAATGAAAGAAATAGGAATCAAAGGAGGAGAGCTAATTGCAATTAACACAGATGCACAAGATCTTCTTTATACAAATGCAGATTATAAAATCTTAATAGGTAAAGAGCTAACTCAAGGTCTTGGAGCAGGAAGCAATCCAAAGATAGGAGAGGCTGCAGCAAAAGAATCTGAATCCGAAATAAAAAAAAGAATTTCTGGAGCTGATATGGTCTTTATAACATGTGGCTTAGGAGGAGGAACAGGAACAGGAGCAGCTCCTGTTGTTGCTCAGCTTGCAAAAAAACAAGGCTCTTTAGTTATCGGTGTAGTTACTTTTCCATTTACAATTGAAGGAAGAAAAAGAATAGAGAATGCAACAAACGGACTTGAAAAAATGGAATCATTTACAGACACCTTGATTGTTATACCAAATGATAAACTTCTTGAATTAGCTCCGGATTTGCCTTTACAAACAGCCTTTAAAATAGCCGACGAGATCCTTACAAATGCTGTTAAAGGAATTACCGAGTTAATAACTAAAACAGGTCTTGTTAATTTAGACTTTGCAGATGTAAAGGCAGTTATGGTTGATGGAGGAGTTTCTCTTATCGGTGTTGGAGAGTCTGACAGCGCTAATAGAGCTATAGAATCAGTTGAAAAAGCAATAAATAATCCATTACTTGATGTAGATGTTTCTAATGCAAAAGGAGCTTTAGTCAATATAATTGGTGGAAATGATATGACTTTAGACGAATGTAAAAAAATTATTGAGTTTATCGGTAATCAATTGAATCCGGACGCAAAGTTAATCTGGGGGGCTCAAATATCTCCTGATATGGAAAAAACAATAAGAGTTATGTTAATTATTACAGGAGTTAAAAGCCATCAAATTTTAGGTCATGGAGAGTCTTTAGAAAGTTTAAAACATAAAGAAATTGAAGAAGAACTTGGAATTGAATTTCTAGAGTAAAATGAATTTAAGAAAATTTACTTATTTACTTTTAACATTAAATTTTTTATTTTATTCTAATGCAAGAAACAATTTTTATGAAAAAAATAGAGAAAATAGTCAGAATAACTTTTCTTTTTCTTTCACAACTTTAAGCGTTAATTCTGTCTATAATTTTAGTTTTCCTATAAGAAGAGAACAGATTAATCCTCTTTTAAATAATCTTCAAAAAGAAAATGCTTTGTTAAGAATGTTTAGTGATTGTGATAACAAAATCTATCATAAGAGAGGATTTTATTATGAAAAGACAGCTGAAGAAATTTCAAAAAGTATTAATGATAGAAGAAATTTAGAAAGAATTATCACAAAATATTTTTATGACGAACTTTATACAAGTTTTAATCATCATAATTTTTTAGATGATTCTAAAATTTGGCATGACCTGTTAAACGGTTCTGGATATTTTGAGGATAGTTATGATTATTTAAGAATAAGAAATGGAAAATGGATAGAAAAACATAGAGCAATAGATATATTTGGGAAAATTGGCGATTTTGTTTATTCTCCAATTAACGGAGTTGTTTTAGATTCTAAAAATGATTGGAAAGGTAGATGGGATAGAAAAAAAGGACTTATTTATGAAGGAGGTGGTTTTGGAATTTTATCAGGAAACGGGGTTCTTTTATTTCAACCTTCAGACACAACTTATTTTTTTATAGTTCATATGAAAGATGTGTTTGTTAAACCAGGAGATTTAGTTTATAAAGGAAAAATTATAGGAAGCGTTGGTAAAACAGGAAATGCTTCTTCTCCATATACAAAACCACACATACATGTATCAGTTAAAAAACCAGGAATTAAATGTGGTATAAAGGGTGCTCTAGTTTCAATAAACCCTTATTCTAATTTGCTGTATGCTCGTGAGAATCTTCTTAAAAAAGAAGAGAAAATTTATGTTGATGAATCTTAAATTAAATTTTAAAAACTTAAAACTTAAAAATATAAAAAAATTATTATTAAAATGGATAAAGAAAACAGACTAAAAATATTTTTTGAAAAATGTAAGAGGGTTTGGTATGTTTTAAAAAAACCATCTAAAAAAGAGTATACATTAATAGTAAAGGTAACAGCTATAGGAATAGCAGTCATAGGTTTTTTTGGGTTTTTAATTTCAGTTTTGATGAAAGCGTTTGTTTAACGTTTATTTAAATAAACTAAAATGGGTATAGTAAAGAACTTAAAAAGAATTTTGATTTCAGGATTATTTTTTTCTACTCTTTCATGCCAAGATGTATCATCACCACCACCTAAAAAACCAACAATAACACAGCCACCACCACAACAACCACAAAATCGTTCTCCAACAATAAACTCAAACCCACCAACACAAATTGATGAGGTTTCATATTATGAGTATAGAGTTCTGGCATCAGATCCAGATGGAGATCCTCTCACGTTTTCATTACAACAAGCTCCAACATGGTTATCTCTTTCTAACAACATTATTTCTGGCACTTCTCCAGAAGTTTTAAAAGATACAATTTTTCCAGTGAAATTAGTGGTTAGCGATGGAAAAACAAATGTTGATCAATCATGGAACCTTGCTGTTAAAAACCTTTATAACTATTATGTTTTATCCGGAGAGCAGATAAATCAATTAGTTAGTGTAGATAGCTCTACCTTAACATTTTCTCAACCAACAAACTACTCAATAGGAGACATTTTAGTTTCTGGAGTTAGTGATAAGACACCAACAGGATTGCTTAGAGAAATAACTGCTTTATCTTCAGATAAAAGAAAAATTACTACTAAAAATTCTACATTAGAAAAATTAGTTAAAGAGGGTTCTTTTGTTTATGAAAAAAGACTTTCTAGAGGAGATATTTCTAACTCTTATATGAGAGAAGGAATATATCAGCAAGAATCACCAAATCAAGAGTTTGATTTTAACTTCAAATTAAATAATGTAATAATTCATGATGCTTTTAACAATCCCAAAATTCCAGCAGGTAAAATTATAATGAATGGATTTCTTTCTTTAAATTTAGGTTTTTATTTTGATTTTGAATCAAAAAATAGAAAAATAAATAAGATAACTCTAAAAGGTTCTTTAAATGATAAGTCAGAAATAAAAGTAAATATTTATTCACCTCTTTCTCTTATTCATAATGTAGAAGTAGAATTAATCAAATATAAATTTAATCCAATAGTATTTACTATACCCTCTACACCTATTCCAGTTGTTATTATACCAGAACTTACCTTTAATGCAGGAGCATATGGATCTTTAGATTATCAAGAAGCAAAAGTTTCTCAAGAAGGAGAATTTGTTGCTGCTCTTGTTTATGAAAATCAAAATTTGAGAAAGACATTTAACATTGAAAATGATTTTGAATTCTCTTTTACAAACCCAACAAATAAAAACGCTTATTATAGAGCATATTTAGGTCCACGTTTAAATATTATGTTTTATGGTGTTATTGGTCCATCACTTCGTTTAGATCCTTATTTACAATTAGCTTCAGAAGATTCTCTTTGGAGTTTTTATGGCGGTATAGAATCTTGGATAATCCTCAAAAAAGATGTTTTGAGTGAGGTCCTTCCAAATATAGCTGAAAGAATTTTTGATTATAGAAAAACACTAAAACAAGGAAAATTAGAAGATACAGTTAATGAAGAAATTCTTTTTGTTTCTACAAGAGACAAGAATGAAGAGATATATGCAATAAAACCAGATGGTACTGGATTAAGAAGAATAACAAATAACTCAATTCCAGATAGATATCCATCTTGGTCTCCAGATAGATCCAAAATAACTTATATCTCAAGATCGAATTTAGGAAATGATGTTTTTGTAATGAACTCTAACGGTTCTAATATTGTTAGATTAACTAACGACTCTAATGATGAATATCTTCCAAAATGGTCTCCAGATGGAAAAAGTATTCTTTATATCAAAAATGTGAATGGTAAATATAGTTTATATGTTATGAATTCAGACGGATCAAATCAGAGAGAAATAAAAACAGCTCTTAATGATGATATTTTATATGCTTCCTGGTCTCCAGACGGAGGTAAAATTGTTTTTCAAGGGTATAAAGATATGACGTGGGAAATTTTTACAATTAACTCAGACGGATCTAATTTAAAAAGATTAACAAATGATAAAAGGTATGCAAACTTACAACCATCTTGGTCTCCAAGAGGAGATGAGATTGTTTTTGCTTCTGATAGAGATGGAGATTTTGAAATTTACATAATGAACACTGATGGCTCTAATGTTAGAAAAATAACAGACAACTCTGTTAGAGATTTAGAACCTGCTTGGTCTCCTGATGCGAAAAGTATTGTTTATACACACGATTTCTCTTTAGAGTCAAACAAAAATTTTGATTTGTATATAATAAATAGAGACGGTAGCGGAAATAGAAACTTAACAAAACACACTTCTAGGAATTATCATCCAGCTTGGTCTCCTTAATAATTACGGATTGAAAAGCAAAAAGCTTAAAAACTAAAATTTTTAAAATATAATATTCTAATTCTTAAGTATTTACTTAAGTGGGAGATAAAATGATCTTTGTTATTAAAGTAACTACGAATAAAGAAGATAAAGTAGTTGATATGATAGCAGAAAGAGTAGAAAAAAAATCACTTAATACATACTCTATACTAAGACCACACGGACTTAGGGGTTTTATTTTTTTAGAGTCTGAAGATAAAGAAACAGCAGAAGAATCTGTTTATAATCTTCCTTACGTTAAAGGAATTTTAGGAAAGACAGTTAGTTATGAAGAAATTAAAAATATGGTTGAGCCTTCTGTCGAGAAAATAGATATAAAAGAAGGAGACGTAGTTGAAATTATAGGTACAACATTAAAAGGAGAAAAAGCAAAAGTCTTAAGAGTTGATAAACAAAAAGAAGAGGTTTTAGTTAGCTTACTTGGTGCTGTAGTTCCTTTGCCGGTTTCAATAAAAATAGATAATGTTAAGGTTATAAGAAGAGAAGAAGAAAAAGAGGAAAAATAACTATTAAAAATGCAAATAAAACTTCTTGTTGAGGGAGGGAATATGCAACCAGGTCCTACTTTAAGTCAAAAAATAGGACCTTTAGGATTGAATATTGGTCAGATAATACAAAAGGTTAACGAAGCAACAAAAAACTTCAAAGGAATGAAAGTTCCTGTTGAAATTAATGTTAACACATCTACAAAAGAGATTAGTGTTAAAGTTTTTTCTCCTCCTGTTTCAGAGTTATTAAAAAAAGAATTAGGAATTGAAAAAGGTTCTGGAGATCATAAAAAGTTTAAGGTTGCTAATGCATCAATAGAACAAATAATTTCTATTGCAAAATCAAAATTTCCTAATATGTTAAGTAAAAATTTAAAATCAGCAGTTAAATCTGTTTTAGGAAGCTGCGTAAGTTTAGGTATTTTAGTAGAGAACAAAGATCCTAGAGACGTTATAAAGGATGTGGATAAAGGAATTTATGATAAAGAGATTTCACAAGAGATTACAAAAACACCAGACGAGAAAAAACAAAAACTTGAAGAGTTCTTTTCATTAATAAAACAACAACAAGAAAAGATTAGGCAGCAAGAAGAGGCTGCAAAAGCAGCATTAGGAACAGAAGCAAAACAAGAAAAAACTTCTGAAGCCACAAAAACACAGCAACCTACTCAGCAACCAAAAAAACAAGAACAAAAGCCTAAAAAATAAAAGAATTAAAATATTAATATAAAAACAATTATAAATGCATAGACTCCTCTTATTTAGAGGGGCCATGGGGAAGCTTGGTATCCTTCCAGGTTTGGGACCTGGCGTCGTCGGTTCAAATCCGGCTGGCCCCATTTTAAACACTTTAAAAGCATGAAAAAATATCTTGATAAAATGCCCAAAAAACACAAAAAAACAAAATCTGCTGGAAGATTTGGCCCGAGATATGGAAAAAAAGTTAAAGACAAAATTGTTGAAATTGAATCTATACAAAGAAAAAAACAAAACTGCCCTTTTTGTGGTAAAAAAGGAGTTAAAAGACTTGCAAAAGGAATTTGGTTTTGTAAGAAATGTAATAAAAAGTTTGCTTCAAACGCGTATTATCTAAAAGAATAAACGAAAAGTACTTAAACAAACAAAAAAATAAAAAAAGATGCCAACATACAAATGTTTTAAATGTGAGAAAAAAATTCAAAGTACAAATCTAGAAAAAAGATTTGTATGCCCAAATTGTGGTGGCAAGGTTTTTTATAAACCAAGAAAACAAGTTAAAAAAATTAAAGCAATCTAAATTAAATTTAAACTTAACAAAAATAGATGTCAAAAGAACAAAAAATTAATGAGATGCAGATTATAGAACAAAATCTGCAGAATCTTCTTCTTCAAAAACAAGCTTTTCAGGTTGAACTTTCAGAAACAGAATCAGCAAAAAAAGAAATAGAAAAAACAGAAGGAGAGGTTTTTAAAGTTGTTAGTAATATAATGATAAAAGCAGATAAAAACGAAATTTTAGAAGAACTTTCAAACAAAGAGAAACTTTTAAATTTAAGAATAAAATCAATAGAAAAACAAGAAGAGGCTTTAAAAACAAAACTAGAATCTTTACAAAAAGAAGTTTTAGAAAATTAAAACTTTGGATCAATTTAAGGATATAAATTATTCTAACTATTATTAAATTATAACAAAAAAATTAATTTTCTTTTTAAAAGAAAATTTAAAAAAATTTTTTAGCAAAAAATTGCGAAATCTTTATAAATACATACAAGTTATTTTTATCATGGTGTTAAAAAAATTAAAAAAAATGTTTTCGGGTTCTTCTGTAGGAGCCGGTGAAGAATACATAGAAATAGATCTCGGTCAAGAAGAAAAAGAGAGCAAGGTTTTTGTTAAACTTTATACTCTAAAGGACTATGAAGATACAAACCAGATTATAAATGATATTAGAGAGGGTTACACAATTGGAATTATTGACATAAAAACATTAAGACAAAAAGACTCTATGGAATTGAAAAGAGCTATATCAAAAATCAAAAAAACAGTTGATGCTTTAGAAGGAAATATAGTTGGCTTTGGAGAAAATATAGTTGTAGCGACTCCTCCTTTTGCAAAGATACATGCAGAAGCACCTAAGCCAAAAGAGAAGAAGCCAGAGTTTGAAGAGTATTAATTGTAAAAAAGAAAAGATAGATAAAAAGTAACAATATAAAGTCATTTTAAGATTTCTAAAAAAAGTCTAAAAACCCAAAATATAACAATCCTTCTCATAAAATATCTAAAAAGAATATCTAAAACTAGATTTATTTGTTAAATGAGATTTGTTAGCTGAGGCTTTTATTTTAGAAAACTTACTTTAGAAAGCCTTAGGATTTAACTAACTTATATTTTATAATAACCAGAGTCAGTTTTAAAAAAATTAAGAGTATTTATAATTATAAAGGCTAAACCATTTTAAAGAATAAACAGCCTGCTGCTTTTTAGCTCATCTAAACTCGAATATTTACCTAAAAGATATTTTTTTTAGTATATTTTTAAAAATATAAATCTTTATAAACACCTTGTAACTTTTGAATGACAATGAAATCAATAAAATTTTTTAATGCTTTTTTATTGAGTGTAATTCTGGTTGTTTTTTTAGTAAGTTTTATAGCAGCAGATGTTAATTTTGTCGAGGTTAGTGGAGCAACACAAACTGTTTCAGAAGGAAAGACAGCAACAATAACCTTTAAACTAAGTGAAACAGGAACAGATGATGTAAATTTAACTTTAAATGTTCCAACACTTTCTAATGGATCAAACCAAATTTCTGGGTCTGCTTCAGTGTCAAGTGTTTCTCTTTTAAAAGGGAATCAAAGTATTGTTATAACTTTAACTTATTCTGTTCCTCTTGGTCAGGCTCCAGGAGTTTATTTAGGAAATCTTACTCTTTCAAACACTTCTTTGTATTCTGACTCTCTTGACTCTCTTTTAATAACTTTAACTGTAACTGAAAATCATCCTAGTGAGATTTTAAGCTGTCAATCTATTGGAAATCCAGGAAACTTAAGAGTTAGAAGAATTGATTTTTCCAATAATGGAATTCAAGGGTCTGTTTTTGGTGATGATGAAGAGTGGTTCCCATTTGAAAATATTGAAGCTGAAATTATATTTGAAAACAACGGAAAAGAAAATGTTGATGATATAGAGCTTAATTGGGGCTTATGGGATGTAAGAAATAGTCAATGGGTACTTGAACCAGAAAAAATAAAGGAGTTTAATCTTAAAGATGGAGATGAGGGGACGTTTATAGTTAACTTTACTCTTAATGATAGAATGGATGTTGATTTAGAAGATTTGAGAGATGGTAAAAATTACAGATTTTATGTTTTTGGAGAAGGAACTATTGATAATTCTTCTTCACCCAAAACATGTGGTTTTGATAAGAGAGATGTTTCTATAGTTATTGAGAGCGATTTTGTTGTTTTAGACAATATTAAGGTTCCTGAAACAGTACAATGCAGCCAGACTGTTTCTGTTTCAGCAGATGTTTTGAATGTTGGGGATAGAGATCAAGAAGATGTTTCAGTTAGAGTATTTGAAAGAGATGGAGTATTAGGTTTAAATAAAGTTTTTGCAGTAGGTGACATAGATGCTTTTGATAAAGTTCCGCTTAGTTTTACATTCAATGTTCCAGATTCACTAGATGAAAAATTTTATCTCTTAACTTTTGAGGTTTATGATGAGGATAATGACCTTTATGAATCTAGTTTTGATGATGATCCTTCATCATTTGCAGTTCCTATAAAAGTAGAGGGAAATTGCGGAATTGAAAAAAGAGTTCAAATTTCAGCATCTCTTGAATCAGAAGCTGTTGCAGGTAAAGATTTAGTTGTTAAGGTTTCATTCCTTAATACAGGAAAAAATTTAGAGACATTAAGGTTAAATGTTACAGGATTTGAAAGCTTTGCAGAGTCAGTTTCACTTGATAGAGATTCTCTAGTTTTAGGAGCTTCACAATCACAAGATGTTTTGATGACCTTTAAAGTTAAAAATGATGCTTCTGGAACTTATACCTTTTTTGTTGAAGGTTTAAGCTCTGCTGGCCAAAAAATGACTCAGCCAATATCAGTTACAATTGAGGGAAGAAAAGCAGGAATTACAGGAGCATTCGCTGGAATTAGTGAAGCTGGTTGGTTTACATGGGCTATAGGAATCCTCAACATTATACTTATAATAATTATAATTGTTGTTGCAATTAGATTAACAAGAAAATAAAAAATTTGGATAAGAAACTTTAAACTGCTTTTAATTTAAACTGCTTTTAAATTTACTATTTACTAACTTTAAATTGGTTTTTTGAACTATATTAAATCAAAATTTCTTTTTTTAAAATAACTTAAGACAAAGAAACCTATAAAATAACCAACAACACCACCTAAAAAAACATCACTTAAAAAATGTAATCCTAGATAAATTCTTGAGAAAGCAACTAAAAAAGAAAAAACAATCCAAATATATCTAAGATTTTTAAATTCCATATTTAAAAAAGGTAAAACAGAAAAAACAAGCATTGACTGAAATGAAGGAAAAGAAAAATTCCAAACAAAGTAGCTATCATTTAAGTTGCCAATAATCGAAATTAAATCAAGTTGAAAAGGCCTTTGTCTTTGTATTAAAATCTTTAGTATAAAACTTAAAATAACATTAAAAGCTAATGTCAACCACAAAGGCAAAATAAACTTTCTCCTTTTTTCTTTAATGAACAAAGCTGTCAAAAAAATAAAAATAAAAATTAGAGAGCTAAAAAAAGAAATTCCAAGAAAAAAATCAGTCAAAACGCTATTTCTTATTAACTTAATTATATAAAAAAAACTCCTGTCAAAATAAAAACTTAAAAAAGCAACAAACATCAGTGAGAAGCTTAAAAGCAAAAATTTAATCTTTTCTTTTCTATTCATTTTTATATTCTATTAATTTTTAAAATTTAGAAACTTAAACTATTTAAATATAATTTTCTTAAAACTAGAATGAAAAATAAGATTTTAGAAATAGTTTTTAGGTATGTCGTTATGCTTCTTGTGGCTCTTCCAAATCTTGCTCTTTTTTATTTTATCTTTACTCCTTTGACTGTTTATCCAACTTACTTTCTTTTAAATTTATTTTATGATGCTTCTCTAATTTCAAAAGACATAATCCTTGTCAATGACCTAATCCCAATAGAACTCATAGAAGCATGCATTGCGGGCTCTGCTTATTATCTTCTTTTTATTCTGAATTTTTCAACAGCAAAAATAAATCTAAACAAAAGGCTAAAAATTTTGTTTGTTTCATTTTTTCTATTTTTAATTTTAAACATAATAAGAATTTTTTTTCTAAGCATCCTGGCAATTTCAGGCTCTTCTTTTTTTGATGCAACACATAAACTTTTTTGGTATTCAATAAGCACAATTTTTGTTGTTGGAATCTGGTTTAGTCTTGTTAAAATATTTGACATTAAAGAAATTCCTTTTTACTCAGACATTAAATTTTTATACAAAAAAACAAAAAAGAGATAAAGCTATCTAAATTCACTGCTTTGTTTTATCAAAAAAAAACAAAAAAATAAATAAAAATAACAACACACAACAAAAACCTTTTACAATTTTTTTAGTTAAAACTTAAATAGAAATTTTTCTCTACTTTTTCATTTAATTTAGATTTTTAGCTCTTTTCATTTAATTTTACAAAAGTTTCAACCATAAATCTTTCCATTCCCTCTAAAATTTCGCAATCTTTTATGTTTATTTCATAACAAGCAGGACCTATTTGTTTTATGTTTGTAGAATTTGACTCTTGCAGGGAAATGTACATCGAATTTCCAAGTAAATCACAACCAAAATCAGATGTTGCATTAATATTTACATCCATAATCCTGTAAAGAGTTGCGAAATTTGCAACTGCAACTGATTCATAACCTTTACAGCTTTTGTCGAAAGTTATGTCCATAAAAAGATTTTTCTTTAAACTTAAATTTCCTTCAAACACAACTTTTTTTTCAAGAGTTCTCGGATCATTCCTAAGATAAAAATTATAATTTGCTTTTTTGAGCTGGCCATTTTCTCTATAAGTTACAGGCAATTGTGTATTGTAGGTTTTCAAACAAGGCCCTTGATCACAAAAATTAACAACCTTAAACTTAACTCCTCTATACTCAAAACTTCTTGGTAGATTTATTATGTAGGCTATAACAAATACAAGAATTAAGATTATTAAAGCTGAGAGCAAAACAACCCTTAATATTTTTTCTTCATACGAAATTTTTTTTGTTTTTTTGAAAGTTTTTTTAGCCATTATAAAAATTCACTTAAAATAAATTTAATCAGCAATTTTATTAGTAACACTTTTATCTTTTAAACTTTTTCTTCTTTAATAATTTCCACCTATAATCTTTAATTTTAAAACTTATCTTATTTTTAAGATTTTAAACAAAAACTCATCTGTAAGCTTTAAAATTTCTCTATCTTTTCCTTGAATAAAGACGCAATTATCTTTTTCAGTTATAGAAGTTTCATTAGAAATTTTAATAAATATAAAATTGTCAGAACAGGTTTTTTTAGGTAGACTTTCATCATTACACTCTTCATTCTCTAAACAAGCATTTTGCACTCTTTCAACAAGTCCAACAAGATTAACATACACCTCATTTTTTGCTGTTTCATCTTGTGAATAGATGTAAAGAGGTTTTTTTAGATATTTTTCAAAAGAAGAAATACCAACACCATAACTTTGGAAAGATTGTATTTCTAAAGGATTATAAGAGAAAACAAAATTTCCTAAAACCCATAGTCCGTTTCTATTTTCAAATTCATAATTTTTGTATTTTATTTTGTTTAAAGAGTTTGAAGAGCTATCTGTAGTTCCAGAATTGCTTTGTATTGCAAAACCAATTGTACCTAGAACCATCACTAAAAGTAGCACAACACCTAATATAATCTGGTTTCTTTTCCTTTTTCTTTCAGCCTCTTCTTTTGTAACAAGCTTTTTAATCATTCTCCTTAAAATATTTACAAAGAAAATTATTTGGTTTTTAAGTTTTCTTGTTTTTTAGAAGAAGATTTTAATTTTAGTTTCTCTTTTTAAAAAATAAAAAAAGAAAAAAAGACCGGCAAGAGCCGGTCTAAAAAAAATTTAAGGTGATACTTTTGACATTGTTGATGTTCCACCGCTTCCAACAGTTCCTATGTATTTAGTACCTGCTGTTGTGTCTACTGATTCTGGTTGATTTATTAACCTTTGTGCAGCAGCAGCAGTTTCAGCTGCTTCATAACCAGCAACAAGTAGAGCTATCTTTCCACCAGTTCTAGAGAAGCTTTGTATTAAGAACTGGCCAGAACCAACACCTGTTGCAGAGGTCCATGCACTTCCACAGTATGCTCCACCGACCAAGCTAGCAGCAACAGTGTTTATGCAGCTTCCACCTACAACAACTAGATTCTTATTGCCAACAGATGCAACTTCATTATCAGTAACAAGCACTCCACCCAAAGATTGAGTCTGATTTGTTGTGGATGTTCCACCAACAGAGTCTACAAAGAGCTTTGCATAAACCTGACTTGAAGGATAGGCTACTTCTGCTGTTTTTTGATCTGAATCACCAGCATCAACAGTAACCAAAGTACCCCACCAATCAACATACTTTGTGATGTCTGAATCACTCTGCAATGTTGCTGAGTACTGTGTTGGTGATGTTAGATATACACTATTGACACCAACGCCATCTGTACTTGTTCCATCACCAGGTTCTGTATCTATTACAACAACCTCATAATTGTTGTTGTCATCTTTTCCTTCAAATAAAACAACAGCTGGTGTTGTAATAACATTTGAAGCTCCTGGTGCTACCAAGTACAATTTTGTTTGGTTATCAGCGCCAGTACTCTGGAAACTGTAAGTTAATCTACCAACTGTTACATTAGCTGTATCATTGCCAGGAGCAGCGTTGGTAGTTAATAGATTTCCTCCAATACTCCAGGTGGTGTTTCCTGCTGTACCATTTATAAGAGACGCAGTTACGCTAGTGTAACCATCTCCATCAGGGAAATTAAAGGTGCCTGCATCTGTACCACTACCATCCATATCAGCTAAGTTTAATGTTAATGGTTGGTAAAGCGCTACTAAGGCTCCTGTTTTTGTTTGAATTGTTGGATACACAACAAATGTAGCAGAATTTGCAGAATCTGAGGTTGGGTATTTAATTCTTATTGAACCTCCAGATCCTGATCCACCACCAGGACCAGCATAAGTAATAGTGTACTCTTTTCCGCCCAACGAGAGTGTTGTTGTACCTTCTGTTGTAGGACTTCTTGCCCTTATAGTCTCACCAGAAAGAACATCCCTAAATTGTACAATATCACTTCCAGCTGTACTTGAGTCGTTAGATACAGAATCTACCTGAAGTAAGTAGCCGTTCTCTTCATTACCCAAGACAACATACTGGTCTTCTGTGAGATTTGCCATTTCAATTACACTAATTGTAAAGTTGCTATCATCTCCTAAAAAGAATTGATTACTTTGGTTGTGAGCCCAATCAAATGTCTTTGTATTACCCCTGTGATCTGTCATTGTTAGTGATAGTGTATCATCTCCTACTACACCAACACTCAACGACTCTCTTGCTGGGTCATCTAAAGGAGAACTCAATCCAACAAAAGATAATTTAAATGTTCCAAATACAGGATCAACAAAACTCGATCCCGCAACAATAGCATCGTTGCTTGTACTTGGAGCAAAAACAGCTATAGCTATTTCAGTTGTTGAATTTGTGCCACCTACAATGTAAACTAATGTGCCATCAACAGAGGTATCGTCAGAACCAACTTTAACATTATTTCCATTGGAAAGAGTCACTTTTTGTGCTCCTGCAATAACTGTTGCAGATAGCTGGAAATTTGTTTCATCAGCATTCTTAACAGCAACCTCTAGCCCTTGGATCTTTTTAACATTACCCTCATCTACTTCAGCAGTACTGCTTCTTCCAGCACTATCAGTTACTTTTAAAGTAGCTGCAGTATCAGAAGCTGAAACTAACTCAATTGTATATGTTGAGCCGCCAACAGTTACACTTGCACTTCTAGAATCGCTTGTTAAGGTAACTGTTTGAGCTTCTTTTAACAACACAATATTACTACTATCTGTTGCTGTTGAAACAGTAAAGGTCTGCCCAAACAACTTTATCTCCTGGTTTTCAGAATCTGGGCTTGTAAAATTAACAGCCTTACTGAAAATTACAGATGCATTATACAATGGATTTGATGTTGCACTTGTACCCAAACTAACTCCAATTACAGGGTCATTACTTGTTTTAGGCTGCCTTGCAAAAATAACTTTTCCAGAGTTATCTCCACCAGCAGGAGCACCTGCCTGTAATTTTATAGTATGGGTTAATCTTGCATCAACATTTCCAGAAAAGGTTGTATCTGCAAGTAAGTTAGGCATTTCTGTTTTTGTAAGACTGCTTCTTGCAGTATTTAATGATGTATTAAGCCAGATTCTTGTAGAGCTAGTGTCTAATGAAACAGCAGAACTACTTAAGGATACATCACCCCCACTGCTTACCAAGCCTTGCAACCAGTTTGCAATGTTTGTTGCTTGAGTTTGGTCAAGTCCTTGTGGAGCAGCTGAACCATATACAACTGCAAAATCACCTACACCATTTTGAACAAAAGGAGCAGGAGCAGCAGCTGCAGCAGCAACCCCAGCTGTCATACCAATCATTAAAGCACTTGTTGCAAGCGCTGATATTTGTCTAAAATTAAATTTCATCTTTACTCTCTTTCAACCTCCTTTCAGCTCTATAAAATAACTGCCAAAGACAGCTTTCACCGCTTAAATGGCCATAGGGTAAAGCCATTAAGCTTGGTGAATATGATAACAATGAAAAAAACATGCTTTTTAATGCATTTTCTTTTAGTTTATTTTCTTTCATATTAAAATCTTTTAAACTTTTTTTGGTCAAAGTATAACCAAAATTTCTTAACATTTCTTTTATTTTGCTCCTTTCAACCCTAATAACACCCTATTAGATTTTAAAGGTCGGTGTATGAATAAAAGACAAAATTCCTTTAAAAAGCTTATCCTTCTAACCTTCTATTTTTTTCATAAAAATGCTTTTTTTAAAGGTTTAATTTATAAATATTACGTTACTATTAATAAGTAAAAATTTATTTAAAAGAGTATACAAGAAAGATTTATTAATATGTATGACATTTATTTTAATATATTAAGTAAAAAATGTATTAAAATAAAATGCAGCTTATCAAATCAAAACAAAAAACACTTAGTTTAGAAAACCATAAAGGAGCTTTCTCTTTATTTAAAAAAGCAGAAGAAGGGATAAATTTTAATGATATTTTTGAGTTAAGAAGTATCTTAAGCAACGAAAAAGCAAAAATTTTGTACATTATAAAACACGAGAAGCCCGAATCTATTTATAAGCTTTCAAAGCTTTGTGGAAGAAGTTTTAGAGCTGTATTAAGAGATGTAAAAATGCTTGAAAAATTTGGGTTTATTAAAATTATTAAAGAAAAAAACAAGCTTAAAATAAGGCATAGGCCTGTTATTGATATAGAAAACCTTGTTTTGAACTTTAAAATATAACTACTTTAAATTACCTAAACTACAGGTTTAATTTTAAAATTTCAATAATAAATTTTAAAAGAAACTTTTAATGCTTGTTGAGAGGTTGTAAAATCCTGTAAAGAGCCTTTATAATTGTTAGTTATATTTCCTTTTCTTATCTCTATTATGTTTTTTAAGCTACTTTGCATTAAAAACTCATAACCTTTTATTGGAGTGTTTTCAATTGGCCAGCTTGCATCTAAAATACCTTTTATTGTTTCATTTAAAACATCACAGCTTGGTCTTCCATCTAAACAATTTACTTCATCAACACACTGAAAAGCAAGCTTTCTTATTGTTAAATTTCCTGAAGAGTCTGAACAGCTTGTTGTATATTGAAGAGAAGCCTGAATAAAACTTTCAACCTCATAGCTTTCAACAGATTGTTTTGTTCCTGCTCTTAAAACAAAAAACAAAATTCCTAAAATGATTATTGAAACAAGTATAACAATAATAGCAAAACCAACCATCTCTTCTTGTGCTTTTTTCGGTTTTTTTAAAACTACTTTTTTTGTCAAATCTCGCATTTTACCTTTTTTCGATCTTTTTTTAGTTACTCTACTCTTTTAATTTATATGTTACAATGACCTTTGCAAGCTCACAAACATTTACTTGTCTAGCTTTTTCTTCATCATAATCTTTTCTACATAAAGCAGCAAAATTTGAAAAAGATGTTCCTGAATCTGTGTTTTTTATTATGATGCTGTTGCAATTAGGATAATTTTCTTGAGTACATTCAATTTTTTCTTCAGATTTAGGAAAAACTTTTCTTATTTCAATTCCAGAAACTTCCCAAAAATTTCCATACAGGTTTTGATATTTTTTTAGAGCCATGATTTTGTCAGAGTCTATACAATTTCCTTCACTCCTTTCAAAAGCATTTCCACAAGAAAACTCAGGAGAATTTGAGAGTTTAGAGACTAAAAGCAAAGCCTCTCTTTGCTCTACTAACTCAGAAGATCCTTTAATTCCAGAAAAAACAAAAGTTAAAAGAAAAAGACCAGCTATTGCAAAAAATAAGCTGACTGCAATTAACATAAATGCCATTTGTTGTATTTTTATTTGTGCTTTTTTTTCTTTCATTTTATAAAAACTTTATTCATTTTACCAGAGTTTACATCTAGCTCTTTCATTTGATAATTCTGCATCATCAGCAAAATTCTTAACAAAAGTTAAATCATCTGAACTGTTGTAAGAGTTTAACGAGTTTATTAAAGGAAGCAGATTCACTTCAGAGATACATCCTTGATTTGCAAGAATGTTTGTCTTTTCATTATAAATTCTTGAAAGAATTTCTGCTCTTTTCATAAGCCTTTTAACATTACACTCATAATCTTGTTTGTTGTTAGAGAATATGGCAGCATAAAGTAAAGCATCTGTTTCGTAATAAACTTCTTCTCTTTCTAAGCTAACTGTTTTTAAATTTTCATTTACGAAAACATTACAGCCAGTTCTTGATTTGAAACAGATTTTTTTTGAATTTGAAGGACAATCTTTAACAAATAAATTTTCTTGATTTAAATTTGAAATTTCTCTTTCTATGTTTTTAGGAGCATCTAAAAAACAATAGCTTTCATCAGAAGATGTAAAATACATTAAATCAGCTACTTTAAAAGGAAATTCAAAAGGCTTTGTAAAAACAAAAAATTTTTTTCCTTGAACAGTCTTATTTGAAAAAATATATTTATTTTCTGAGACTAAAGAAAAATCAGTTGAAACAAACTTGTTTGATATTTTTTGTTTTAGAGAGATTTCTTGTTTACCAAAATCAGTAAAACTAGAACAAGAAAAAATTAATTGGGTTTCAGTAGGCATATCAATAGAAATAGAGCTTCCAGATTCAGGACCAGATTCTAAAGGATTTAATAAAGATTCAAACTCTTGAGAAAGCTCAGCAGAAACTTTTTCTTCACCAACATTAATGACTCTAGTTGAAGCATAGATAGCAATAAAAATTATTATTGCACCAACAATTATTGCAAAAACCCATGCAAAAGGAAACTGAAGTTGTGCTTTTTTATTCAGTTTTTTTAACGACATTTTTTATATAGCTTAACTGTTTTAACTTTTAACTTTATAATTAATCTTATTTTTTCAAGCTCTCTCTAATGAAACTGTTCTATCTGTGAATTCTTTTAAAATTCTAATTTTAATTTTTCCGCCGTTAGAATTGATACAATAAGGATTTTCTTCAGAAGTTATTTCTTCAATATTTATGTTTTTTATTGAGGCAGAATCTATACCAGTGTGTTTTATAGGATAAAATACCATGTTTTCAGATCCTTCTTTTACTTTCTTTAATTCAACATAAATTAATGAGTCTTTTCCTTTTGAAGGAACTGAAAAATCAACAAAACAAACTTTTGTGTATTTTGTTGGAATGAAATACTCTCTTACTTCTGAGCTTTGTGAGCTTTTCCATGCAGTATCAACATCTGCTTGCAATTCTTTTATAAAATTTCCTGCTTTTGCATTATCTTGAAACCTCAAAAAAGCCCTTATGCCATAAAAACCAAAAATTAGAAAGAAAATTATTAGAATTATTGAGATTATCATTCCAAAAGAAATCTGCATTTGTGATTTTTTAGTTCTTTTTTTCATTATGATTAAAATCAAAAACAGTTTATTAATCTAACTTTTCATTGGCATTAACATAATAAATTTTTAAAATAAAAATAAGATTTATTTCAAAAGTTAAGGAAGTATAAATTTAATGAAGTGTACTTTCTTTTTACAAAAATTAAATTTTTTATTAAACTTGGAAAGCTTTTGCAATTAAAGTACATCCGTTTACAGGAGGCTGATTTCCAAATTTATCTTGACATTTTATGTAGAAGTTTTTATTAGGATCCCAAGAAACAGTGTGTTCTATGTTGTTTCTTGTTGTCATGTTTGATCCGTCTTCCATGTTGTATGTACACGCTATTTTGTCAGAAGTACTATAAACACAAGAAGATTCTTCATCAGTTATAACTTTTAGATTATTTTGATCACTGAAAACTCTTACAATAACTGGCGGTTCTTTATCTACTTCAACTCTAAAGTTTATTTGCTTTGTGTCTATATTACCGCCTAAATCAATACAACTTACATAAAATGTATGATCTCCCTGAACAAGATTTAATTCTTGCTGATGTTTGTTAGTTCCTGTTGTGAGAAACTGAATATATGTTCCCTCTTCTCCAGTATCACTATAAGAGCATATTGCTTCTCCATTTTTGTAGCCAGCAAAAGTTTCTGCTTCTAGAGTTACTTTAACAACCCTTGTAGAATCTTTTATTGTTGTTGAGTTAGGAGCTAGAGAAGAAATTATTAAAGGCCTTGTTCCAATTAAAGTATACTTGTATGATTGTTTGTTTACATTTCTTCTTGACTCATTTTCAGTTCCTTTTAAATGAGGCTGGTCTAAACATCTAAAGTAAAATACATTATCTTGCCTGTCTTTTAATCCAGTTAAAGTTGTTTTACATTGATATGCTTGTCTGTTGTTAAAGTTAAATAAATTTTGTTCACATTCCATGTTATTTTCCATGTTTTCATAACTCTGATCTAGTGTTGACCATTTGCATTCTGAAGGTTCATTTAGATAGGCACTAATGTTTATTTCTGTTGTATTACTAGATATTGGTTTACCGTTTGGAAGAGAAAAATCAAGAATTAGAGGAGGACTTGTGTCTGGACCCTGATCAACACAAAATCTAAAGACAATGTTGTTTAAATTAAAGTTTCCATTAACATCCTGACATCTAGTGTAAATAGTGAATTCTCCGTTGCTCTTTAATGTTATATCTTCAGATTGTAATGCTTCAGTACTTGGTATTTGTATTGTTTCAGAATGATTATATCTATTGAGAGAACTTCCTCCAAAGTATCTAGACATGCTTTCAAAATCTCTTTTATTTACAACATCAAGCTTGCATTTTCCTGGTTCGTTTAAAGTAACGCCAAATCTTAAAGGAGTATAAGGCTGTACACAACCATTAACATTATTTTCAGGAACAATTCTATAACCTCTGTCTGGAGGAGAGGTTTTGTCATCTGGAATATATTTATAACCTAAAGGTAAAACATCATTCCAAGGAGTTATTACAGGAGGAGTTGTGTCATCTTTTCTTAACCAAGCGCATTTTTCTTCTGGAGTTCCTTTGTTTATAATTTCACAAGCCTGTCCAAGGCTTTTACATCTGTATTCAGTACAAGGAATATCTCCTTTATTACACTCTTCACAATTCTGGCCGCCTGTTACAGCATCCCATGGCAAACAAGAAAATTCAACAGCATCATAGCGCGTTTTTTTGAAGCTTAAAGCAAAAATAAGCGCTCCAACTACAGCTCCACCTATTAAAGCCACAACAGTACTTGCGCCAAATACACCTGCAAGAACTCCCTTTCCAAAAAAATAACCACCAGCTAATCCCCGAGAAAAAGCTTCTCTAAATTCAGGAGATCCTATTTTTAAAAAATTTAAGACAAATTTAGTTCCGAAATAAATTGCAACCGCTACTCCAGCATTTTCAATTAATCCTCCAAGAGTTGTCTTTCCAACTTTTGTTGATAAAATTCCTCCTAAAAATCCTCCACCTGTCTGTTTTCCAGCTTCACCACCTTGTTGAGTATCTCCTTTTTTTGATTTGTTTAGTATTCTATCCAGCTCTCTTTGACCTATATCAGATATTTTTCTTTCTGCAGCTTTTACAGGGATATCCGCTACAGTGGGTACTATACCTTTAATAACTGAATCTCTTTGCTTATTTCCAGAAGATTTTGTAAGACTAGGACAGCTTTTTATTACAGAACTTTTTAAAGTGTACTGGCCGCTTCCTCCGCTAGCTTCAGCAGGATCATTGCAGAGTTGCTTTCTAAAACCCTCTCCTAACCAATTCCTACAAAAATAATTTATTGTATAAACTTTTCCTGTATAATCACCAGAAGGCTCTACACAATTACTATAACAAACAACATTATTTCCATCAATTCTCCAATAAGCTCCGCTACCAATTTGTACACATTGAGAAGTTTGTGTTTGCTGGGCGCTAACTAAATTATCTCTTGAAATTAAATAAGAAAAAGCAAAAATACTTAAAGTCATTAGAATTATTTCTAAAAAAACAACAAAATTCTTTTTAATTTTTTTATTAAACTTTTGTTTTTTATCAATTTTTTGAAATTTCATTTTTGAGTTTATTCTTAACCTTTATAATCTTCACTCCATCTTACTATACTTCTATTTATGAAACCTTTTTGACCAAGATAATTTAGCTTTTCACCACAATCTCCTAAAGAGATACACATATTCATTTTTTCAGCAAACCATTTGTTGTTGGTAGTTGCTTTTTTTATACTATCACCTTTTTTTAATCCTAAACACTCACAATTCTCTTTACACTCCCAATCACCTAATAATCCTTTTTGAAATTTTACAAGGCAAGTATCACTAGCTATTGCGCATAATTCATCTGCATTTCCTTCTTCCCAAAAATTAAATCCAGGAGGATAAAGAGGAAGGCAGCTAGCTCCTTTTCTAGTGTCATCTTTTTTTCTCTCGACAAGCTCTCCTCTTTCATTTACAACTAAAGGATTTCCAGAATCATCTTTTAAAATACTCTGTCCTTCTACCCATTTACAATCTCTAACATCTCTATTTTCACAATCTTGCTTGCTTGTTTGTAAAACACAATCATCCCATCTATTAGCAACACAGCCAGCTGACTTAAATCCAGGAACAACTTCTTCTTCTATACATACAGTATTTCTAAAAGGATCACAAAGAGTAACAGTAACCTCACCACTATAACAAGCAAATACAGCATGTTCAGACCCTGGAGAATTTTCATTTCCTTTTGTTCCAGTTGTTCCGCACCATCTTTCTCCGTGTTGATATGTTTTTCCTTGATATTTACAACTTAAATCAGCACAAACAAAATCACCATATGAAGGTTTTACAGGAGTTTGAGGATCGTTTCTTCTATATGCTTTACATAGACTTCCGAGCAAATAATTACAATTTCCACAGCTTGCAGAATTTGCGTTGCTTGAATCAGGATTACAACTTTCAGCTGGATCTTTTATGTAAGTCCAGTACTCTTGATTGTTAACTTTTGATGAATCATAAACATTAGCAATATTACCACAGCTATCAATAAAGTAAACTTCATCTTTATTTTCAACACACGTTGTTTTTGAAGTTGGAGCGCATTGTGTTGCTAAAACTTCTGCCGTGCATAAAAGTCCTTCATGAAACTGAACTTTTGTGTCTGAGGAGGATTTTTTTTCAAGAGAGATACACTCTGATCTTGTTGTTCTCTTACAACTTCTCTCAAATCCTTTTTCTAAAACACAAGCTCCTTCAACATCAGGATTTGCGCTTAAAATACATTCACTTTCAGAGTTTATATCTGGTCTGAAAGTTGTATTAGTTCCATAATCAGAGGCTAAAGTTTTACATCTTATTTGATTTACAAATGCAGTGTTTTGTCCTATAAAGCAGCAACCACGTTTGCATTGTGGAATTTCATCTTCTTTTTTATCAAACCAAACTCCTCCAGAATTTTGACAAACAATCTGAGGAGTATTTCCCGTACACTGGCCAGTATTTACATTTACACATGTTCCTAATTTACAATAAGATGTTGATTCACAAGAAGTTGGAGCTTTTCTGAATCCAGAAGCACATTCTGCAGGAGGAGAAGGCTGACACCAATTTCCTGCTGTTGTTTTTTCACAACAAAACGATTGTTGTTGCTCTTGAGCAGAAATTCTCTTATTCAAGAAAATGAAGAATAAAGCAAACACAAACAAAATTACAACTAAAAACACAAAACCTCTTTTGATTTGTTTTTTATCTAACATTTTTGCTTATGTTTTTTTAGTATATTGCTATTCTTGATGCTTCATGTCCTGGAGACCATTCTAAGCTTCTTGAAGCAAATTGAAATTTATCTCCGCTTCTTCTGTCTGTTATAATATAAACAACTCCCTCTCTTTCTCTTGATATTTTTTCAACTTTAATCCACCTAAATATGTCCATGTAAATTGTAGGATCAGCATCTCCTAATGAAGCTTCAAACTCAAGTATACTATTAGCAATCCAAACAAGTTCATAAAGATTACTGTTCACAACAATCTCAAAATCTTTAAATGTTTGTGTGTTTCCTTTTGTTACAGTTATTTCATTAGTAGTATTAACAATAATTCTTTTAGGCACAAGCCTGACATTTAAATTTCCTTTCTTAAAGTTAACATTGTAACCTCTATCTTCATAATTTCTCACGAGCTGATTAAAACAAAAATTAAACTCTTCTTCAATTTCTTTTTTAATTTCATTTTCTATATGACTCTGTAAAAAAGGTTTTTGAACAACACATGTTTTAAAATCTTCTGCAGTGTAACAAGCATACTCTATTTTATAACCTTTATACTCTAGATAACCTTCTGGATTTGCGCTTCCTCCTTGTAAAGAGATAGTTTCAATAGCATTATTTAGAGATTCCTCAATACAATTTTGTATGAATGTCTGAGGATTTGTTTCTTCAAATCTTTCAGTTGTTCTTGCACTTCTATTTAAAAAATAAATAGACAAAATTGCACCAACTGCTAAAATAGCTATTATAATAAAAATAGCAACCTGGCCTTTCTTAAAAAAAGAACCACCCCTTTTTAAAAAATTTCTCATTATATTAATACAACAAACACATTTAAAAATTATTTGTCTTTTTAAAAAACCTAATCTTCTGTTTCAACTCTTGGCGCTAAAAGAAAAGACAATTCAAGAAAATCATTTTTTATATCCATTTTTAAAGGATGATCATCAGCAAAACTTAAAACAACCTTTTCAGAGAGTTTAGCTGCTTTTATAAACTTTTGAAGATACTCTAGGCTGTATTTTGCTTTGCAATTTTCTGCCTGAATTTTTGCCTCATCGCCAGAAAATTCAGACATAGCTGAATTTAAGCTTCTTGCCTCTATTAAAAATTTTCCATTTTCAACTATAAAAGCACAAGAATCAGAAACTACTATGCAATCTTCTATAGAATCTATAAAATCATTAGAGTTAAGCTCCACAATAGCAGTATATTCAAGATTTGGCATCTCTTTCTCTTCTGACTCAATATCAATTAAAGATAAATTAAAATTTCTTGTGATTCTATCATGAATTTGTATATTCAAAAAGCTGTCTTTTTTCTCTAAAACTAGGGAGCTTCCTGTACCGCATCTTTTTAAGATTTTTTTGAAATTTTCAAGATTTATTCCTAAAACTTCTTCATCTGTCTCAAATACAGAAAAAGAATCCCTTGGCAGCAAAAATCTGACCATAGAAACATTTGCAGGATCTATTGCAGTTATACTCAATCCTAAAGAATTGACTTTTATTCTTACCTCTGTTACAAGTTCTGATATAATTTCAATTACTCTTGTAAAAAGCAACGGATTTTCAAGTTTTACTAGCATTTTTTTTAAAAAATTAATGAACTTTTAAGTATTGTTATTTTAGACTATCTATAGTTTATATATTTTCTTGCTTAAAACATAAATATAAATAACTCTTTATTATTCTTAAAAAATGGATAAAATAGAAAAAATCAAGAGAGTTGCTCTTATTTATTATTCAAGACCAGAAGTTCAAGAAGCAATATTCAATTTTTCTAAAAATAGAGAGTTTATTCCAAAGTATTTTGATATTTTCGGAAAAAGACCAGATTCTCTTCAGTACAAAGGAGATATTTTTGAGTTTGTTAAGAAAGGAGCTACAAGCTTCCACTGTTCTCAAGAATTGTGGAAAAATCCTTTAGACTTGTCTACTGAAAAAACAGAAAAAGAGCTAAATGAAATGAGAATTGGATGGGATCTTGTTCTTGATGTTGATTCTAAGTATTTTGATTATAGTAAAATTTTAGCAGAATTAATAATTGAAGTTTTAAGATTTTATGGGGTTAATAATTTCCTATTAAAGTTTTCTGGAAGCAAAGGATTTCATATCATTATTCCTTGGAAAGCTTTTCCAGAAGAGCTTAATGGAATAAAAACAAAAGATATGTTTCCTGAATGGCCTAGAATAATTACTAAATTTTTAATTGAAACAACTAAACCAAAACTTACAGAAAGAATTTCAAAACTTTTGAATTTAAGCAAGCACGTTCTTGATAGAGAAGCAATAAAAAAAGTTATGCCTGATCTTATTCTTGTTTCATCAAGACATTTATTTAGAGCGCCTTATTCTTTACACGAAAAAACTATGTTAGCTAGTGTTGTCATAAATCCGGAAGAGATAAAAAACTTTGACTTAAAAGACGCAAACCCATTAAACCTAAAAATTAAAAAATTTAATGATTTTAATCAGAATGTCAAAGAAGGAGAAGCAAAAAAACTTCTCATTGAAGCTTTAGATTTTTTTAAATCAGAAAATCCAGATTTTAGTTTAGAAAAAAACGAAAAAACAGAAGATTTTAGAAAAATAAAAATAGAAAAACTTTCTGAGGAAATTTTACCTCCAACAATTAAAAAAATTCTTCAAGGAATGGAAGACGGCCGGAAAAGATCTTTATTTATTCTTATAAATTTCTTTAGAGCAATTGGCTTAGAAAAAAATGAAATTGAAAATATTATTTTTGAATGGAATAAAAGAAACAAAGTTCCATTGAAAACAGGTTATATAAAAGCTCAGCTTTCTTGGAGTTATAGAAACAAAATAGTGCCCCCGCCTAACTATGATAAGGATTATTATTTAGGTATAGGCATAATACCAACAGAAGAAGAAATGAGACTAAAAAACCCGGTAAATTTTGTTTCGAGAGTTGTAAAGAGTTTAAATAAAAATTCTAAAGGCAGTAAAAGAAAATCAAAATAGTGCTCTAAAAATATTTAAAAACAATATTAGCTTTTAAATAATAATGAAAAAAAATTTGATTTTTGTTTTAATGTTTGTTGTAGTTTTAAGCTTATCTTTTATTAGTTCCCAATTATTAAACTCTAGTGAGCAACAAAAAAGGGTAAATCAGGCTTATTCTTGTTTGGATAGTAAGATAAAAGGAAAATGCTCTTCTCTTTCAATAGAAGAAAGAATTTTTTCTTTTTTATCAACAGGCCAGTGCAGACAAGAGATGATTTCTTCTTCTAAAAACGGAGAGTGCTGGCCACAAACAACAGGAGAGTGTAAAATTAAAACAACTGCCCAAGCAATTCTTTCATTAGAAAATAACAATGTAGATTCTACAAAACCAAAAAATTGGCTTCTTAATAAAACAAAAAATCCGACAGAACTTGTTTGGTATCTTCAAATTGATAGTAATGAAGCAACTTCTTGTACAATAGGCTATAGAGGTCAGACATACAATGTAAATATAAATGAAAATAAAATTTTAAGTAATAATGCTGGTGCATGTTTAATAGTTTCTGAAAACGGATATTGGTTTCAAATTTCTTCTTCTTGTTATAATGAAGAGATAACCATTTCTTGCGATAAAGATTTTTTAACTTCTCTTTTATTTAAAAAAACAACTTCTTCAACAATAAATGTTCTTCCAGAAGTTTCTTCTGCATCAGCAGGAGGAACTACAAGAGAAAAAGTAGAATCATTATGTTTTGTTGAAGGAAACTCTTGTAATTATGAAGGGAGTCTTTGGGCTACTCTTGCTCTAGCTTCTTTGGGAGAAGAGACAAAACAGTATATGCCTTATTTAGTTGCTTTAGCTGATGAAAATCCAAAGTTTCTTCCAGAATCTTTTTTGACATATCTTACAGGAGATTCTTCTTATAAAGCTGCTTTAATCTCAAAACAAAAAGAAAGTAGTTATTGGTTAGAATCTGGAGACAAATTTTATGATACAGCTCTTGCTCTTTATCCTTTGCAAAAAGAAAGCTTAGAAGAAGTTGAAAATTCTAAAAATTGGCTTTTAACAAATCAAGATAGAAACGGTTGTTGGCAGGATAGCTTAAAAAATACTGCTTTTATTTTGTTTTCAGTATGGCCTAAAAAATTAGTTAGTAGTGATGGAAGCGGTGTTTCAGATTGCGAGTCATCTGGTTTTTATTGTACAACAATAGCTGGTTGTGAAGGAGAAATTTTATCAGAATATAGTTGTCCTTCTTCGTACCAGTGTTGTAATAAACAACCAGTTCAAACAACCTGCTCTGAAGAAGGAGGAATTGTTTGCTCTCAAAATGAGAGATGTGTTGGTGGTACAACATTAGGCACTCCTGATTTAAGACTTGGAGAAAGTTGTTGTATTGGAGGGAGTTGTCAAGAGGCAGAAGAAGAAAGAAGTCTTTCAGATTGCGAACTTCAAGGAGGTGTTTGTAGAGCTAACTCTTGCGAAGAAAATGAAGAAGAAAAGGCATTTTCATGTAATTTACAATCTGAAGTTTGTTGTATGATAAAAATTAAAGAAAAGAAAAGTAATTTGCTATTTTGGATTCTTTTCATACTTGTTTTGTTAGTTGCATTAGGAATAATCTTCAGAGAAAAATTAAGGCATTATTGGTTTAAATTCAGGGATAGTTTTGGAAAAAAGAAAGGACCCCCAACAACACCTCCTAAATACCCAAGTACTCCAACACAACCTTACCCTGTGCATAGAACAATAGAAAAACATTATGTTCCTGTTCAGAAAAAAATGCCATTAAAAAAAACATCTTCTCATGAGGAATTAGATGAAGTCTTAAAAAAACTTAAAGAAATGGGTAAATAAAAACTTATTAAGCCATTTTTCTTATTTATTTTATGGGAAAAATTTTATCTTTTTTGTTTATAGCTTTTTTATTTGCAATTTTTTTTGTAAATAGCATTTCTGCAGTCGAAATTAGTTTTTTTAAAGAGTCAAAAAATTTTTCTCAAGGAGAGACTATAATTTTTAAGGTGTCTGGAAATTTTATAGATCAAATTACAAGAGAAAACATACTTTTTTTTAAAGATTCAGTAAGAATTCCTTTTGAATTTAATGTTGTTAAAATCTCTAATGATTTTTATGTTTATGCTTCTAGTTTATTTAAAAACGAAGGAAATTATTCTTTTGAAATAATTGATGTTAGATATTATAAAGGAATTGTTGTTAGTGATGAAAAAATTAAAGAAAATTTCACAATAAATTCAAAAATAGCTGACTTTTCTATAAATCCAGCAGCAATTAACACAAATACAAATTTCTTTATTGAAATAACTAATTTAAAAGATAAGAAAATTGATATAGAAATTAAAAAACCAAAAGAAATTTTTTTAGAAGAAAGTAAAATATCTTTAAATTCAGGAGCAACAAGAAAATTAAACTTTATCCCATTAGAAAATTCTCAAGGACTTTACTTTATAGAGTTTAAATCTTCTTCAACAAATTACAAAATACCTATTTTTATAAAACAAGAAAACAAAACAACAAAAGAAGAAAAATTCGAATTCCAACCTAAAGAGATAAGCATTTTAATGCCAACAAATAGCACTTCAAAAAGAATTATCTATTTAGTTAATCTAGGAGAGAAAATTGAAGAAATCAATTTTCTTTTTTTAGGAAATGCCTCTTCTTTTTTAAAATTAGTTCCAGACAAAATAACTGAACTTGAAGAGAACGAAACAAAAAAAATAGAACTTTTAATAAACTCGGATTTTGAAGAAAAAAATCTTTCAGCAACAATTC
The DNA here is from genome assembly GCA_026002795.1 of Candidatus Pacearchaeota archaeon. GTDB lineage: Archaea > Nanobdellota > Nanobdellia > Pacearchaeales > GW2011-AR1 > ASMP01. The sequence continues at coordinate 384,849 of BPGA01000001.1, forward strand.
TCGCAAATTCTAATTCATCTTCTTCAGAAATTAAAGTTTTTTTAAGCTTTATTAAAGATTTTGTCGAGAATGAAACAGAAGAAAATGCATCAAAAATAGTTAATTGTAAAGATATTAACGGAGAGATATGCAAAGAAGGATTTAAGTGTACTGGAGAGATAACTTATGTTAAAGATGGACCTTGTTGTTTATCTCCTGCTGTTTGCAAAGAAATTGAAAAAAAATCAAACAAAGGAAAGGTTATTGGTTGGGTAATTTTAATAGTGATAATTCTAATGGTTATTTTATTTTATAAAAAGTATAAAGGTGTTCGAAGATAAACAAAAATTTTTTAATTTTTTCTTTTTTTACTTTTTGATTTCCCCTTTTTTGTTTTTTTATAATTTTTTAATTTTTTATCTTCTAAACTTTTCTCTTTAGTATTTTTTATTTGATTCATTAAATTTGAAATTTGGATTTGAGATATACGAGCAATTTCATCATATGCATGAAGCCTTCTTATAATTTCATTTAAAACATCATTCCATGAAGAGCTTGCCAAATTTAATTTTTCTGGGCTTATTATTTCAATATGGGACGGCATATATTTAAACAACAACAATGCAATGTGAAGAAGAGTTTCAGCTTCAATTTCTAATTCAGCAAAAGTTGTAAAAAATTCTTTGTTTTCTTTCATTTCAATAGGTTTTTTTATATCTTTAAACTTTACAAAGACATCTTTTTCAGATTCTATTTCTTTTATTATATTCTCTAAAGTTTCAATTAAATGTTCAGCAGGTCTTCCAATTGCTTCTAAAATCATAATTGCCTTAATTTTCTCTTCAGAATTCATTTTTTCTTTTCCTTTTTATTATAATTAAAAAAAACATCATAACTCCAAATAAAATTAAAAAATAAATCATTTTTAATTCCTCTCCATTTTTTTTATTATCAATATCTGTTTTTATAGTTTTTGGAGAGAGAGAAATAATGTTATATTTAATTTCTGTTTGATTTTCATTAGAAACCTTGTTATTATAAATATTTTTTTGATTATTTTCAATACTTTCTATCAATAAGTTTATACTACTTATTTCTTGAGTATTGTTTTCTTTTTTTTCATTTATTTTTTCTTCTTTATTTTTTTCTTGATTTACACATGCCAATCCCTCTTCTTTAATATCAGAAAGCTTTTTTTCTCCTATACCACTAACTTTTATTAGCTCATCTAAAGAATTGAAAGGCCTAGCTGCAATTATTTTTTCTGCAGTCGCAGGCCCAACCCAAATTATTTTATCAAGCTCTTCTATCGAGGCAGAGTTAATATCAATTTGTCCTTCCTGGCAATATGAAGATATTATTTCTAAAAAAATAAAAATGAAAAAAATAAAAAAAATTAAATTTAAGACAAACTTCAAAAAACCCATAAATAAACAAATTAACTTAAAGTTATAAGTTTTCCTTTTTCAAAATCCAAATACTCTATAGATCCTCTTTTTTTTCCTTTTTTTGCTATAATAACCTTATTGAAAATTTTATTTTTTAACAAAAAATTTATCTTTTCTTTTTCTTCTTTATCTAACCAACCATTGCTTTTAACTTCAACACCAATAATCTCATAAAAATTTTTTTTATTTTTGAAAGCTATAAAATCAGGAAAACCGGTGCTCATTACTAAAACTTTTAAATACGGATTAAATTTTCTTTTTGCTTTTACAAGCTTGTTTTTTTCTAAATCAACATTATTGCTCCACTTATCTACTATCCATCCTGCTTTTTCTAATTCTGCTCTAACTTTTGCTTCAAACCTTGTTCCAGCAGCTCTTCCTTTTTTTCCTCTTAAAGAATATTTTTTTATCATAACTTATAAGTCTCTTGCTTGGAGAGTTCTTCTTTTATTTGCTTTTGCTCTTTTTATTGCTTCCAATAAGATTTCTTCAACTTTTTTTTCTAAAGCAAGACCAACTTCATCAGCTACACTAGATATAGCATTCTCTTTATCAAGTTCTTTCACCACTTTCCTAATGTTGCTTTTAATAATCAACCCCATTTTAAATTAAACCAACTTTATCTTTTATATTTTTAATTCCTTCTATCGCGATTTTAAAAAATTCATCTAACGGAATACCAATTTTTTCTATTTCTAAAATGACATCTCTATCAACTTTAGCTGCAAATGTTTTGTCTTTAAATTTCTTTTTTAAACCAGAAACTTCCATATCACTAACTCTTTTTCCCCTCATTAAAGCATATGCATGAATTAATCCTGTTATTGTTTCTGAAGCAGCTAAAGCATGTTGAATTTTTTCTATTCTTTTTTTGTCTTTTAAATGAGGAAGCTCTTGAAAACCATAACCATGACTTAAAATTGTTTCTATGAATTTTTCATCAAAACCAGCATTTCTTAAAATTTCAGGAGCTTTTGTTAGATGAGTTTCAACATTTTCTTTAGTAATACCCCAGTCTATATCATGTAATAAACCAAGTATTCCCCAATATTCAATTTCTTCTTCACTTAAACCTAAATATTTCGCAAGATTTCTCATTACTGCTTCTGATTCAAGATAATGAATTAAATCTTGTTCGTGTTGATTGTATTTCTTTACAAGTTCCCACGCTTCATCACGAGAAATTGGCAATTTATTCATTTTTTTCAGGCTTCATAAATGGGAAAAGAATAACATCTTTTATTGTTGGACTATCTGTTAAGAGCATTGTAAGCCTGTCTATACCAACACCTAAACCAGATGTAGGAGGCATTCCTAATTTTAAAGCATAAATGAAATCATCATCTTTTTTTTGAGCTTCAAAATCACCTTTTTTCAATCTTTTTTCAGAATTTTCCCAAAACTCTTCAAGCTCTTTTGGATCATTTTGTTCACAATAAGATAATCCAAGTTCCATTCCATTTACAATTATTTCAAAAGAATCTATTATGTTTTTATTTTCTTTGCTACTTTTTGCAAGACCAGCTGCTTCTTTAGGATAATCATAAATAAGAGTAGGCTGAATTATTTCTGGCTGAATATGTTTTTCAAAAATTCTTATACAAACCTCATTAATAGAATTACATCCGTAAATATCAACGTTTAATTTTTTAGCAATATTTTTAGCTTCTTCAAAATTCTTTATCTCTAAAAAGTTTATTTTTGTTTTTTCTTTTAATAAATCAAAAAACTTTATTTTTTTCCAAGGCCTTTTAAAATCAATTTCTTTTCCTTGAACTTTTATTTTTGTTTTTCCACAAACTTTTTTTACAACATAACAAATCATTTCTTCTGCAAAATTCATATTATCTTTATAATCTGCATATGCCCACATTGTTTCAACCTGAGTAAATTCAGGATTATGAAATTTGTCAATTCCTTCATTTCTAAAGTCAGGAGAAAATTCAAAAATTTTTTCATAACCACCAACTATTAATCTTTTTAAATATAATTCATTAGAGATTCTAAGATAAACTTTCATGTTTAATGCGTGAAGTTTTGTTTCAAAAGGTCTTGCACTTGTTCCTCCGTAAACTGGCTGTAATATTGGAGTTTCAACCTCAACAAAACCTTTAGATTTCATAAACTCTCTTATTGCTTCAAAAATCTTTCTCCTTTTTTCAAAAATTTCTTTTACCTCTGGATTAATTATTAAATCGACATATCTCCTTCTGTAACGTTCTTCTTTATCTTTTAAACCATGCCATTTTGAAGGCAAAGGAACAAGAGATTTTGTTAAAAGAGAAAATTCATTCACAAGTATTGATTTTTGCCCTGTTTTTGTTTTTATAATTTTTCCCGAAACACCAATAATATCTCCAGTGTCAATATATTTAGAAAAAAAGTCAAAGTTTTTTTCAGGAATAAAATTTTTTTGAATGACTAATTGAATTTTTCCAGAAAAATCTTGAAGATCAGAAAAAATTATTTTTCCAATATCCCTTTTTGTCATAATCCTACCAGCTGTTTTTACTTTTGAATCAATTTTAGAATTTAAACAATCAAAAACAGAATCTTTTTTATCAAATTTGTGAGCGTAAACTTCTATTCCTTTTTTCTTTAGTTCTTCTTTTTTCTTTTCTTTTTCCTTGATTATTTCTTCTTCACGCCCCATCTTCTATATATGCAATATTTTGAAGTTTTTAAATCCTTGAAATTTTTCTTCTTTTATTTCAATTTTTTCAATTTTTGAATTTTTTGGACCTTTTTTTATTAATTCAAGCATTTTATTAACGTTTTCTATATTCCCCTCAATAAAAATTTCTACTCTTCCATCTTCTAAATTTCTAACAAAACCCTTAACATTTAGTTTTTCAGCATTTTCTTTTACAAAACTTCTAAAAAAAACACCCTGAACAATCCCACTTATATAAACTCTTAAAGATCTTTTCATATTATATTTAACATAAAAGTAGATTTATTAATTTTTATCTGCTGTAATTTTTACAATCCAAAAGTTTTTTCGAAATTTTTCATTCTTATATAATTTAATAGAAATTCCCTTCCTTTTTTAGTTATAAAGATTCTTGTTCCTTTACTTGTTTCATTTTTTTCAATTAATCCAGAAGCAATAAGTTTTTCAAGATATAGTTTCATCTGATTATGCGAGAGATTTGCCTTGTACATTAGGTGTGTTGGTTTAATTCCTTGATTTCTTTCTTGAATTATTGCCAACATATCTGATATTATGTCTGTTCTTGTTCTTTTCCTTTCCATGGTCCAGTATTTTTAAAATTAAAAATAAAAAAATTAAATAGCTTACTAATTCAACCAACCCCCCCACTACAAAAAGAATATCTATGACAGAGAATATAAAAATTAATTGACTTAAAGCTAAAATACTAAAGGCTAAAATAAGTATTTTTGTATTATAAAACCTATTTTTTGAATAAATTTCATAATAATTTCTTATTATTAAAGAAATTAAAACAAAAGAAGTTATATGATAAATATAATAAAATTCTTTACTTAATAAAGCTGAAATTAGGATAAAATAAAAAATAAGAAAATAATCCTCAAGCATTTTTTGTTTTCTTGGTAATCTATAAATTAAAAAAAGACCAGCAAGAGTTAAAAATCTATGAAAGAAAAATCCAGCATAATAAAAAACATCTACTGAATTAACTATATTAGAAGCTATTATTGCTTGACCTATTTGCTCGCTTGGTCCTATATCATAATAAAGTATAAGCTTTGTTATTAAAGAAGCTAATTGAGCTATACTTATCAAAAGAAACCCAACCCCAACATACAAAAATCTCTTATTTTTACTTATTTTATAATTTTTTATTGCAAGCAAAGAAAAAATTACTACAACAAAAAAACTAAAAAAATCTATAAAAACATCAGCTGAAAGAAACCAATCAGGAGTTAAAACTATTTTTACCATTATAAATTCATTTTTTGAGATTATTTAAAAGGCTTATGGAACATCCTTTCATATTTGTAGTATCTAATATATATTCACAATTCATTTATAAACTCTTTCATAATTTATTTTAGCTCTCTTTCAACCCCCTTTTTCTTTTTTTAGAATCCTCTTAAATCTAATTCGTTGTTTATGAGTGTTACAACATGACTTGCAAAATAAACTTTCGGTCCGACAGAGATTTTTTTTGAAATTTTTTTAAGTCTTTTAAGTTCTTTTTTTGGTAAGCCAAGATGATCGCCAATAACAAAAACAGAGTTTTTAGGAATATCTATATTTCTTAAGTTTTCTCCATTTTTATCCATAATAAAAATTTCATTTTTTTTACTTAATTCTTCTATAACCTCTAAAAAACTTTTTTTTTCTATATAACATCCAGGAACGGCCTCAATTTTTTTTCCTTCTTTATATTTATATAAAATTTTTTTGAGGAGGTTTGCTACATCTTTTTTACTTAAATTTGTTTCTGGTTTTATAGACATTTCTATATGTTTTGGGGGATCCGGAGGTCCGTAAAAAATAAGGTGAAGTACTACATCATTTCTAATTGAATGTGAAAGGAAAAAAGAGTTTATTATAACATGTATTGCAATATCCATTCTTCCCGCTGACATTAAATTGATATTTTTTCCAGACAAGACTTTTCCAGAGGTTTTTGCTGTTGAGGAAAAATATACAAAAGTTCTCATATAAAAAAGATAAATATTAAATTATTAAATTTAATCATTTTTTAGCTGTAATGTTGTGAGTTAGCTTTTATCTTTCTCAATTTTCTCAAATAAAAGATTATTTATTAACATCTTAACATCTACTTTAAGTATCATTAATTCTTTGAAAAACAAATTCTGGCTTAGCAAAAATTTTTTTATCTAAAACAACCCTAAAAACACCTATAAATTTTTCATCATCAAAAACACAAAAAATATCATTTAATTTAAGTCTTTCATCTTTTATAAGAAAATTTTTATAAATAGGGCTTCCATGAATAATTCTTTTTATGAACTCTTTTTTTATTCTTACAATAGGATATAGCTTTGATATTATTTCGCCAGGAATAAGCATATTCCTTAAAAACATTTCATTTCCATTTTTGTATTCTTTTACAGCTCTTTCAAAATCATATAGTGTATAGCTTTCATCTTCACTAAAAATACTTGCCTTTGTTCTTCTTAATTCTAGCATATGTGCACCAACTTTAAGTTCTGTTCCTAAATCGTGAATTAATTTTCTTATGTAAGTTCCTGCTTCACACTCAACCAGAAATAAAAATTCTTTTCCATTGATTTCAAGTATTTCAAATTTTTTTATTTCTCTTTCTCTTTCTTCTCTTTTAACATTAGATCTTACAGGAGGCTTTTGGATTATTGTTCCTAAAAATTTTTCTTTTATTTTATTTTTTACTTCTTCTAAAGAAAGTTCTTTATGGAGATGCATAATTCCAACATAAGTTTTATCTTTTTTTATGAAGAAGTCAGTTAGTCTACAAGCCCTATTTAGTGCAATAGGCAAAACACCAGTTACAGCAGGATCTAAAGTGCCAAAATGGCTTGTTTTTTTTAAATTTAGCTCTTTTTTTATGTATTCAGACACTTGAAAACTAGTTGGTCCTGACGGTTTATCAATATTTATAATTCCAAATTCTAAAAGCTCTTTTAAAGATTTTTTTTGTTTAATTTTGTTTATATCCATTTTATCTATTATCTTATTATATTGAAAAGAAAACTACTCTTTATAAAATTAGAAACTGAAAATTAATTTTTATCTTTTTGTTAGAGAAAATTTTCCCGGACCAGTTAAATAAATTGTAACAATTCCTGAGATAGCTATTAAATGGAAAAAAGAATTTGTCGATAGTATTCCTTGATTTGGAATAACAACCAAAATTTCTGCAACAAGTAAGATAAATGCTAAAGGAAGCGCTGTTATTCTTGTTTTAAATCCTAAGAAAATTAAAGCTCCAAAAATAAATTCAGAAAGAGCAAGTAACCAAGCAAAAAAAGTAGCTATTGGAAAACCTAAATTTCCTAACATTGTATCTACTCCAGAAATGTTGCCTAGTTTTTTAATACCTGTAATTATAAACATTAACCCAATAGTTACTCTTAATAAGGTATGCCCCAAAAGATGCAAATCTTTTTTTGTCATAAATAAACAAAACGCAAGCTGTTTTTTAAAACTTTCTGAAGTTTTGATAATAATTATAAACCTTAAGTTATAATTTAAAATTAAAATTTAAGATTAAAAATGATAAAAGAATTAAAACAGCTTTATGAGCTTAAAAGATTAGGGAAAAAACCAGGAGAAATTAGGTTAGCAGCAGATAACTGGAAAAATGATTTTCAAAGGTTAGTTGCTATTTTACTTTCAGCAAGAACAACAGATGAGATAACAATAAAATCCTGCGAAAAACTTTTTAGAAGATACCCAAACGCAGAAAAACTTTATAGAGCAAATCCAAAAGACATTGAACATTTAATAAAATCTGTTAATTTTTATCGAAATAAAACAAAAAGCCTTCTTAAGCTTTCTAAAGTTTTAATTGAGAAATATAATGGAAAAGTTCCTAAAAATTTTGATTTATTAATACAACTTCCAGGAGTAGGAAGAAAGACAGCAAATGTTTTTCTTGCAAGTTGTGGTAAAGATGCTATAGGTGTTGATACACATCTAAATTACATATCTCGAAAACTAGGTTGGACAAAAAATACAAAGCCAGAAAAGATAGAAGAAGATTTGAAAAAAATATTTCCAAAAAAATATTGGAAAATGATAAATCCGATTGCTGTAAGATTTGGCAAAACTTATACAAACAAAAAAATAAAAGACAAACTTCTTGAAAAAATTAAAAAAATAAAATGACTAAAATTAATTCTGTTATTTCTTTGATTAGTCAATTAAAAAAAACGAAAATTAGACCAACGATAAATAAAAGAATGAAAGAATTTGAAAAAATTAAAACAAAAAAAGCAATTTTTAAAGAATTATGCTTTTGTATTTTAACAGCAAATTCAAGTGCAGAAAAATGCATTAAAATCCAAAAAGAAATTAATGATGGTTTTTTTTATTTAAATGAAAAAAAACTTTCTAAAAAGCTTTCAGATTTAGGTTATAGGTTTCCTAATACAAGAGCAAAATATATTATAGAAGCAAGAAAAAAAATTAAAGAATTGATTAAAGCTATTAATCTTTGTAAGAAAGGAAATAATAAAAAAGCAAGAGAATTAAGAGAGTGGCTTGTTAAAAACATTAAAGGTTTAGGAATGAAAGAATCATCTCATTTTTTGAGGAATATAGGATATAAAAATTTAGCAATTATTGATTTTCATATTGTTGATTTTTTAGTTAAAAATAAAATTATTAAAGAAAATAAAAATTTAACAAAAGAAAAATATCTTGAAATTGAAGAAATTTTAAAAAAAATAGCAAATAAAACAAATTTATCTCTTGGAGAGCTTGATCTTTATATATGGTATCTTGAAACAGAAAAAGTTTTAAAATAAAAAATTAAAATAAAGATAGTTATTTTATGGAATTTATTCAGATTATTGTAACTTTTTAGAGATAACAATAGTTAAATTTATAAATTCTAACTAAAATAAATCTTAAACAAAATGAAAAAGAGAATAGCTTTAACTTTGTTAGGAATTTTATACTTTGGAGCACCAAGTAAAACCTTAGAAGAAACTATAAACTTTGGAGTAGAATCATCATTGGAAGAGATAATTGAGACTATAGAAAATTTACCTAATAAAGAAATAAAAAAATACAAAAAAATCTATGAGATTTTAGAAGAAGAATACAAAAAACTTGATAATTTTCCTCCTTATTTTGATTTAGATATTTTGTCTCGATTGATATACGCAGAATCAAGGTATAATGAAAAAGCGGTGAGTAGAAATAATGCAAAGGGATTAATGCAATTAAAGAGAAGTGCTTGGTACCAGGTTGAAAAAAATTTAGATTATGACGAAAATGTTTTTAATCCTAGAATGAATATTAGAGTTGGTTTAAAATACATTTTATGGATTGATGAATATTGTAGAAAAAAACATCAAGAATGGGATAGTTTAGAAGACAAAGAAAAAAGAAAGATTGTTTTAGCTGCATATAATGCAGGTGCCTTTAGAGTTTTTTCTAGAAATTGGGATATAAGCAAGATGCCAAAAGAAACTAGAGAGTATATTAAGTACTTTGATGAATAACTATTTTTGTAAAGCCATTCTTCTCTGTCTTTTTGGCTGTTTGTCTTGTTTTGTTAAATGTTTTTTCATTTTTGCTGTTGCTCTTTCAAATTGTTGCGTTGATTTTATTACAGCGGCTTTCTTTTTTTCTAGTTCTTCTTTCTTTTCTTCTGTCTCTTTAATTTCCTCTTTTTTTTCTTCCTCTTTTCTTTCCTTTTCTTCGAGAGTTTCTTTTTTCTTTAAATTATCTTGAATTTTCATTCCTCTTTTTTCTAATCTTTGTTTTTTAAATAAAAGATCTTTAGGAAGATCTACAAGCTCTACCTTTATTGAATTATCTTCTTCTATTGTTTTGACTTTAACTTTAGCGGGTGGTTTTCTAGCTCCTCTTTTCCATATATATTCATTAAGAAAAACATCAATTTTTATTTTTTTATAATCTTTATCATAAATTTTTAAATGTCTTGCAATAAATTTTTTAATTTCATTTATTGCTTTTTTTGATCTTTTATACCTTGCAGTATTTATTGTTTTTTTTCTTAAAGGAATTACATAAATCTTTTCTTTTATAGTACTTTCAATATTTTGTTCCATTTTAAATTTTTAACCTAAATGAGATTTTCTAATCTTTCTTGGTTTTATGTGAAGTTTCGTTCTTCTCCATGATCTTTTATATCTTGTTATAACAAAAGGGTGTACTTTTTTACCTAAACCGAATTTTCTTAAAACAGCCCAGATAGGAGCCCATTTTGTTTGCCTTCTTTTTTTTGCAAGTTGTGCTTTTTTTTCAGGATTTTTTATACCCATTTTTTACTTTATACTCTCTAAAAATTTTTTTCCTTTTTCTGTTAAGTATCTTCCTGGCTTCTTGTTTTTTAATCCTTTTGCACCTTTTAAAATTTCAGTGAAACCAGCTTTGTCTGATTGTTGCAAAATAACTCTAATTATTTTTCCACTTGCTTTTCTAAATTTTTCTGGTTTGAATCCACGATTTTTTCTGTTTCCGTATTTTGTTCTTAGTCTGTTAACTCCAACACTTCCTTTAAGATAAATCTGTCTTAGTATACTGGCAGCCCTCTTGTACCAAAAATCAGGATCGTCAATTGGTCTTGCTTTACCAGAACCAGACTTAACAAATTTTAACCATTCTGGCTCTTTAAATTCTGGAATTTTTTTTAAAGCTTCTGCTAACTTTAAATTATATTCACTAGCTTTAAGTTCATAAACAGGATTTTTTTCCATTTTAGGCTTGCCTTTCGGCAATAGAACAGCCATAAAAATTTATTTTATAACTGGCTGTTTACCCATTTAAAACTAAAAAAGTTAGTATATAAATTTATCTAAATTTTAAACTATTTTTGTTGAGAGCTAGACTTAATTTTTTATTTACCAATATTCATATTCTTTTTTCCTTCTACAGCTTTTAAGATTTTTTCTGTTCTTAGAGAAACTATTCTTTCTAAATTTTCAGAAAGTCCATCCTCTAAACAACTTTTCATCTTACCAATTGCTGTCGAATCTCCAATAACTTTTAATGTTTTTTCTTCTTCATTGATACAAACAACTAATGGTTTTCCAAAAGCTTTTTTACTAACATAGTATGAATAAGGCTCATAAATTTTTACTGCTACCCCCAAATCTAAAGCTAAACTTTCAAAATAATCTACTGTTAAACAAAACTCATCTGGTTTTAAAGAGAATTCACGAAACTCTTCTTGAAAGATTCTTTTACCTTTATAATTTTTTAGCATTATTAATCAAAAAAATACTATTTATATTCTTTTATATTCTATTTTATTTATCTCACTTCTTTTCTCCATCTCTTAAGGAAAATTGTAAAGCCAACAATTTTTGCAGTGTATCTTTTTCCTAGGTTATTTAAAATTTCATCTGTATACTCTTTAATCTTCTCTTTATTATGTCCAGCACTTTTTAAAATAGAAACTTTAACTAAATCATGATTTTCGAAATGACCTTTTAAAGTTTCAATAAAATTCTTAGTTATTCCTTTTTTTCCTATTTGGAGATGACTTTGTGGCATTTTATGTGCTTTTTTTGTTGTGTAATCTTATAATATCCTCTTTTTTTATTTTTATTGTTTTTGCTTTTTTTACGTGCCAAGTACCTGGTTTAAGATTTTTTGTTTTTGAAATATTTTTTCCGGTAAATACGCTTACTAAAACATCTTTTTTGTTATCTTTCCAATCTTGGCTATATAGTGCGACAAAGATTCCTGCTTCGTAAATTTCTTTTTTTGTTGGTTTTATTTTTTCAATTACACAAAAAGGACTTCCTGGATAAACAGTATGTAAAATTATGTTGTTTTTATCTTTATACAAATACATTAAAGCATCATTGCTTTTTGCATCTTTTCCTAAAATAATTTTTGTTCCTGAAGACAAAATTTTTTCTCTAAACTTTATTTTTTTATTTTTTTCCATTTTTTGACAACCAAGAATTTACAATTTTTAATGACTTTTTTTGATTTGGCCAGGTTAAAGTCTTATATGCGTTGCTAAAACTTAACCATTTAAAACCAGAATGTTCTTTTTTGTCTATTTTGATTTTCTTAATTTTAACTTCTGCGGCAAATAAAGAAAATGTTTGACCAATAAAATTTGGTCTATCTTTTAAAATTTTTTTATATTTGTATCTACCTTTGTAATTAAATTTTTTTATTTTTAAAGGATAAAGTCCTGTTTCTTCAAAAAGCTCTCTTCTCACTGCTTCTATCGAGCTTTCATTTTTTTCTATAGCTCCTTTAGGAAACTCCCAACCTTTCCAATGAAGCTTTCTTTTTAGTAGAAGATAAACTGGTTCTTTTTTTGTTAAAGAATAAACAACAATAAAAACAGCCTTTCTATACTTTTTATTTAAACGAGTTTTCATTAAAATTAAAAACAATCATATTTTTTAAACTTTAAATTTTATTATATAAAATTTATTATAAAATGTTAAGAAAAGAGAATTTAGAAATAAAAGCGATAATTTTTGATTTGGATAATTTGTTAATTGACTCTTATAAAGATCATTTTGAATCTTTCTATTATGTTTTAAAAAAAAGAGGTTTTAAAATAAAAAAAGAAGACGTGTTTCGAAAGTTCGGGGTTTCTGCTTTTGAGTTAGTTAGGGGTTTAATTCCTAAAATAAAAAATAATGAAATAAAAAAAATTGTTCAAGAAAAAGAAGAAGAATATAGAAAAATTCTTAGAAAACGAGGAGTCAAAATTTTTTCAGGTGTTAAAGAACTTTTAGACTTTTTAAAGAAGAAAAAAATTAAACTTATAATTTCTTCTTCTGCGTCAGAAGAAAACATCTCTTTAATTCTAAAAAAAAGTTTTTTAGGAAAATATTTTAAAAAGTTTGTTGCTTCAGAACATACAAAAAAACATAAACCGAATCCAGAGCCATTAATTAAAGCAGCAAAAATAATAAGAATAAGTCCAAAAAACTGCATTTATGTTGGTGATTCAATTTATGAAATGATAGCAGCAAAAAGAGCAAAAATGTTTTCAGTTGCTATTTTATCTGGTAGTTACTCTAGAAAAGAACTGAAAAAAGCCGGTGCGAATTTAATTTTTAAAGATATTAAAGAATTTAAAAAATTTCTAGAAAAAATTTTGTGATTTTATTTAGGTTTCATTCTACCCCATTTTTGAAGAGCTTCTTTAAGTTCTTTATGTGTTTTTGCGTATTCTTCTAAAGGAATTTCTTTTTTAACTGCTTCAATTGCTTGCATTGCAGCCATTGCACCTGCTCTTGTTCCTCTAGGATGACCGTGAATACCTCCAGAGACAAGCAAAACAAAATCTTTTCCAAATATTTTAAACTCTTCTGGTATCAATCCAGGGTGCATTCCTCCTGAAGAAACAGGAAATGCAGGTTTTATATGCTCCCAATTTTGATCAAGCAAGTGCGGAAAATCTTCTTTAACATTTTTTTCTCTAAGGGTTTCAGCAACAACTTTAACTTCTTTTTTTGTGCTTACAAGTTTTCCTACAGCTGTTCCTGAATGAATCTGCTCAACACCAATTAATCTCATTATTTTAGCTAAAAATTGCATTGTAATTCCGTGTTTAGGATTTCTATCAAATGAAGCATGCATTGCTCTATGTGCATGAATTGCCATATCATAATCTCTTAAAACCTCTCTTAAAGTTTGCACAGCAGATGTTCCTGTAACAACTACATCTATCATTGCATACTTAAATCCGTAATTGTAAAGCGTTTTTGCTCTTTTTTTCATTTCTTCTGTTTCTGCTGTTATATTAATGAAAGCATCTTTAACTTCACCAGTTTCTTTTTCAGCTTTGTCTCTCATTTTTGCTAGTAATGAAACTCTTTTATAAAAATTATTAAAACTTGTAGAACTTAGGTTCTCATCGTCTTTTACACAATCAAAACCACCCATCCATGTTTCATAACCTATTTTTGCGTGTTCTTCAGAAGAAAAGCCTATTTTTGGTTTAGGCACAGCTCCTGTAAGTGGTCTGTCATAAACTTTAAAGTATTTTCTTAATCCAGAAATTCCTAAATTTGGTCCTTTAAAATTTTTTATATATTCATGAGGAAGAGAAACATCAATTAATCTTAAATTTTTTAATGCTTTCATTCCAAAGATATTTCCTGCAATTCCTGATAAAAGTTGAGGAACGTTTCCTTGCTCCCATAAACCAAGAGGATATGCAACTTTAACAAAACCACCATTTCCTTTTAGCTTTAAATCATAAGCAATAGCCATTAAATTTTTCATTCTTTTAGGTAATTTAAAAAGAGTCGTCCATGTTCCTGTACTACTTTCAGAAGCGATTCTTCCAATAGCATCATTAACTGTGATACCTTTTGCAGGTTCAAAATAAAAAAGAACTTTTAAGTCTGTTTTTTTAGGCTTGTATTTTAAATCAATAAAATCAAGATACCATTCAACTTTTTTTTCATGCATTTCACCTCTTTTATTTTTTATCTTTTTTTTATAATAACCCCTTCTTTTGTATCTTCTATAATAAAACCTAACTTATAAATCTTTTGTCTTATTTTATCAGCATCTAAAAATTTCTTATTTTTTCTCAGCTCTTCTCTTTTTTTTATCAATTCAGCTACTTTCTTTGGAATTTTAATTTTTTCCTCTTTTCCTAAATCAAGACCTAAAATTTTATCAAAAATTGTTGCAAGCTTATACTTTTCAGAATCATTAAGTTTGTCTTCTCTTAAAACATCCCATAAAAAAGAAAGAGACTTAGGTGTGTTTAAATCATCATTAAGATAAGATAAAAATTGTTTGTAAGCAAGATCAATATTTTTTCTATTTATTTTTTTTGTTTTGTCAAGAGATTTTATTTTTTCTTTAAGCTTTCTTAAAGAATTTTTTGCAAAATCTAATGCATGAAAACTAAATTCTAAAGGCTTTCTATAATGTGAAGTTAAAAATAAATATCTTAAATCAAGAGCAGAATACCCTTTCTCTTCAAGTTCTGAAAGAGTATAAAATCCTCCTTTTGATTTTGAAATTTTTTCACCCTTAAAAGTTAAGAAAGCACCATGAAGCCAGTAATTTACAAATTTCTTTCCAGTTGCTGCCTCGCTTTGAGCGATTTCATTTGTATGATGAATTTGAATATGATCTTCGCCTCCGGTGTGTATATCAAAACTCTCTCCTAAGTATTTCATGGACATTGCACTACATTCAATATGCCAACCAGGAAATCCAATCCCCCAAGGGCTATTCCATTCTTGCTGCCTTAAGCCTGGCTTTTCAGAAAACTTCCATAAAGCAAAATCAGTAATATTTCTTTTTTCTCCTAAAGGAATTCTTTTTCCGGCTTTTATTCCTTTAACATTTAAATTTGCAAGTTTTCCATAATTTTTGAATTTTGAGCTATCAAAATAAATTCCGTCAGAAGTTTTGTAAGTAAATCCTTTTTCTTCAAGTTTTTTTATCAATTCAATTTGTTCTTTTATATGCTCTGATGCTTTTGGCCAAAAATTTGGTTCAATAAAATTCATCTTCTTGAAATCTTCTTTAAAAACTTTAAAATAAAAAGAAGCTATTTCTTTTGCTGTTTTTTTCTGTTCTCTTGCTGTTTTTTCAATTTTATCTTCTCCAGTATCTGAATCAGAAGTCAAATGTCCTACATCAGTAACATTAATTACATGGACAATTTTATAACCATTTTCCATTAAAACTCTCTTTAAGATGTCAGGAAAAAAATAACTTCTTAAGTTTCCTATGTGTTGATACCAATAAACAGTTGGCCCGCAAGTATAAATCTTTACTTTTTTATCTTCTATCGGTTTAAAAATTTCTTTTTTTCTTGTTAAAGTGTTAAAAAGTCTTATATCCATAAAAGACTAAAAAATTTTATGTTAATAAAACTAACTAAAAAAATAAAAATTAAGTAACAAACTTTATTAATAATTTTTAATTTTTTTCAGATAGAACAATTAATTAAATTTTAAATTTTTAGAATAGTTCATATTAAATAGCTTACTTAATAGTTAAAAAAACTTGTACATCACTATATGGAGACTCTTTATTATTCACATTTTTTGTTATTTTAAGTGTGTAGGAGATTGTGCATGGCGGTGCTGAAGATGGTATGTTAAATTTGACAAGTCGAGGCAAATCTAAAGAATTTCCAGCCGCCAACTTAAAACTACCTGTACCCCCTAAAATATAACTATTAGCATTTTCTTTTGTTATGCTTCCACCGCAAGAACTAACATCCTCTGACTCAACTTTATAATTAAAGGTTGCCTCATTAACATCATTATTTCTTACAGAAAACGCAAATCCTTTAGGAGTATCTCCTTTTTTAATAGTGACTTCTCTTGACGTTGGATAAACAGCAATTGTTCTTGTTTCTTCTGCAAATAACTTTTGAAGTTGGTTTTGTATTTCATTATCTATTGTATCAATTGCATTTGTTCCTGTTGTAAAAATTTTTTGTATAAAAAAAATACCTAAAACAAGAACAATCATTAAAAGAACAATTGTTACGATTGTTCCTACAGACATTTCCATTGCTGCTTTTTTTATCCTGATAACCATCTTATATAGAAGGAACAACATTTGTTAAATTGCTAAAAACCAAAAATAAAGACAAGACAAAAATAATGATTGAAAGTACTAAACCTATTATATTTAAATTTCTCACTTTTTTAGCATCACCTTTATTGCTCTGAACAATTCCAATTATTGCTATAATAATTCCTGCAAGAGGACTTATAAAAGCAAAAACTATACTTAAAATACCTAAAATATAAGCCACAGAAACTCTATCAATTTTTTCTTTTTGAGGCATTTTTCCTCTTTTTAATATTTTTTTGATTTATTTCTTAATAAGTAAACAGGGTTTTATAAATGTTTTTGAATTTTTATAAAACTCAATCAAGATTTTTATGGGCAGGGAGGGAATCGAACCCCCGACACCATGAGCTTCAGTCATGTGCTCTCCCACTGAGCTACCTGCCCCTCACGTGTTTACGCTTACTTATAAAAAAATTTACTTTTAAATCTTTTACTCTTTTCTATTTTTAAATTTAAAATTAAAATTTTGAAAAATAGCTTAGTTTGTGAGATGATATTATGGAGTTAAAATATCTTAAAACACGTAACAAAAAATTAAATTAAAACGTAAGTCAGGAATAGGCCAGCTTCTGTTGTTCATCGTCTTTTTTGTTGGCTTTTTCAGCCTAAGACGAACTGAACACGTTAACATTCGACTAAGCGGCTTTTAGCCTTGCACCAGTTGGGTTGGCCGTTTCATCATGTCTGCTCTTTCTTTGCTCTTTCCACGAATTCATAGCTCGAGAGCAGCTGTGTCGTTTCTGTTCCAGAGCCTTGCCTCACGGCAATTCTCCTTTCGGAGAACAACTTTTTTTTGGTGGCCGGACCTTCCTCAGAACCAAATTCGTTTCTTATCGAATTTTGCTCATTTAAGAGCTGGTTCCGAAGGTTAACTTCCTGACTTACAAAAAAACAAGTTTTTTTAAATTTAAAAATTTTACTCAAGAGACAGAATTTAGCTTAATACTCAAATAAAAAATGAAAACCAAAAAATTTTTACAAAAACTAGAAAAGAAAAAAATTATTTCAAGAAAACCTAAACCTTTAGTTGGATTTATTCTTCTTTTTATTTCTTTAACTTTATACTTTTTGATAAAAAAATTAGAGATTAAAGGTTTCCTTTTAATACTTTCAAAAACTACAGTTGTTTTAAGTTTTTTATTTGCTGTTTTACACTTTTTTATTGTAAAAACTCTTGAAAAGTAATCCTTAATCTAAAATAAGTTTTTCTTCTAGATCATTTTGATTTTTTCTTAGGTAAAATTCAAACTCATCACCCTCTTCATAATTGCAGTTTTTTAATAAGCTTTTTAAAACTTTTAACTTTACTATTTGATTTTCTTCTTCATAAGAAACAACTTCTACAATTAAGCTACAATTTATATTTATGTAAATACCTGTCATTCCTGGTGTAGGAATCATATAATTAAAAAGCAAAAAACTTTATAAAAAATATCTTTTTTATTATAAAATGAATTTTGATGATTACTATTGGATAGAAAAATCAATTCTAGAAACTTTATATGAAGTTATAAAAGTTTATCAAACACATATTCAAATGTTGAAACAACATTATTCTAGTTCTTTAAATGAAACTGATATAAGAGATCTTGAAAAAATAAGTGAGGATGATTATGTTCTTGAATTTTATTTTAGTTTAAATTAGAAGCAAGAACTGAAGTCTGTTCAACATAATTTGGGCTTTTAGTAGTTGTGGGCTGAAACACTCGCCGAAGCTTGTGTCTTACACCCCAACTCTATCGACGTCGTGTTCTACGACGGCCTCTATTGTCTCGTTTTGCGGGTGGCTTCGAGCTTAGATGCATTCAGCTCTTATCCACTTGGTGCGTAGCTATGCAGCCTGCCAGATGACAACTGCTCACCAGAGGCACCCGAACCCGGTTCCTCTCGTACTACGGGTTCGTTCCACTCAGACAATTACCACACCTAGTAGATATCATACAAACTGTCTCGCGACGTTCTTAACCCAGCTAACGATCCCTTTTAATGCGTGAACTCCGACACCCTTAGCTGCTTCTGCACAGCTAGGATAGGAAGAGCCGACAGCGATGTACCAAACCGCGCCGTCAATGTGAGCTATCGGGCGCGACAAGCCTGTTATCCTTGGGGTAACTTTTCTATCAGACACGGCTCCTATTAAAAGAGCACGTGGGTTCACTAGGCCCAGCTTTCACTCCTGCATTCCTTGCTTTTCAGAATGCAGTCAGACAAGCTTTTGCCCTTGAACTCAACTCCGGGTTTCCAAGCCGGATGAGCTTGTCTTTGGTTCCTATCGATATTTTTTCGACAGGGCGCCGCCCCAGCCAAACTGCCCGCCTGCTGCTGTCCTTCTAATGAAGTAAGCAATTTTAAACAAAATGGGTAGTATTACACTTTTGCTCCCTGCTGACCGAAATCAGCAGATCTACGCTCCTACCTATTCTATGCATCTTGTTTAAAATTACAACAACAGGTTGCAGTAAAGTTCCACAAGGTCTTCGCTTCCCACTAGGTGTCCGTGGCCTTTTCACCACGAGGTGTGTTCAGAAGGCTCCAACCAGGGACAGTGACAACCTCGTTAAACCATTCATGCACGTCGCCATTCAGACGACAAGGCATTACGCTACCTTAAGAGGGTCATAGTTACCCCCGCCGTTTGATGGGGCTTAGCTCCCTTGAAAAGGAGTTTGACACACCACCACTGGGCAGGTCTCACTGGGTATACTAGTCCTTTCGGATTTGCACCCAGCTACGTTTTTGGTAAACAGTCGGGCCATCCTTGTTACTGAGATCTACAAATGCCTCTCTATTTCTAAAGAGACATTTATAGACATCCCTTCTGCCGAAGCTACAGGACTAATTTGCCGAGTTCCCTTGGTTGGTTTGACCTTTCACGCCTTAGCCTTCTCAGCTAGGGCACCAGTGTCGGTTATGGGTACAGCTAACTAAACTTTAAGTAGCATGTCTTTTCACGGGCTCTTGGACTCAGGACGTATTCCTCTGAAAAATTCAGTGAGATCTAAGCATTACGCTCCCTAACTTTCTTTTTCAGAACACCCTCTCGGATGTGTCCATATCCAAAAGCAAAACATGCTACAAGGTTTAGTTAGTACAGGAATATTAACCTGTTATCCATCGTTGTACTCTGTTAAGGTACAACTTAGGTGCTGACTAACCCTTGGCTAACTTATATTGCCAAGGAAACCTTGCCCTTTCGGCGTTTTCCATTCTCAGGAAAATCTCCTCCTACTACCACCAGGATTCTCACTGGTTTTCGCTCCACTCCTTCTTTAGAAGAAGCTTCTCAGCAAAAACCACGCCTGCTTACCCGAAAGCTCTAATCGAGCTCCGCCAGAGTCTCGGTACTATGCTTAGCCCCGTCCATTTTCCTCGCCGAAAATCTCGATAGGTGAGCTGTTACGCTTTCTTTAAATGGTGGCTGCTTCTAAGCCTACATCCCTACTGTCTCAGATTTTCGACAGAGTTCGATACACTTAGCATAGATTTAGGGACCTTAACTCTGGTCTCCGTTGTTCCGGTCTCGGAACAGTATCTTACATACCGCCCCTGTTTCTTCTTGTATGCAGTTAGCAGTTTCTGAGTTGGAAAAGACTCCGTAGGCATTAGCCCCTGCAAGTCTCATCCGTACTTTACACCGCTAACAAGCACAAGAAGACTATACGAAGGCATATTTCAGCAGGAACCAGCCATCGCCAGGTTAGATAGGCATTTCACCCCTATTCACAGGTCATCCAAGTGCATGTCCACAACACTGGTTCAGGCCTCCATCCTCCTTTCGGAAGACTTCGCCTTGCCCATGAATAGATCACCTGGCTTCGGGTCTTATCCAAGTGACTAACGCCCTTTCAGACTTGCTTTCGCTTCAGTTACTCTCTTTATGAGATTAGCTTCGCCACTTAGATAAACTCCCTGGCCCGTTCTTCAAAACGTACGTTACAACCCTCTACAGCAAAACTGTAGAGAGCAGTAACAATCTGTCGCTGTTAGATTTCATGTCTATTTCACTCCCTGCTAAGGGTTCTTTTCAGCTTTCCCTCGCGGTACTAGTGCACTATCGGACTTTGGTTATATTTAGGATTAGCAGTTAATCCTGCTATATTCAGACGCCCAATCCAGGGCGCCCTACTCTTTTGAGAGAACGCCATATTACTTTAGTCTACGGGCCTATCACCCTCTTTGGGATGCCGTTCCAGGCAATTTCGACTCAGTAACTTAGGCTTATCTCTCACCACATCTCTACCTTACTTTCGCAAGGAGATTCGGTTTGTCCTTTTCCCTTTTCGCTCGCTGCTACTAAGGGAATCACTATTTGTTTTCTTTTCCTGCCGGTACTAAGATGTTTCAATTCCCGGCGTAGCTATACCTCTCGGTATTATTCAGAGATCCTAGGATCAAAGCTTGCGTGCAGCTACCCTAGGCTTATCGCAGCTTGCCACGTCTTTCATCATCTACCAAAGCCAAGCTATCCATCTAACAGCTTAGGTAGTATGCTGAACACACTTCAGTTCTTGCTTATCTCATTGAACATGACATTTATCTGTCTGTTCTCAAAATGATCCCAAAATATTTCATTTGGAACCATTCAACTTTGTTGAATATGATGTTTGAATATAATTTTATATTTTTTAGTGTTTTTCTTCAATAAAATTTTATGGACCTGCCGCGAATTGAACGCGGAGCTCCTCGGTGCAAACGAGGTGTTTTACCGTTAAACTACAGGCCCGTGAAATTTTTAATTAACTTTTATTTTTAAATTTTTTTTATAAACTTTTTTCTTACACCCCGTTCGCTAAAATTTTTTATTTAGTATGTAGGAGCAATCACTTAATTTTTAGGAGGTAATCCATCTGCAGGTTCCCCTACAGATACCTTGTGACGACTTAACCTACCTTGCTATGCTAAGGTTCTCCCCGAAGGTTTCACCATAGCATAACTTGGTTGGTTTGACGGGCAGTGAGTGCAAGAGACAGTGACGTATTCACCGTTCGCTGCTAACGAACGATTACTACGGATTCCAGCGTCATGCGGGCGAGTTGCAGCCCGCAATCTGGACTGAGACGGACTTTAGGGGATTTGCTTCTCCTCTCGGAGTTGCATCCCATTGTATCCGCCATTGCCGCGCGCGTGTCGCCCAGGGCATTCAGGCTGTACTCACCTAACGTAGCCCACACTTTCATCCCAGTTACCCGGGCAATCTCTCTATTGTACACGTGGTAAATAGAGATGTGGGTCTTGCCTGTTACCTGATTTAACAGGTCACCTCACGGCACAGGCTGACGTCGGCCATGCAACTCCTCTCAGCGTGTCAGGTAAGCCCTTCAGACTGACCTTCATTCTGCTGTCGGTCCTGGTGAGGTTCACGGTGTAGAATCTAATTGAACCGCACGCGTCACCCGTTGTAGTGCCTCCCCGCCTATTCCTTTAAGTTTCGGCCTTGCGGCTATACTCCCCAGGTAGCACACTCTTCGGCTTCCCTGCAGCACCAATACCTCTCGAGGAGGTACTGATGTTTAGTGTGCAGTGTTTACTGCTAGGACTACATGGGTATCTAATCCACTTTGCGCCCCTAGCCTTCATCCCTTACTGTCAGAACCGTTCTCGTAAGATGCCTTCGCTATTGTTAGTCCGTCCGAGATCAACACATTTTACCGCTACTTCGGACGTACTTCTTACGTCTCCCGGTCTCTAGTTCACTAGTATTCCTTGCTCGCCTCGTGCTTAAGACACGAGATTTCACAAGGAACTTGGTGAACAAGCTACGGATGTTTTAGACCCAATAAATGTGGCTGCGACTTGGACCGCGGGTATTACCGCGGCGGCTGGCACCCGTCTCTCCCAGTCCTTATTCGCCAAACTTTTTACATTTGGCAAAAGCCTGTCATGGACAGGCACTCTGGCTCACTCTGTCACGCTTTCGCGCATTGCAGAAGATTCCTAACTGCTGCACCCCGTAGGGCTGGGAATAGTGTCTCAGATTCCCTCTCAGGGCCCCTCCGCTAAGAGCCCTTACGGATCATCGGCTTGGTGGGCTATTACCCCGCCAACAACCTAATCCGCCGCAGCCCCATCCTTAGGCACGAGTTTGGTAGATAATCCTTTCCAGGAAATATCTACTATCAAGTTTTAGCCTCAGTTTCCCGAGGTTATCCTTGACCTAAGGGTAGGTTAGCTACGTGTTACTGAGCAGTTCGCCTTCCTCTAAATTCTTTCGAACCTAGAGAAATGACTTGCATGTCTAAGTGCAAACCAGAGAGCCGCAGCCGCCAGCAGGATCAACTGGATTTATAAAATCTCAGCGACCTCCTGGGAAATTTAGAATCTACAACTAAGTGACTGCCCCTACATACATCATACCTTAATGATGATTTTTAAGGCACTCATCTTAGTTAGTATAAAATTATCTCGTTTCGCCTTTATAAATTTTTCTAGAACTTTTTTCTTTTAATTTTTTATTTTCTAAACCCATGCTCTGCATTATGATGTTGTTTACTATAAAAAGAATGAGAACCGCAAGGATTGTTATCAAAACTGCATAAAGATATTCTAAAACTAAATCATGTCCTTTCCAACCAATTTTTTCAATTAAAAAGATGAAAGTAATTTTGTATTGGCTCTTTCCATGCAATAGCAATAAGAAACACTAATGCAGCTGTTATTGCTAGGATAATTTGTTTCTTAAGTTCAAATTTTACATAAAAAAGTGATTCTTTTGTTTTATGATATACCTTTTCATGTAGTTCATGATCTAAAACATGGTTAAATAAGCCACTTTCCCTAAACTCTTTTTCCATCAAAGCAAAAATAAAATTATACTTATAAATTTTTTTAATAAACTTAAATAAGCACTTTTTTATAAAGCCTCATGTCTTTTCAGTTATATCAAACTTTTATTTGTTCAAGTATTAATTCACTAAAAATTTTTTCCTAAATTAAATTATGTTTAGGTTTTTTTGAATTTAAAGAAAAATTAGTGATAAAAAATTCGAGAAAAATAAAATAAGGATCTTCTTATAAAATAAAGATTAATCAAGATTTGTTTTCTTCTTTTTTTTCTGCTTCGGGATTTTTAGTTCCACACTCATGACAGAATTTTTGTTCTTTTTTAAGTTCAATTCCACAGCCAGAACATTTTACTGTTAGAGGTTTAACCTGAACAATTGTTTTGTAACCTGGTTTGCCAGAAACTAATTTTGAAAAAATATCAACAAATTCAGGAGACCTTTGTAATTCTTCTTGTATTTTTTGTCTCTCGTAAATTTCATCCATATATATTTAATATTTTATTTGAATTTAAAATTATCTCTTAAAAATATCTTTTTGTGAGAAATAATCCAACCAAACCAACAACAAAAAGAATTAATCCGAATACACCTTTTGTTGTTCCTGTTAAATTTGCAATCACATTGCCTGTTGCAGTTAGAGAAGAAATGCTAAGGACAATTCCTGCAAGAGTAATGAAAATAAAAACACCAACTCTAGCTTCTAAACCCGATTCTTTTTGATCTCTTTTTTGTTTAGCATTTCTCTCTATGAAACTTTTAATTGGATAAAACTCCCTTCTAAGACGCTCCATTTCATATCTATCACCGTGTTTAGAAATCTCTTCAACATATCTTACTAATTTTGGTACAGCTTTATATCCTATACCAAGTTCCTCGTATATCCTAGCTCCACCCAAGGCGTAATCAATATCATAATGAGTTTTATCTTTAGGTGGTGTGAGTAATTGATAAGCAAGAGCACGGGCTTCTAATACCTCCATAGGTGAAAGTTTCTCTCCTTGACTCTTTTTCTCCCTAAGATACCTTAAGGTATTTTCCATTCTCCTTTGAAGTGTTGATTTTAAATCAGGAGAGTCACGATACAATTTATAACTTCTTCTCCCCTCTTTAAAATTAATTCTCCTTTCAATATCTTTTAATCTAGCTAAGTAATCATCACTCATTTTAATAATAATTATAGTATACTTTTATATTTTTAATCTTTTTGATGATGTTATAAGATATAGCTAAAATTGAATTATTCCATTCTAAGAACCCTATAAATGTTTTTTAATACTTGACACTCTTACATATTTTATTCTGAAATCTATAGATGTTTCATACACATTAAGACAATTTTCCAGCTAACACCTTTATTTCTTTCTAGATAGATAAAAAATTTAGGGATAATTCAAGAGGCTTTGTACTTATAATTAGAAAAACTGCATGAGTTTCTTCTCAATTCCAATCTGAAGCCAAAATAAAATTTAGAAAACGCATGATTTTATGATTTGTTTTCTTCTTTTTTTTCTGCTTCGGGATTTTTAGTTCCACACTCATGACAGAATTTTTGTTCTTTTTTAAGTTCAATTCCGCAGCCAGAACATTTTACTGTTAGGGGTTTAACCTGAACAACTGTTTTGTAACCTGGTTTGCCAGAAACTAATCTTGAAAAAATATCAACAAATTCAGGAGATCTCTGTAATTCTTCTTGTATTTTTTGTCTCTCGTAAATTTCATCCATATATATTTAATATTTTATTTGAATTTAAAAAATTTTTCTAAAATTTTTTAAAAAGATCTTTTAACCCTCTTGAATGAAAAAATTTAAATAAACAACTAAAGCTCATCTAAATCCTTTTTATTTTTTCTTTCTATGTTATTTTAAAAAATAAAAACAAAAATATAAGGAAAAATAAGAAACTTCGGTTTACTTTAAGTTATGTTGTCTATACCTAATTTTTACATTTAATCATGCCAAAAAGAAACATTTTATAAGAAAGATTTATTTTTAGTTATTATGTCTTTAAAAAAGTATCAATCAAAAAGAAAATTTTTTGGTAAAAACAGAACAAATGAGCCAAAGCCAAAACTTGAAAAACAGAATAAAAAACAAAAAATTTTTGTTGTTCATAAACATCATGCAAGCCATCTTCATTGGGACTTAAGACTTGAAATGAATGGTGTTTTAAAAAGCTGGGCTGTTCCAAAAGAGCCACCATTGAAAAAAGGAATTAAAAGACTTGCAATTCAAGTTGAAGATCATCCTCTTGAGTATGCGAATTTTAAGGGCACAATTCCTGAAGGCCATTATGGTGCTGGAAAAGTTGAAATTTGGGATAAAGGAAATTATGAATTAAAAAATAAAGATGAAAAAAAGATAGAGTTCATTTTAAATGGAAAAAAACTTAAAGGAAATTTTGTTCTCGTGAAAACTAGTTATGGAAAAAAACCAGAGAAAAGCTGGTTATGGTTTAAAATCTAAAATATTTAATTTTAAGCTCTTTTAATTTTCCAACCTAAAAGAAAAAGAAAAATAAAAATTAATAACGCAACTAGAAAATCTAGAGTAAAGGAGTATCTTGGCAAAACAATTAAAAATTTCTCGAGAGAGAACCTAATTATTAATCCACCTATAAAAATTAAAACAGGTTTATACGGGTTCTTTTTTATTTTTCCAGTATATAAATAAAAAATAAAACCAAAAACAAAAAAAATTCCAAACCAAAAACTTATCAAAAAAGCAAAAAAAATTAGAGAAAGAAAAAGAAATATAGAGATTAAAATGTTAAAATCTTCTCTTTTAATCATTCTCAAACTCCGAACTCTGCTTTTGTTTTTGAGATAGTTGGTTTAATTTTTTTTAATGCTTCTTCTTGCATCTCTCCAGTCCACCAGCTTAATTCAGGTATATCTTTTTTAATTCCGCGAATTTTACAATATTCTCTAGCTAAAATGTAGAAAATAAGTCCTAGACTTCTTTCGCTTTTATTGTTTCCTATTATTATTTGATTTGCTTGTCTTGAAAAATTATTTGTGTCACAGATCATAAGAATCTTTTTTTTAACTTTTAGAGTGTCGTTAAGAGCATTTTTATCAAGCCAATGATCTGTTATTATTGTTAATTCATTTTCAAAAAAATTTGGAAGTTGTTTATTTGTTAAAATTCCTGCAGGATATTTCTTTGTAAAAACCCTTATTCCTGTAATTTCTCCAAATTTTTCAGCAACTCGCCAACCAGCTTGCCTTTTACAAACTAAAATTATTTCTTCTGGAGCGAATTGAGCAAGAAATTTTGATGCCTCTCTTAATTTTTCATCTATTAAATCTGTATTGAAAATAGCAAGACCATCAGCCCTTCTTCTATAAACAAAAGGCCTCATGTCAGGCGTTACAACCCTTGTTCCTATGTATATACCAGACTTAACATACTCTTCAAGAGGAACAAGCATTTCTTCTCTTTTTTTTAACTTAACTTTTTCTTTAAGCTCCTCTGTTGTTACTTCTTCTATTTTTTCTTTCAGTTTTTTTACTTTTTCTAAGAGCTTTTTCTTTTTTTCTTCTAGAGTTTTTTCTTCAGAAATAGATTCTAACTCTGCTTTTTTTTCAACTTCTTCTGATTTCTTTTCTTTTTTTAATGCCATTAATTTTGAGAGAAAAATATCTTTTTAAAGGTTTCCAGAAATACTAATTTACCTCTTTAGTTTTTTCTCAATTTCAATCAACCTTTTTATTTTAACTTCCCTTTCTTTTCCACTAATTCCAGATTTTAAAAAATCAGCCTGAAATCCAAAAGCTAAGTCAGCAAGTATTGTTTCTTCAGTTTCACCAGATCTATGGGAAAAAATAATTTTTATGTTGTTCTTTTTTGCTAAATCACAAACTTCTTTGACTTTAGAAAGAAATCCGTTTTGATTTGGTTTAATGATTATTGCGTTAATGCTTTTCATCTCTAAAGCTTTTTTTAATCTGTTTAAATTTGTTACAGTTAAATCATCTCCGACAATTAATCTGTTTGGGTACTTTTTTAGAAGTCTAGAAAAGCTTACAAAATCATTTTCATCGAAAGGATCTTCTATATAAAAGATAGGATAATTCCTTAAAAGATTTGAAATGTAATTAAATTGTTCTTCTTTATCTCTATTAATTGAAGGATTTAAATAATGGTATTTTTTTCTTTTATAAAAAGTTGAGGCAGCACAATCTATTCCTAAGTCAATTTTAAAATTATTTACAATTTCCTTTAAAATATCAAGAACAGATTTATCATTTAAAGAGGTCATCCAAGCGTTTTCATCATTCTTTTTTCCAGAAAAATTTCTGTCGATTTTTTTTAAATTATCATAAAGTAAAGATTTTATTTTTTTGTTTTGTTTTTGAGATTCAAAAATAGAATTCTCTTTTGGAATTAAAAGAAATTCTTGAAAGTCAGGTTTTTTTCCTTTAGAATGTTTTCCTCCACCAATGCAATTACCAACTAGTCTAGGAAATTTTAAATTTTTATTTTTATAGTTTTCATTTATTAATTGCCATATCTCTTCTTTTTTTTCTTTTGCAAGAGCTTTTAATGTTGCAGACTCTAGAGCAAAAATAGTGTTAGCACCAAGATGTCCGTCTACTATATCTTCAATTCTTCTTAAATCATCGAAACAATCAATACTTTCATCAGAGAAATAATCTTTAAATTTTTTTATTGTAAAAATGTCATAATCTAAATCTTTTTTGTAAGGAAGAGCTTCATACTTACCTTTAGATTTTCCGTTTGGAGAGCTAGCTGAAAAAACTCCAACATTTGTTTTTATTGTGATAAGAATTGTTTTTTCTTTTCTAGAATCAAAAATTTTTTTAGCATTAACAGATTTTATAAAAACCATTAATCAAAAAAATTATAGCAATATATAAATTTTGTTAGGTTATTTTTTCTTTTATTTTTTTTAAAGTCCCAGAAACTTTTTCTATTTTTATTTCATCTGGCCAGACAGCAAAACTTGCTCTAACATAATTTAAAGATTCTCTATTTACAGACAAAATTCCAAAATTTTTTTCTTTTTTTATCCAAATAGGCCTAGCTTTTGAAAGACCCAATAAACCTATAAAACTTAAAATAGCATCTTCTACATTATCTATTTTTCCTTTTATAAGAAGATATCTTTTTTTTTCTTTCATTGTTGGCTTTAAACTTTTTGGAAAGCTCATAAATATTAAAGAAGAAAAGATAATATTAATCTTTTGTTTTTATATAAATTTCGTACTTGTACTCTCCAACACTATCTGTTTTTTCTATATAAACAACTAAAGATTCTACACCAGTTTCAGAAAAAACATCAACAAGTTCATAACAAATATAAAAAAGCTGTTTTTTTCCAGAAGAAAATTCCTTTAATTTATTCTCTAAAATCATATAGAAATCTTGAAATATTACTCTTAAAATATTTATTAATGTCTAAAATAATAATTAAACTAAATAATAATTAAACTTTATACTTTAATATAAAATCAACTTTGCCAATTATATCCTTCATTTCCTTAGCACCAACATAAGTCATTCCAGAAGCTAAACCAGCAAGATATTTTTCTATTATTGGCTTTATAGGACCTTTATAAGGAACCATTATTTTTTTTCCCTCGACAAATTTTACTTCTTTTTTAATTTCTTCTTTATTTAGCTCTAGCTGTTTAGATTTTAAAGATACATCATAGCTTGCAGAACCTCGGTATATTTTGAATTTTTTTCCATTGATAATTTTTATTTTTCCAGGAGTCTCTTCTGTTCCAGCAAAAATATAACCACACATTACACTACTAGCTCCAGCACCTATTGCTTTTACTACATCAGCTGGTTTTTTTATACCACCATCAGCACAAATAGGAATTTCTTCCTTGACCGATTCATAAACATTCATTATTGCTGTAAGTTGAGGAACTCCAACTCCTGTCATCATTCTGGTTGTGCACACACTACCTGGCCCTATGCCAATTTTTAATGCGTCAGCTCCTTTTGATAAAAAATATTTTGCCGCATCTTTTGTTGCAATATTTCCAGCCATAACATCAACATCCGGGTACTCTTTTTTTAGGTATTCAAGAGTTTTTCCGGCAGATTCTGAATGTCCGTGAGCAATGTCAATTACAATTATATCAACACCAGCTTCAACTAATGCTTTAGCTCTTTTTTCTACATCCTTAACACCTATGGCAGCTGCACAAATTAATCCTTTTTCTTTTACTGATTTTACATGATTTGCTTGTTCCTCTACACTCATAAATCTATGTATTACGCCAAGCCCTCCTAATTTTCCAATTTCAATAGCCATCTTACTTTCACAAATAGTATCCATGTTTGCAGCCAAAAAAGGAATATCAATATAATGATTTCTTGTTACTTTTGTTTTAAAACTAACATCTTCTCTTGATTTTACTTTATTATATTTAGGGATAATTAAAACATCATCAAAATTTACACCTTTTCCAATTATTTCTGCCATTAAATTATCTAACCTCTTTTTTATACTTGAATTTAAAAACCAGACTAATCAAATAATAAGTATTTTTTAAAATTTTTTATACTAATTTTTATAATATGTTTTGAAAATGTTTAAAGGAGATTAAATCATTTACCTTTATAAAGCATATTTTCTTTTTATTTTTTGTTTGGGGGTTTATTATGGAAATATGTACTGTTGGCGGATATGAGCAAGTTGGAAAAAACATGACAGCTGTAAAAATAGGAGAAGATGTTTTTATTTTTGATGCTGGTCTTTATTTGCCCGCTATAGTTGAAATTCAAGAACAAGAAAAAAACATAAAATTTACAGAAAAAGATTTAAGAAGAATTGGAGCAATTCCCGATGATTTAATTTTAGATAAATTAGGATGGAGAGAAAAAGTTAGAGCAATAATTATCGGTCACGCTCATCTTGATCATGTTGGAGCTCTTCCTTTTATTGCTTATAGGTATCCTAATGCAATTATAATGGCAACACCATTTACCATGCATGTTTTTGATTCTTTAACTAAAGATGAAAACATTACAATAAAAAATCCTAAAAAAATTATTATGCCAGATTCTGTACATTATATAAAAGGAAAATCTTCTAATTATAAAATAGAATTTATACATACGACACACTCAACTCTTCAGTGCGTTTTTGCAGCTTTACATACAAATGAAGGAATATTTTTTTATGCTTTAGATTTTAAATTTGATAATTTTCCAGTTATAGGAGATCCTCCAAGATATAAAAAATTAGGAGAACTTGGAAGAAAAGGCATTAAGGCTCTTGTTATAGATGCTCTGTATTCAGGAACACATAGAAAAACACCAAGCGAGAGGATTGCTCGTTATTTAGTAGAAGAAACTTTTAATTCAATAAAGAATACAAATGGTTTAATCATTGCTACAACTTTTTCTTCACATATTGCAAGATTGAAAAGCATAGTTGATTTTGGTAAAAGATTAAATAGAAAGATTATTTTTGTTGGAAGAAGTCTTGAAAAATATGTAAGTGCCGCAATAAAAACTAATCTTTGCCCTTTTAAAAAAGATATAAAGATGATTAAATTTAGAAAACAAGTAAATTCTTTTCTTTCAAAAATAGAGAGAAATAGAAGAGAATACCTTGTTGTTTGTACAGGCCATCAAGGAGAACCTGGATCTGTTCTCGATAGAATTTCAAGAGACGAGACTCCGCTAAAACTTAGAGAAGGAGATCATGTTGTTTTTTGCTCAAGTGTAATTCCAGACCCAGTAAATATAAATGCAAGAGACAAGCTTGATAAAAGATTGAGAAAAAAAGGAGTTAGACTTCATACAGATATTCATGTTTCTGGACACGGTAGTAGAGAAGACATGAGAGATTTAATAAAAATATTAAAACCAAAACACGTTATTCCAGCTCACGGTTCTTTGCAACAAGAAGCTCCTTTAATTGAATTGGCATCAGAACTAGGTTATAAATTTGGAGAGACATCACATCTATCTTCAAATGGAAAAGTTTTGAAAATTTAAATTTCTTCTTCAGTTTCTTCTTCAGCTAACTCTTCTAATTCATCTTCTTCATTAACAAGGCTCATTATTTCTCCTTCTTTTGCAATCTCTTTTTCTTCTTCAGCTTCTTTTTCTACAATCTCTTCCTCTTTTACTTTTTGTTCTTTTACTCTTTTCAACTTTTCTTCTTTTTTTTCAGGAAAAGGCCTTTTTACAGAAATTGGTAAAACTCCAGATTCAAATTCTATTTCTGCAATTTTTAAAGAATCATATCTTATTTTTTCAAGATCTTCTTTTGTGAGTTTAACAAGGATTGGAGCATTCATTGCAATTTGTAAAGCCCTAGCTCCAATTATTCTTGCTACTTCATATTTAGTAAATTCTTCTTTTAATTTTTTGCGATCCATTTAAAGATATTTTTCTAGCTGTTTAAAAATTTTTACTCTTGTCTTTTCAGTTAAATCAAGTATTTTGCCGAATTCTTCAATTTTTATTTCCTTTTCATTACTTTTTTGTAATGAGTGTATTGTTCCGTCTAATGTTGCTCCTACACTTACTCTTGCTTCACTTACATCTTCTTCTTCTAGGCAAGGATCTATTACAAGACTTTCACCAATTTTATATGCCGTTATTGTTAAAGGAATTTCTTTCTTTAAAGGAAGTTTTTTATTTGTAAACTCTCCAAAAATAACTCTTTCTTCTTTTTCATCATATTTTGGCATTTTAGCATTTTTTAAAGCAATAATTGAGCCAAGGCAAGCAGCATCAATTAAGTTTCCATCATCATTTATTGAATAAATATCTATAAAAACAGCCCAAACTTTTTCTCCTTTTTTTATACAAAGTTTTTCAAATTCTATGAATTTACTTTCTCTTATCATTCTATCAACCAACCTTCCAAGTTCAATCGCAGGAAATTTAGGAGGACCAGCTTCAAATCTTGGAGAGCTTAAAGGTAACAATTCTGCACTAACAATTAAATTTCCTTTATCAGGAGAATCTGGATATGGTTCCATTACATCAAGTTTTATACCAACAATAACTTCTGTTTTTCCAATTCTTACTCTTGAAGATCCTTCTGCTTTTTTTGAAACATTTTCTTCTATTTCAATATTTCTAAATTCATCAAGTTTCCTTCCGTCAAATCTTTTTCCTTCTTTTAAATACTGTTTTATTCTTTCGCCAGTTATTCTTGCTGTTTTCATCTTAACCCCTTAAACTTTCTTTTAATGCTTTTTTTTGTACCTCATAAACTTTTTGAGTTGCTTTTCTTGCAAGCTCTAATGCTTTTTTTAAGTCTTCTTTTGAAATTTTTCCATCTAACTGAATATGAGTTATTTCACCATCTTGAGTCATTGTTATAGGAATATCTGTAGCACCTTCTCCCTCTTCCCAATCTTCTTCTTCTTTTATAACATCAACAACAAGCTGTTTGTCTATTTTTCCTATTGATATGCTAGAGACTAAACCTTTCATAGGAATTCCAGCATGAGCAAGAGCAAGAGCAGCTGCATTTATTCCAGCACACCTTGTAGATGCATTTGCTTGAATTATGTTTATGTAAACATCTATAACCATGTTTGGATATTTTTTTATAAGCAAAACAGGTCTTAATGCCCATTCTGTAATTTTGCTTATTTCTAAACTTCTTCTTGAAACTCCTGGTTTTACTCTTTCTGCTACAGAAAAGCTAATCATATTATAATTACATCTTAAAGTTCCTTCTTCAGGATCTTTTTCATGTTGTGGGTGCATTTTTCTAGGACCATAAACAGCAGCAATTGCAATAGTATCACCAAAAGCAAAAAGAGCACTTCCATCTGCATTTGGAACAACACCAACCTCTGCTCTCATTTCTCTAATTTCTTCTGGTTCTCTTCCATCAACTCTTTTAAATTTTTTAGTTTCCATTTTTATTTAAGATCTATTTTTACTTCTAATTGAGAATCTTTAATTAACTTATCTAAAAGTCTTTTTGTATTTTCTTGATCATTCATCGAGGTAATAAAATAAATTACTTCCCATGTCGAGTCTTTATTTATAGATATGCTTTCTGATATAGGTTCAAATCCTGCATCTCTTAACAAATTATAAAGTTTTAATTTATCTTCTATAGATAATTTTCCTTTATAAGATAAAAAAGCTCTTATCATTTTCTTTCACTCTTAAAAAAATTTTCAACTTCTTCCGTTAAACCATTAACAAATGATCGTTCAGCTATAAAGTTTATAATTTTTTTAACTAAAAGCTCATCTTCAACACTTTTTCCTTTTATCCAAATTAATCCGTTTTGTCCAACAATTATATTGCATCCAGATTCTCTTTTTATTAAATTTATCATACTGCCTTCTTTACCTATGACTCTAGGAACTCTGCTCGGATTTATTTTCATTATTATTCCTTCTTCTATTTTTCCCAATCCACGCATTTTTATTGTTAAATCTATACCTCTTTTTGTAACTCCATTAATTTTTGCTATAATCATGTCTCCTATATCAAGTATATCTCCGATATTGGTTTTTGGTAGGTGTTTTGGAACTTCTTGTAAAGGTAAAAAAGCATTTTCAGGAGCATCAATATCAATTACCCAACCATAATAAGTTATGTCTTCAACCTTTCCTATAACAACATTTCCTCTTCTTGGTTCATAAACTCCAGATAAAGGAATAACCTTAATAAGTTTGTTAGATTCTTCTAAAAGACCATATCTTATTGAAATTATTTCTTTTCCTTTTTTCATTGTTCCTTCTCCAGGAAGATACTCTTCACCTTTTGCAAGAACTTCTCCAGGAATAACCACTTCTCTTTCTATTTTTTCTTTCATTTTTCTTCTTCTTTAATTTCTTGTGTTAAAGCTGATCCATGAGTTACTGAATTTAGTTTTTCATAAAAGTCTATAATTAAACCAGAAGGTATGCTTAAAACAGCCTCTAAATCTCCATTTTCTAGCCAGCTTTCATTTTGTTTATACTGGTTTATTAATCCGTAAACTTTAGCTGTATAAATAGAAGGAATGGTAACTCTTACTTTTTTCGTTTCAAATTTTATTGGCAAAACCTTTTCTAATTCTGTAACAATATCTTTAATTTGATTTTCAATTGGCGTGTTTTTTATGTTAATATGAGCTTGTTCTAATGCTGTTTTTATTCTTTCTGCGGTATGAGGATTTCCTGTTCTTGGATCTATTGCATTTCTAGATAAAAAATCAATAATCTGTTTAATCTTCTTTTCTCTTTCTTCGTCTCTATACTCTTTTGTAAGAAGAATTTCTCCTGTTTTAACTATTTTTGATGCTATTTCATTAATATTTTCTGTTCCGAAAGAATCTTTTAAATCTTTAGAAGAAGCTGTAAATCCTTTTTTTGAATCAGTAAAAACTTTTTCAATTTCTAAAAAATCAACTAAGTTTGATTGACCTTTCTTAAACCTCAAAGCCTTTTCAAGATCTACAATAATTTCAAAATTTTTTCCATGCTGTTTAATCCTAGCAATAGTTTGAGTCATTTTTAAAATTCAGAAAATTTTCTTTTATTAATTTTTATTTTATTAATTCTTTAATTTCTTCTCCAATTAGTCTAATTGGTTTTTGATCTTCATTTTTAATATAAACAAGCTCGAACTGGTCAAGAGTAAAATTTTTTCCTTGAATCTCTTTGAAAATATCAAGAGCGAGCCTGACTCCTTTTTTAATGTTTAAGTTTTTATTATATCTTTCCCTTAGTTTTTCTTTTATTTTTTCATCATTTTCTCCTATAGCATTTGCGTAATAAAGAAAATAATTCCCAGTTATGTCAATAGAATAAAGTTCTGGTTTTTTGTTTATAATTCCAGCAATCATTAGCGAAACACCAAAAGGTCTTGCTCCACCGAATTGAGTGAATTGTTGTTTTATATTTGCTATTTCTTTAACTACAATCTCTGGTTCTACAGGAGAATCATAAATTATCTTATTTTGTTGAGCTATTAGTTGTGCTCTTTCAATTAAAATTCTAGCATCTGAAACAATCCCAGAAGCACTTGCTATAATATGTGAATCAATCTCGTAAATTTTATTTGCAGACTCTTGTATTATAAGTTTATCTTTTATTCTTTTATCTGCTAAAATAAACAAGCCGTCTGTACAAATCATTCCTATACTTGAGCTTCCAAGCCTTGCTGTTTTTTCAGCATACTCAACCTGAAGTATAGTTCCTTCAGGAGAGAACATAGTTGCTGTTCTATCATAACCCATTGCTTGGTGTTGTATTTCTGGTATATCCATTCTACAGAAAAATTATAATCTAATTATTTTTTTATCTTTACCTCACTTAAATTTAAGTTTATATTTATTTAAAAGGTTTTCTGTAGGAGGTTTATGAAAAATAAAATTAGAAAGAAACAATTTTTAAATTGTTATTACTAGATTATATGAATGGTAAAAGAGGAGCTTGTTGAGGGAATAAGACTTGCTTTATCTAAGGGAGAAAGTTTAGAGAAAGCAATGATGACTTTTTTTAATGCAGGTTATCCAAGAGAAGAAATTGAAGAAGCTGCAAAATATGCTCAATCTCAACAACTTTATTCCCAGTTTCAATTACAGCTTCAGGCACAAAGCCAAACACAAACAACACAACAAAAAAAATCTGAAACACAAAAAGATAAAAAAACAGAAGAGCAGAAACAACCAATAAATCAATTAACCACTACAAATTTTATGCAGTCTTCTCAAGGAACACAACAAGTAATTCAAAGAGTTTCAGAGTACGGCACTAAAAAGAAATCTGGAAAAGGCTTAACAATCTTTTTATTTTCTCTTCTTTTTTTACTTATTGCTCTTTTAGTTTTTATAATCTTATTTAGAGAAAAAGTCATTTCTTTTTTTGGAGGATAATATATTTTAACTTAAAAGACTATAGAACAATCAATTTTATATATGTTATATGTTCTTGTTTTTATTGTATTAAAAATTTTAAAATGGTGAAGTTTGCACATATGTCAGATATTCATTTAGGAGGCTGGAAGTATAAGCCATTACAAGATCTTAATTTAGAATCTTTTAGAAAAGCTATAGAAATTTGTATTAAAGAGAAAGTTGATTTTGTAATTATGTGTGGAGATATTTTTGATACAGCTTTTCCTCCCATAGAAACCCTAAAAGAAGCTTTTTCAGAATTTAGAAGGCTTAAAGAGGCAGGAATACCTTGTTTTATTATAGCAGGAAGTCATGATTATAGCGTTTCTGGAAAAACTTTTTTAGATGTACTTGAAAAAGCAGGATTTTGTAAGAATGTTGCCAACTTTGAAGAAAAAAACGGAAAGATAATTTTAAATCCAACCCTTTACAAAGGAGTTGCTATTTATGGATATCCTGGAAAAACATCTGGCTTAGAAATAGATGAGCTAAGAAGATCTGAACTTAATGACGCGCCTGGTTTTTTTAAGATACTTATGCTACATACAACAATAGATAAAGCTAGAGGAGATCTTCCGATAGATGCTTTAGAAACATCTAAAGTTCCTAAGGCAGATTACTATGCATTAGGACATTTACATATAGATTTTCAGTACGAAAATTTTTTTTATCCGGGACCAATATTTCCTAACAATTTTCAGGAGTTAGAAGATCTAGAGTATGGAAGATTTTTGATTGTAGAAATAAAAAATTTTGAGATTAATGTTAAAAAAGTAAATTTAAAGATAAAAGAGATTTTACCTTTTGATATAGAAATTAATAATACAATTAAAGCTACAGAAAAAATAATCTCAGAACTTAATAAAAAAGATCTAGAAGATAAAATAATTCTTTTAAGAATTCATGGAGAAATAGAACACGGAAAAACTTCTGATATAAAATTTTCTCAAATTGAGAATTTTGTTTTTAGCAAGAAAGCTTATGCGATAATAAGAAATACACATGACTTAAAAAGTAAAGAATTTAGAACAGACATAAAAATAGAAGAATCTGAAAATATAGAAGAAGAAACAATAAAAGAATTTTCTCTAAAAAACAACCATGCTTTCAATAAATTTATTCCAGAACTTATAAAATCATTATCAACAGAAAAACAAGAAGGCGAAACTAATGAAAGTTTTAATTTAAGACTTTTAGAGGAAACCCAAAAAATTTTTAGATTTTAAAAATGATAATAAGAAAATTATTCTTAAAGAATATAAGAAGTTATACAGAACAAGAAATAGAGTTTCCAGAAGGATCAATTCTTCTTTCAGGAGATATAGGTTCTGGTAAAACTTCTATACTTTTAGCCTTAGAATTTGCACTTTTTGGATTACAACCCGGTCAAAAAGGAACAATTTTGTTAAGAAACGGAGAAAACGAAGCTTTAGTAAAATTAGAATTTGAAATTGATGGAGAAAAATTTGAGGTTGTAAGAGGTTTAAAAAGAGGAAGCAAATCAATAACTCAAGAAAAAGGAACAATCAAAATAAATAACGAGAAGTTAGAGCTTTCTCCTACAGAATTAAAAAATAAAATTTTAGAAATCTTGGCTTATCCGCAAGAGTTTTCAAAAAAACAAAATATTTTGTATAAGTTTACAGTTTATACGCCTCAAGAAGAAATGAAACAAATAATTTTAGAAGAGCCAGAAGTCAGAATAAATACAATAAGAAACATTTTTGGAATTGACAAATATAAAAAAATATTAGAGAATGTTTCAATAATAACCTCAAAAATAAGAGAAGAAAAAAGAATTAGAGAAACTTTGATAGAAAATCTAGAACAAGAAAAAATTGAAATAATTTCTAAAGAAGAGGAGCTTGAATCAAAATATAATAATCTTTCATCTTTAGAAAGAGAACTTTTTTTGATTACAGAAGAAAGAAAGAGAATACAAGAGGAAAAAGAAGAAATTTCTACTAAAATTGAAGAAAAAAATAAATTAACTCATGAAATTGAAAAAACTAAATTCATAATATCTAATAAAAAAGATTCTATACAATCAAATCTAAAATTGATAGAAAATTTAGAAAATCAACTTAAAGAAATTTCAAAAATAAAATTTGATGAGAAGCAAATATTAGAGTTAGAGAAGATAATTTTATCTAAAAAGAATGAAAAAGAAGAGATTAACAATAAAATTCTGTCAATAAGTTCTGAAATAAACTCTCTTAAAATAAAAAATAAAGAAAATGAAGAAATAAAGAAAAAAATTTCTAAGATAGAAATTTGTCCAACATGTTTGCAAAATGTTGATCCCGTCTATAAAAGCAACGTAATAAATAAAATAGACTCAGATAGTGTTGAGAATTCTAAAAGAATTAGAAGTCTTGAAGAAGAAAAAGAAAAAATAAGTTTGAGAGTAAACGCACTTAATGAAGAAATAATCAAACTTGAAAGAAACCTTCAAGATTTGAGAATTTTAAAAATAAAAATACAAGAATCTAAAGAAAAAGAGATAAGAATTGAAGAATTAAGAAAAAACAATGCTTCTTTAGAAAAAGATATACAAATTTTAAATGATCATTTAGACCTTGTAAATAGAAGAATTTTAGAAATGAAAAAGTATGAAGTTATTTTTGAAGAAAAAAAGAAAGAGCTAGAAGAAACTTTGAAAAAAGAAAGAGCAACTGAAATAAAGATTGCTGAACTTAAAAAAGAAATTGATATGTTTTCAAGACAATTAGAAGAATTAAAAAATAAAATTAAAAAAGGAGAAGAAATAAGAGAAAAAATAGAATATATGGAAAAAATTGAAAATTGGCTTTCAAATAATTTTTCTTCTTTAATAAATACAATAGAAAAAAACGTTATGATAAAGCTTAAATCTGAGTTCTCAAAATTTTTTTCTAACTGGTTTTCTATGCTTGTTTCAGACAATTTTGAAGTTAGAATTGATGAAGATTTTACTCCAATCATTGAGTATCAAGGATATGAACTTAGTTATGATAATCTTTCCGGAGGAGAAAGAACCGCAATTGCTTTAGCTTATAGATTAGCTTTAAACCAAGTTATAAATTCTATGTTAAGTAAAATAAAAACAAAAGATTTAATAATTTTAGATGAGCCAACTGATGGTTTTTCTGAGCAGCAACTTGACAAAATGAGAGATGTTTTGAGAGAGTTAAATGTGAAACAGCTTATAATTGTAAGCCACGAACAAAAAATAGAAAGTTTTGTTGAGAATGTTATAAGGTTTAAAAAAGAGCACGGAATTTCAACCATTTCAAGTAAAGATTTAATAAGTCTTTCATAAATAGATAAACCAAAATAAAACAACGAAAAGTTTATAAAATGGAATTTATAATAAATTTAATAAATTAGAGATTCTATTCTAAGTTAATGGTAAAAAATTTAATTAAAAAAAATTGAAATGGATTCAGAATTAAAAAAATCTATTCTTAAGACAGGAACAACAATAGTTGGAATTGTTTGTAAAGACGGAATTGTAATGGCTGCAGATAGACAGGTTACTGCTGGAAAATTAGTTTACCTCAAGAACTTTAAAAAAATTATTCAGATTAATGATTACCTAATGATATCTTGGACAGGAGTGGTTTCAGATGCGCAACAAATAACAAAGATTATTGCAGCTGAATTAAAACTTAAAGAATTAAGGTCAAGAAAAAGACCAACTGTTAAAGAAGCAGCAAATCTTGTTTCTTCTTTAATTTACTCTTTTGTGAGAAGACCATCAATGGTTCCTTATATTGTAGGTGTTTTAGTTGGCGGTTTTAATGAAGATGGATCTACAGAGTTATATACTCTTGATCCTTCTGGATCTGTTTCAAAAGTAGAGGATTATGATGCTAATTTTGGAAGCGGAATGCCTTTTGTTTTAGGACTTTTAGAAAGACAATACAAGCCAGGAATTTCTATAAAAGAGGGTATTGATTTAGCTGTTGAAGCAATTAAATCATCAACACAAAGAGATGTCGGTTCAGGTTATGGAATAGATGTCTTTACAATTACAAAAGAAGGAATAAAGCATGTCGTTTCCCAGGAAATTCTTCCAGATTATAAATCTTCATAAAAATCTTAATAAAAAACAATTTAAGATTTCAAAATTTGATTTATGTTCATCCTTAAAAAATTAAGAATTTTTGAGTAAAATGCCAGATATTCTAAAGCATATAAAAGAAAAGTTAGAAGGAAAAATATCTGAAGCTAATTTTGAAGGAGCAAATATTGTTCTTTATACAAAAAATAAAGATTTTCTTAAAGAAGGAGAGCCAAAAATTAAAGAACTTGTTGATGAGCTTAAAAAAAGAATAGAGCTTAGAGCAGAGAAAGAAATACTTTTAGATGAAGAAAATACAAAAAAATACATTTATGAAACAATTCCAAAAGAGGCAGAGATAACAAACATAATTTTTGATGTGCAAAGAAGTGTTGTTATAATAGAATCAAAAAAACCAGGACTTGTTATAGGAAAACAAGGTTCTATACTTGACAACATTAAGAAAAACACATTTTGGACGCCGCAAGTTCAGAGAAGCCCTGCTATTAAAAGTCAAATAACTGAAAATATAAGAGAGATTCTTTATGAAAACAACAATTACAGAAGAAGATTTTTGAATAAAGTAGGAGAAAAAATCTACAAAGAATGGAATCCTGAAAAAATAGAAGAATGGATAAGACTTACTTTTTTAGGAGGAGCTAGACAAGTTGGTAGAAGCTGCATTCTTCTTCAAACACCAATTTCAAAAATATTGATTGATTGTGGCATTGATGTGGCAGCTCAAGGAAAAGAAAGATTTCCTTATTTTGATATTCCTGAATTTGACATTAGGGAGTTAGATGCTGTTGTTATAAGTCATGCTCATCTTGATCATGTTGGACTTCTTCCTTATCTTTATAAAATGGGTTATAGAGGTCCAACTTACATGACTCATCCTACAATGGATCTTTCTGCATTGCTTTTGCTTGACTTTATAGGTGTTGCATATAAACAAGCTGCTACACCTCTTTTCAACTCTAAAGATATAAAAGAGATGGTAAAACACACTATATGCTTGAATTTTAATGAAGTTACTGATATAGCTCCTGATGTAAGAATTACTTTTTATAATTCTGGTCATGCTTTAGGTAGCGCAATGGTTCATTTTAACATAGGAAACGGGTTACACAACTTTTTATATTTGGCAGACTATAAGTATACAAGAACAAGACTTTTAGATCCTGCTGTAAATGTTTTTCCTAGGGTTGAATCAATTTTAACAGAAGCAACTTATGGTGCAAAGACAGATGTTTTGCCTCCAAGAGTTCAATCAGAACAAAAACTTATTGAAATAATTAATAAAACAATTGAAAGAGGTGGAAAAGTTTTAATTCCTGAATTAGGTCTTGGCAGAGCCCAAGAGACAATGCTAATAATTGAAGATGCTATAAAATCAGGGAAAATGAAAAAAGTTCCTGTTTATATTGATGGAATGATTTGGGATATTAATGCAATTCATACAGCATATCCTGATTATTTAAGTTCTAGAGTTAGATCTTTAATTTTTCAAGATAAAAATCCTTTTATTTCTGAAATTTTTTCAAGAGTTGGTAGCCCACAAGAGAGAAAACAAGTTATTGAAGGAGGTCCTTGCGTTGTACTTGCAACTTCAGGAATGCTTGTTGGTGGAGCTTCAGTAGAATATTTTAGAGAGTTTGCTCCAAACGAAAAAAATTCTATAATTTTTGTTTGTTATCAGGGTGTTGGAAGTTTAGGAAGGCAGGTTCAAGATGGATTAAAAGAAACTAAAATGATTAATGATGGTAAAGAAGAAATTGTTCAAATAAATTTAGAGGTTCATACAATAACAGGATTAAGCGCTCATGTAGGAAGAAATGAGATTGTGTCTTTTTTCAATAATATAAGACCTAAACCAAAAAGAATACTTGTAAATCATGGAGAGCTTTCAAAATGTTTAGATATTGCCTCAACACTTTACAAAATGAATAAAGTAGAAACAAATGTTCCAAGAGTTCTAGAAACAATTAGGTTGAGATAATTCAAAAAAGCTAAATAAAAATAAAAAATTTTAAAAGCAAACTTCAATTATCTTTATGATTAATTAAAAAATAAAAAACTATAGATAAAAAAGAATAAGAAATGAAGCATACACTAAAAATAACATTAATAATCCTTTTTATGTTTCTTTTAACTCAGTTTATTGGATTGTATGTAGTCAACCATTATTTAAAACCAGAGAATAAACTTATATTTGGTTTAGAGCCTCCAGAAGCAAAAACAGAAGCTGATTATTATGGCTTTTTTTCTTTTGTTATTTTTGCTTTTTTTATTGCTATAATAATATTTTTTATTCTTATGAAAATTAAAATAGAATTTTTAATGAGGTTATGGTTTTTTGCTGTTGTTTTTATCGCTTTGTCAATATCTTTCCTAAGCTTCTTTAGCTGGTTTAAATATGCTTTTATTTTATCTCTTACACTCGCTTT
This sequence comes from Candidatus Pacearchaeota archaeon, assembly GCA_026002795.1. Lineage (GTDB taxonomy): Archaea > Nanobdellota > Nanobdellia > Pacearchaeales > GW2011-AR1 > ASMP01. The sequence continues at coordinate 427,642 of BPGA01000001.1, forward strand.
TTTATTTGCTTTCTTTAAAGTTTACAAAAGACACATTTTAGCCCACAATTTTACAGAATTTTTTATTTATCCTGGAATCGCTGCTGTTTTTGTCCCTATATTTAATTTTTATACAATTTTTATTCTTCTAATTTTAATTTCAATTTATGACGTTTGGGCAGTTTGGCATTCTGGAATAATGCAGAAAATGGCAAAATACCAAATAAATAAAGTTAGAGTTTTTTCAGGATTTTTTGTTCCTTATGTTTCTAAATCATTAAAACAAAAAATTAAAAGATGGAAAAAACAGCTAACAAAAAAACAACTTGAAAAGAAAAAAATAAAAGTTAATGTAGCTATTCTTGGCGGCGGTGATGTAGTTTTTCCCATAATAACCTCTGGTGTTATGCTTAAATTTTTTGGATGGTTTTTTGCAGTTTCTGTAATCATAGGTTCGGCTATGGGCCTTGCTTATCTTTTCTTTTTTTCAGAGAAAAGGAAATTTTATCCTGCAATGCCTTTTATAACCGGAGGAATTTCTTTAGGGGTTATTATTGCTTTTTTAATTACGCTTTTATAAAACTTAAAGCTAATTATTAGCTTAAAAAAATGTTCTTACTATAAAAAAGTAACAAATAGAAACATTTATAAACTCTTTAATTTTTTAATGTTTAGCATAAATAAAGAATACTGAAAAATAAATATTGAAAAATAAAATGATCTTGAATCAAGAACTAATAAATAGGGTTAAGGATTATTTTGGCCTTAACCTTTATGAAACGAGAATTTGGTTATCTTTACTAGCTAAAGGTATAGCATCTGCAGGAGAAATTTCATCAATTTCAGGTGTTCCTAGGCCAAGAGTATATGACGTCCTTGAGAGTTTAGAGAAAAAAGGATTTGTAATCCTTAAACTTGGAAAGCCCATAAAGTATGTGGCAGTTAAACCAAACATTGTTTTAGAAAGGTTAAAAAGTAACATAATGAGCGATGCAGAAGACAAAATAAAAAAAATTTCTAAAATAACAGAAACAGAGGAATTTAGAGAAATAGAAAGAATTTACAAAGGAAACATAAATTATGGAAAAGAAGAAGATGTTTTTTCTTATTTAAAGGGAAAGGTTAATATTTTTCATTATTTAAGAGAAATGATTAAAAAATCCACAAAAAAAGTTGTTATATGTGATGATGCAAACACTATCTATAGAAAACTACCAGCTTTTAAGAACTTAATTAAAGAAATTTCTAATAAAAAAATAGAACTTGTTATTGTTCTTTATGGAGAAGATAAAAAAATAAAAATAATTCAAGAAAACCTAGGCATTAAAATCAGAAAATCAAACATAAATTCAAAATTTTTTATTGTTGATGATAGTGAAATTTTAATTTACATTAAAAAGGGAGATAAAATAGAGGAAGAAGCTATTTGGTTAAAATCAGAGGTTTTTGCCAAAATTTTTTCAATTATTGCAGAAAAAAGAATAAACTTTAAAGTTTAATCTTAGATTAAAATGAAGAGAGCAAGATTAGTAGATATTGTAGATGGAAAAACCTATGATTTAAGAGTGCTTGTTTATAAATATGGTCCAATTTTAAGAGTAGGAAGAGATTTTGAAAACAATGAAATTGTTCTTGCTTCTTCAATACAAACACAACAAATTCAAGAACATTCACAAAAATCTTTAAAGAGAGAAACAAACCTATATTCAGTAATTCTTGGTGAAGAGGTTCCTTTAGAAATAAATCCTCAAGCTATTTCAAGAATTCATGCCATACTTAGCTACTTTCCTCAAAGTAGAGATGAAGGTTTTTTTTATATTGAAGATAGGTCTTTGAACGGCACAATTGTCGTTCGAGAAAAAAGAAAAGAACATTTAAAAAAAGGAGAGGTTTTTAAACTTCAAGATAAAGATGCTTTGTGGTTTAGTCCATATTATGGTCCAGTGATTTATGAAGAAAATCAATAAAATTTTGCAAAATGACAATAGATAACTTAGTTATGAGATCTTTAAAAGAAATAGCAGAAAAATACTCTAATGGAAGAGTAAATAATGTTTTAGTAAAGTACCTTGAGATTGAAGAATTAATAAAAAGAGAATTTGTTGGAAGAGATGAAGATTGGTATAAAAGATTTGCTTTGGCTAGAACGAGAGTTTATTTTGAATCTCAATAAAACCACTAAAAATTATTAATGATTTTAACTTTTTCTATACTCATTTCTTTCATTGTTTTTTTGTTATTTTTTTTGTTAAGCCAGTTTTTTAAAAAATCTTTCGGCTTTTCATTAAATTTTTCTTTAGAGTAAAACCTTCCATTTTTTATGAAAAAATTCTTGTGTTTAATTTTAAATTTCTCAGAATTTCTTTTGTCATTCTCTTTTGGACCTATAAATAGAATTTCTTTTTTATTTTTTAAAATAAAAATAGCAAAAGCCTTTTTATTTTGAAGATATTCGAAATAAGATTCTTTTATTTCAAAAAATTTTGATAACTCTCTTCTTAAAAAATTATAAAACTTAAGAAGTTTGCTTCCAGCAATATCTCCTTCTTGCTTATTTGTTTCTATCTCCAACAAAAGAAGTTCGCTTTTAGTTTTAATTGCTTTTTTTCTTATTTCTTCTATATTTAATGACTTTTTTTCAAAAAACCTTAAAGAAGGTTTTTTTAAAAATTCTTTACAAGCTTTTTTAAATCTTAAAAAAGTCTCTTCTGACAAAGCAGCAAGAACGTTTCTATTTTTGTATGTTGGATCAACCAAAATTATTGGACTTTTTAATTTTGCAGAATTTAAATTAATTAAAATTTGTTCTTTGGTTTTGTAATGCCTTTCTATATCTATTATCTCTTTATTCTTAATATCAATTTTGCTTATTTTTCTTAAAAAATTTAAAAAACCTTTGTAATGCATGATAAGCAATTCTAAAGCATATCCCGAAAAGCCTTTAATGTATGATTCTGCACCATAACATCCTACAGAATAACAAAATGCTTTTGCTAAAGCAACATCTTTTAAATTTTTCTCATTTAAATTCCTTTTTATATAATTGACATGAAAATAAGAAAGATCGGTAATGTTTTCTGCTTCTTCTGGCTTCGAAATTTTTTTTACAGGAATCACTTCAAAAAAAAGCCATTTTTTTATTTCAATTCTAAAATAATCTCTAGACCCTTTAATTTTTTTGTATGGAAGTTTGGTTTTTTTGACGATTCTTTCTAAAATCAAAGAAATTTCATTTTCTTTATAACCAAAAAACCTAACAAAAATATCAACTTCATAAACATCTTTTTTTATTAGAGTCTTTTTTGCAAAACTACCACCAATAAAAACATCGGCATTTATATTTTCTCCCTCAATTTTATTTTTTAATAAAGAAATAAAATTTTTAACCTCTTCATTAATTTTTTCATAAGTTTCATCTAATGGTATAACTTTTAAGATTGCTTCATTTAATATCTTTTCATATTTTTTTTTCATTATTAAAGAAAGAGTCATGCTTTTTTAATTGTTCCTTTTTTTAAATACAAAAATTTATAATTTATGAATATTTAGTTAGTTTATGCCACACCAATGTGTTAGATGTTCTAGGATAATTCCTAAAGGGAGTAAAGAAATTCTTGAAGGATGTAAAGAATGTGGAGGAAAATTTTTCTTTTATATAAGAGAAGAGCAGCTAGAAAAATTAAAGAAAAGAGTTATTGAAATTCCAGAAGAAGAAAAAATAAAAATAGAGAAAGAAATTAGAGAAATAGCAAATATTCCAGAAGAAGATATGCCAGTAATCTTAGATGTTGAATCTATAAGAATTATCTCTGAAGGAAAATTTGAAATTGACTTATCTAAATTATTTAGAAAAGGTTTGCCTATTGTCTATAAAATAGAAGAGGGGAAGTATATAATTGATATAGCTTCAACCTTAAATTTAAGAACAGAAAATTTAAAGAAAGAAACTTAAAAAATAAAATATTCCACTTTAACATATTATAACAAATTTACCTCAAAAACAAAAAATCTTCTATTGTTTTCTTCAGAGAAACTTTAAATAATTAGTCAAAAAACACAATTTATACACAATTTATAATTTTCTAAATTTTTAAAATCCTTTTAAAAAAAGCTCAATTTTTTTTGGATTCTTTTTTATTTCTTTGACTATGCTTGCAGCTCCGATTATAGTTATTGATGTAAGATCACTTCCTGCTATTGCACTTAAAAGATTTCTTTTTAACCTATCGAAAAACCCATCACTTTCAGAGCCAGAAATAACAGCAAGCTCAATTCCTTTAAAATTTTTTACATGGCCTATCATAGCCATTGTATCTTCAATAAGTCTTGTTTCTTCTTCAGGAGCAAGTCTTCCTTGTAAAACTAAAATGCTATTTCCTAAAACAATATTTAAAATTTTTTTTATTCTTTCAGAGCTATCTAAATCTTTTATTTCAGAATATGGTAAAAAATAAACTGAAAGCCCTTTTATTTTTCCTAAACTTTTTTTTGCCATTTTTTAACCTTTAAACTTTCTTAGCTAGTTTAAATATTTCTTCGTAAAACTCATCCATGTTTTTTCCAAATCTAGCACTTATTCCAACAACTTTATATTCAGGAAATGCAGCCTCTATTTTTTTTACATTCGCTTTTCTTAAATCTATTTTATTTGCTACAATCAAAACAGGAATTTTTCTTGCTACAAGATTCCCAATTATCGTTATGTTTACTTGGTTGTAAGGATTTTGCGTTGCATCTAAAACTACAACAACTAAATCCATATCATCAAGCCATTTTATTGCTTCTACAACGCCCTGAGTTGCTTCTTTTGCCCTTTCTTTCGCTTCTTTTTTGTTTAATCTAAATTTTAAAAAATCTTCATAATCAATTTTTGTCGCGATTCCAGGAGTGTCAACAATTTTAAAAGTCATTTTTTTTCCTTTATACTCTATTTCAACTTTTTCTTTAAATTGGACTTTTCTTGTTTCATGAGGAATTTTGCTTACAGTTCCAATTTCTTCACCAGTAAAATCCTTACAAATTCTATTTGCTAAACTAGTTTTTCCAGCATTAGGCGGTCCATAGAAACCTAGCTTTAATTCTTTTTTCTTTTTAAAGATGCCAGAAAAAAATCTTTTGAAAAAACTTCTCAAGCCCATTTTAAAAGTTATGAAAGATGATTATTAAATCTTTTTGTTTATTTTTATATAGGCATTCCTGTTTTTTTACCAGCATATTTTCTCATTGCATATCTTATTTGTTCTGAATTCCATCCAGATTTTTTTAAATTTTCAATTATTTCTTTATCACTAATTCCTCTTCTTTTTGCTGTTGTTATGTAAGCTGCTATATTATAAAGATCATTTTTATTTTTAAATAAGTAATCTTCATATTTTTTGTTGTACCAAGCTCTTAAAAATAAATAAACAGCTACAAAAACAATTACTAAAAAAATTATAACAAAAATCAAAATTAAATTCTTTGGAGTTTTTTCTGGTTGTTTCACCTCTTCTATAATATTTAAACTTGTTAATTTTGGAGAAACAATTATTGGAACATCTAAAACACTAATATCTTCTGTTGTTGAAAAAGAAAACCTATTGTTTTTTATATCTTTTGATTTAATGTATATGTAATTTCCTTCTTCTGAAAAACTTGTTCCTTTTTCTATATACAAATTATCTAATTTTGGAATTATAATGTAATAATCTTCTGATGTATTCTCTGCAATATCTATAGTAAAAGAATTAATCAAAGGAGAGGAGTAATCTTCATATTCTGAAAAGTATTTTGATTGTGTTGCTTTTATTTCAAAATTATCAAAATACCATCTTAATATGTTATCTTTGTAGGCTTCTTCATCTTCTATTGTAATATTTTCATTGGTTATTGTTTTTATTAAAGAAAGATCTATATTGTCTTTTTCAGGCACTATCTGCGTTGCAGGAACTTTTGAAAATAAGAAAACATTTTTAGGAACATTTACTTTTAAAAGCTCTGTAATTATACTTATGTAATCTTCATCAGAGCTTGCGTTGTTGAATTGTTCCTCTAAAGAGTTAATTGTTGAGTTAATCTCTTCAAGATTTAAATTTTCTTTTATTGCTTCTTGACTAAATGCATCAAAACTTTTAATGTTTTTATCTATAGAGTTAAGATTTTCTCTTATTTTTTCTATTCTCGGCTCTATAACATCTTTAGGAGAAGTTACATTTATTTCAAATTTTTTTACTGAACTTAATCCTCTTATATCTGTAATGTTTATTGTTAAATTATAAATTCCAATATTCTGATATGTGTGTGTTGTTTTGTTTATTGTTGTTGTTTCAGTGCTACCATCTCCAAAATCCCAGAAAATTCTTGAGATGTTTCTTGAAGAGCTTATTGTAATAACAAATTCTGTTGGATAAGAAGCAGGAGCTCTTAATGTGTTTATTGATAAAACCCTAGGGACGTCAGTTACATTTATTTTTTTTGTAAAGATTAAAGAGTTGTTATATTTTAAAGAAAAAGAATAGGCTCCAAATTCTTTAGGAAGAGTGAAGTTTGCTGAGCTTAAATAAATTTTTTGGAAGCCTGAAAAAATTCTTTGTGGAGCTTTTTCTATATCATAAAATTTATAATCGCTCGCTGTTCCAATATCTTTTTGGTATACAAGAGAAAGGCCTGTTAAATTTAATTGCTGTTGTGCTCCAGAATAAATTCTTATTGGGATGATACATCCAGCTGTTCCGCAATTTAAGCTTCCGTATTTTTCATTTATATAATCTTGAGCAAGAGAGGATAAAGATTCACCAGTTGATAAAAGATTTGGTATCTGTAAATTTCCAGGGCTATCAAAACCTTTCGGTTGGACAAAAAGACTATATGCTGCATTAAACCCAGATCCAGGTGGTGAACCGTAATAACCACAAGAAGAATTTCCTTGAGCAGAGTAGCCTTTAATGTTGAAACTTCCTGTTCCAGATACTGAATAAATACAAAGTGTGTACTCTTCTGGTTTTTTTACAGTGTAATTTATATCACAAGAAACTTCACCTCCTGATGTTGGTATTTGTTGTTGAATTTTGCAATTTCCAACTTCGTAATTGTTTTTGTTGTATAATGAAAGCCTTATTTCTTTATTTCCAGAATTGTTTTTTATCCATGCGCCGACAGAATATGCAGGCGCTTCTGTTAATAAGAATTTTTGGCAAAAAGGAATGCTTCCAAGCTCTAAATTTTCTTCAGAAGGACTTTGTAGATAGCAGCTGTAATTTTTAGATAAGCAGCTTTGTCCAGAGCTTTTATTGTTGATAAATTCAAAAGTATTGTCATTAAGAAAATCGATTTTAAGCTGATTTTGGCATGAAGGAGGTGCATTGCTTTGAACATTAAAAGATATAGAACTTATTGATATAATGTTGCCAGTAAGATTTAAACCAACAATTTTTTCTTCATTCTCATTTAAATTAAAAATTTTTGTTTGTTCAGGCTGGCTGTTTTCCTTTAAAGAGTAGCTTTCGTTGCAATCTAAAGGAATGCAAGAGTATTGAGAATTGCTTTTTTTTAATAATTCTAGAAGAGTTATGCTTTTTTCTACACCATTGACTGATGCTGTGAAATTAGTGTTTGCAAGTTCTTGATTAAAGCTCATATTTACCCAACCAATTATGCTGTCAGAAGGTCCGTAAACTAGTTCTATTGAAGAGTTTGGCTCTCCTATCGAGTAACTTGCTGAAAAAATTTCTGAAAAGAAAATTAAAATAAAGAAAGAAAAGAATATAACAAAGATTCTTTTTAAAGAAAAAACCAAATTTTCCATTTTCCTCTTTTAAACAAAAATAAAAAATAAAAGAGATTTATAAATTTGTTTATAGTTAGGCAAATCTTTAAATTAAACTTTTAAAAAGAGCAAGAGGTTTTTAAAATGGTAAAAGCCTAAAAATTCTTAAAAATAAACTAAATATTTAAACTGCCTTTAGGCTTAGTCACAAGCTAACAAAATTAATTTTGTCTCAGAAAACAATGCAATTCAAAAAATTCAGGTTTTTATTTTTTAGTTTTTTTGGATTTTTTTGCCACTTCTTTTAAAAGCTCTTTTTTTAAGTGCATTTCTTCTTAAAACAACTACAAAATAAATTGCAGCAATTATTACAAGTGCAAGAACAAATTGATAAAATCCAAAAAATGGAAGGGCAATTTGAGCAGGACATTCAACTGATTTTAATCCGCTGGTGCACTGGTTTTGTAAGTAAGAGTATTGTTGTTGGCAATTCTGATCACAACTTTGATCCCAAGTCCAGTTTGCAGTTAAATTCACAATTAATAAACCATCACTACAATCATCGTCTGTTGTTTGGGTGTATGTACATTTTCCTACATCTTTTTCAGTGTTTGGATCTGTATAGCTCCAACTTACTTTACATTTATTGTCAGAATTGCTCCAGCTACAACCACAATTTACATTAGGGTCAGAGCAATCAACATTATCACGAATCTGTCCTTGAGGGTTTACTAAACAAACGTTGTTATTGCAATCATTTTCATTGTTGTACTGGCTGCATAAAGTTATTTGCAGCTGCTGACACCATGGAGGAGTTAGATAAACACTTAATTTATTGTTTGATGTTACTGATTCTGAAGTGCCAGAAACATTTGCAACAAAAGTGTAGTTTTCTCCTGGAGGAGCAGCTTTCCAGGTTCCATTTACATTAGTGCTTTCTGCAGGAAAATTAATGTCTTGAGGAGGAATACAACCTGAAATTTGTCCTGCTTTACAACTCTTTCCATCTTTATCAAGAATATCAAAAGTGATTGTTTGTCCTGCACATTGCTGACTCCCTTCAACAGTCATATTAACATATGTTCCATTAGCTGTTTGTGTTTTTTCCCATATCGCAGATGTTAAATCACACTGGCCTGGTCCTCTTTTTAATTTTCCAAAAACCATAAATTCATAATTTCCGTCTGGGATTTGTAGATGAGCATTTGTAAAGTTTGAAAGTCTTAAAATTAATACAGAATCAGTTCCAGCTTGCGTATTATCATTTGCTGCAAAAGTTTCATTTATATTACTAAAACAAATTCTATTACCACCGCCATAACTGCTAACACTATACTGCTCTCTTCTTTCAGCATGTGCATTATTTGCTCCAGAAAGCCTTAAAATTGTATTCATTTCATTGCTATCATCGCAGCTGTTAAGCCTCTCTCCTGGATCAAAACTACAACAGACAGCATAACCATACTGATTGTTGTTTTTTGCTACATGAGCACCACCAATTGTGCCATTACTAGAAACCTCAAATAAAAAATACTTACCTCGCTGAGGATCGCAATTATTTTTTGAGATTATAAAACAAAGAGGGCTATCATCAGCAGAAACAAAATTTATAACTAAAAAAACCAAATAAATAAAACTAAAAATTATAAAAGCTAATTTCAATTTTTTTGAATTTAATTTTTTTGCCATTTTATCCATTTTATTTGTAATAAAAGCAACAGATTTGTCCTTCTAATGGCGGATTGTCTGATGGTGTTCTCTTTACTACAAAAAATCCTTCTTTAGAAGGACAGCTGCCTGTTTGTGTTGGTGTTTCCCATCTAGCTCCAAGTCCTGTTACACATGTTTGGTCTTTTTCTCTTTCAGTAAGCTCACATGAAAATTTATCACAAGGTAATACATTATATTTTGAATATGCAGGATTTTTTGCAAGCTCTTCACATGTTGCAATTAAATTCTCATTTATAATATTTCTAAAATTACAGAAAGCATTTCTCTGTCCTGTGTCACACAAAAAAGCGCACTGAACATTTAAAGGATCTGGTTTTGGAGCTCTTTCTTGAATCAAAAAAATGTAAGCAAGCACAACAATAACTAAAACTAAGACAAAGAAAGCACTCCACAATAATTTTTTATTGTCCATTCCTCTTTTATGATGATTTAAATTATTTGAATGATGTGTATGATGTAATGAATGCTTTTGGTTTGTTGAATGAATGTTAAGCATTATGAATTTATGATTTATCTTTATTAATAATAAAACTTATTTTATAAATATTGCTCTTATTGAGTTGTAATGTTATAATTAGCAATAAAAACACTCTTAGGATTTATAACTATAGAAGCAATTTTTGTCTTAATAAAATTCAATGAATGAAAAAATAATGAGTGTGTTTTTATATTGATTGAAAAAATATTTATTGATAGAAATAAATCACACATTGAATACCCCGCAAAAAGAGTTTTTATTGGTTTTTTTATTGTTTTAGCCAGCTCAAGTCAAGAAAATCAGAATCAATAAGAAAGTACTTCAATTCTTTAAATCTTCCTGTTCCGTTAATATAGGTTTCTTCATAAATTGCTTTTGCTAGTTTCCTATCCGCCCAACGTGCTGTTGGACTGCCCACACAATAACCTAAATTAACTTGCATAATTGTATAATCACAAGGCATTTCAGTAGCATGACTACCGCCAAGAGCAACATGACCAACTTCGTGAGCAATTCCAAACTGATTGACTAAATATCCATTATCTTTCACTTCTATGTCAATGTCACCTAAATCTACATAACCATCAAAAGGAGTTACTCGCTCAATTACTGATGCGAGTCCTCCATTTATGTATCTTTTAGGCCAGATTCTTAAAATTCCAAAACCCTCTTTAAATATTTCTTCTGCAGTTTCAAAAATTCTAACCTGGCTTGTATCTTTGATATATCCATTAAACCATGCACCTAAGTCGTTAGGATCAAGAAGCCTTGCTTTTAATGCTTCTGCTTGTTGCTGACTGAAAAATCCAGGATCTTCATTTGGACGATAATACTGCTTTGATATAGCTATAAATTTAAATGGCTGATTTACATTTTTTTCAGTTCCTCTTATAGGCCACATTCCTGCTGCTCCAACCTCCATCCCAAACTTTCTGAATTGTTCTGGAGTGATGCCTCTTTCAGCAAGTCCGTCATAAGGAACAACTCTCATTACAAGATTTGTAGCATCTTTTTTCGGCATTCTTATTGTTCTTATATAGCTTGTTTCAACATTGTTTTCAATTCTTCTTGCCTGAATAAAAATATCTTGCTCTAAATCTTTAATTCTAAAAGGAAATTGTTTTTTGAAAGTGCCTGAATTGTCAACAACAATCCCTCCAATATAAGAAATTTCTTCTTCTGGCGGAAATGTTAAATCAGAATTTGAGCTGAAAACTTTAACAATTCCAGGCCATCGTTTGTGCTGTTCGTTGTCTTCTAAAACACCAGAAACATCAAGAAGATCATAAATTGTAGCTTTAATCTCTTTACTTGCAGTTCCTGCCTCATTGCTTCCAAATAAAACTTCAATTGTGTAATCTCCAACTTTGTCCTCTAAACCTTTTATTTTAATGCTTCTTGATGACAAGTCAGAAGTTAAAGAAATTTTATCGCTGCTTGTTGTTATGCTAATATAAGGAACTGGATTATCTTCTGGATTTTTATCTGTTGGAAGAGGCAAAACTATTGTTTTTTCTGACTCCTCATCAATATCTAAATTTAAAGAATCTGTATTTAGTTCAGGATTATAGTTTGGCACTTCAATGCTTTTTACTATAGAACTGTCTCTTCCAGCTCTCTGCCAGCTCACAATAAAATCATATTTTCCTTTTTGCTGGCTTGTGAAGATTTCATCATAAGTTCCTTCTTTAAGAGTGTCTTGTTTTATTAGCTGATTGTTTCTTAAGATTTTTCGTAATGCCTTGCCTTCTAAATTTTTGATCGTAATACTGCTTTTTATGTCAACAAAATTCTCTAGAGAAAGCTGCTGAGAAACTTCTGGTACAGAAGAAAAAACAACAACACTGTCTTTTTTAGAATCTGAGGCATTTGATTTATCTTTTACATAAGCTGAAATATCATAAGTAATGCTTTCATGAGTTTGAGGAGCTTTCAATGAAATTAAAGTATCAAGAGGATTTTTACTGAAAACAACACTATCTTGAGTTGACCTGTTTTTTAAAACAACTTTATAATCAGCAATATCAGAAGCGCCATCAGGATCATCTGCACTTGCTGTAAGTTTAACTTCTAAAGGAGAGACTCCTGATTTTGGAGAGACAGAAAGGCTTACAGAAGGCGCTGAATTTCTTTTTGTGTTGTTTCCATTATTTGGAGGTTCTGTCGGATGCTCACAAGAGCTTAGCAAGCTTAAAGCTAAAACTCCTCCTAAAGCAGCTTTTCTTATTGTTTGATAAGCCTTTTTTATCATACTTTTTTAAGAAGAGTTGGATTTATAAATTTTTTCATTTGTTATCACTTTTTTAAGGTTACAAAAAATATTTTTAAAATTATGGGAATAATTCCATCAAATCCTCAAAGGATTAACAGATGGAATTTAATCCCTCCAAGCTGGAAAGCAGATGTAGATAAATCTCTTCTTAATGTGCTTTCATTAAATAGAAAATTCATAAAAAATCTAGAAAATGATGTTAGAAAAATATCTTTTCTTTCTCCAGAGGACTTTTTGAGTAACTTAATTTCTTCTTGGTATAATCATAATACTTTTTTTTCTTCCCTAATCCCTTTTTTGATTTCCTTACCCGAAGATGGGCATATAACACAACTGCAAGCTATTAGTATTCAAAAAATTCTTAATGATATGGGATTAGTTGATAGAATAACTCTTTTGCATTCATTAGCAATAAAACCTTTGCTTGAAAGAAATCACGAAATTGGATTTATCCCATTTAATTCTTTTTACATTGATTATCTCTTAGACCATCATGATCTAGTCTGCTGTGATGCTAGTTTGGAGGATATAATCCAAAAATATCATGGGAATTCTGTAGAACTTTTTGAACAGAGAAAAAATAGAGGAATCCTGTCAAAAATTTTTTCCGGAATATCTGATGATCGTGAAAGAAAAGAATTAAGAAAGTTAAAAGAAAAAATGTTTTTAAGTGCGTTGTATGATTATTTCATTGATCGACCAAATAAAGTTAAAGCTCTTGTGAAAATATCTACAATAGATAATTTTGATGAATATAGATTTTTGTATAATCTTGATGGAATAGAAGGATTTTATTTAAAAGATTATCTTATAAGAAATGGTCTTTTAGAAGATACACGATCTGAAATAGAAAATTTATTAAATTACTTTGCTCTATTAAATGTAAGGATGGAAAGAACACCACAAGAGCAAGGGCTTAATTATAAAAAATTGCCTTTTTATGTACAATCAAGCAGGGTAAGTTGTGCATCAACGTGTGCAATGATGGTCTCTAATTTCTTTTACAGTGAAGATGTTTCAAAAGAAAGAGAAGACCAATTTCACTCTGCCGTTAAATCTGCTTATCTAGAAGGTTGTCCTTTTTCCAAAATAGCTCTTACTTTATCTAGAATGTATCCTCAATTAAAGATTAGTCTTCATCACACAGATCCGAACCTATTTGATATTGAAAAAGTAAGAAATTTATTTGGCGATTTGGGAATATTGGCAGTTAAAGAATACAAACAAACCGCAGAAGAAGCAGAAAAAAATGGTGTAACAATAGACATTCAAGAGGATATTGAAGAAGTTATACAAAAAACCCTTGATTATGGAGGAGTTTATATGGCAGCTACTAATCTTGGTGGAGGAGTTTTACATTCTGAACTCATAGTTGGGAAAAATAAAACAAAATTTGCGGTTTATAATCCATTAAATGGAAATATAGAGTTAATAGATTGCCGAGAATTTAAGAAAAAGATGCAAACTCCTATAGGAGTATGGGGTATTAGCTTTATTGCCTTACCTGGAGAATCTAAAGAATATAAATCTTCGATTGAGTGGTTTAGAAAAAAAGATGAAGAATTAAAAGATATGGGAATCATACTAAGCAAATAAGGAGGAAAAAATGGAAAGAAATCTTGACCTAGTTTTAGATTGTATCTGTACAACATAAGTTTATTTTGGCCCTTTAATGGGCCATTTTATTTTTTAAGATGATACTTGTTGTTAGAGGAATTGATAGTTATACTCCAATAAAGGAAATATTGGAAAATACATATCAACCATATCATGTTTGTGATATTATAATTAAAGAACCACATAAAGGATACCCCATCAATAAAGAAATAGTAAAAAACTCTGTATCTTTTTACAAACCAAGAATTATCTTTGGAAAATCTTACGGAAGTTGGATTGTTGCAGAGAGTATTGACGAAAATATTCCTATTTTTCTTTTTTCAATGCCTATAAAAGACGGCGATAAAATATTTGGGTTTCCAAATATAAAAAACGTTAAAACAAATTTAATTTATAGTCTTGAGGATCCATATTTTGATAAAGAGATCATAGACAAAAATAAGGATAAATACTCTAAGGTTCTTTTTTTAAGCGGTGACCATTCTTTAAGGCCTGTTAATCTGGATAAAATATCTAAGATTAAGAAATTTATTCTTGATTCGTGCGGAACTAAAAATTTTAATAGCTTTTCTGAAGATTATCTGAATAAGAAAAAGAACGCTAGAGTTAGTATTGTAAAGAAGACAAATTTCTATGAAGAAGTACCTTTTAATAAGATAAGAAGTAAAGTTGATGAATCTTTAAAATTTGCTTTAAATAAAAATTATGGTCCTGTTACTAATATCGTTAAAAGAAAATCCCCCGTTGAAAATTTGTTTGTTTATCAATCTAATATACTTGATACCTCAAAAGTTAATCCTCTGGTAAAAAACTCGGCTGCTACTGGCGGTATTGGTGTTAGTTATGATGAAAAAATAGCAATAAATAAATCTATTTTTGAAGCTTTAGAAAGATATTCTCTTACACTCTCAATAGTAGATTTTGTTGTTAAAAAATATGATGAAATTCCTCATTTTCTTAGAGTAGACAAAAAAGAATTAGTTTTTCATACAAAATCTCAAATGAAAACACATAATCTAAGAGATGCTCTTAAGGAAAAAATTCATTGGACAGTAATACGAGACGCGTTTGATAACAAAGAAAAATTATATCCCGTTCAGCTAATTATACCAAATGATTTAGGTTATATGATTAGAGAAACCAGCTCTTCAGGTACTGCTCTTGGAAAAACAAAAGAACAAGCTTTAACACATGGGTTAAGGGAAGCAATTGAAAGAAATTCTTTAATGATGTGGTTTTACGGGTTATCTGAAGTTAAATCAAAAAAAATAGAGTTAAATAAAAGGAAAATGCCAAAAAAATTACTTAAAATTTACAATGATATATCAAAAAAAGGCTTTAAATTTAAAACTTATCTAATTGATTTTCATGGATTCAATACTGTATTTACGTTAGCTTTTAATGAAAATGAGTTATATATTGGCAGTTCTTGTGGGGGGTATAATGAAGCTATTTCTGGAGCACTTGAAGAAATAATCATTACAAGTTTTTTTGCTAAAACTCTTAGAGGAATAATTCCTAAAAAGCCAGAGGAAATTAAAAATCTACCGCAGCATTTCTTATATTATCAAGGGAAATTAAAATTTCAATTATTAAATTATCTTGATTCTATAAGCAAGGATAAGGTAAGGATAGATAGATCTAAATTTGACTATGTAAAAGCCTCAAAACTTCTCCAAAAAAAGGGTTATAATGTTTATTATAAGGATATAACTGCTCCAGAACTTAGAGGAAGATTTTTTGTTATTAAAGTTATAATTCCAGGTTTTCTTGATGTAATAAAAAACAATTCTTTATCTTGGGACGGTTATTATAAAATAAAGAAAAAGCCCAATCTTCCAACACCCTTTGCTTAGAAATTCTGATAATTATATCAAAAGGAAACTTTATTCTACCTTCATTTTTTAGAATTTAAAATATGTTAAATTCTTCATAGTCAAGATAAAGGAAATAAAAGTCTCTCTTAGGGCATTTAAACTCTACAAATGACTTTTTTTAAAACACAAAATAGCCCCAAATAGCCTCTTTAAGCTGAAATTCAAATTTAATCAACCTTTTACAACAGCTAAAGGTTTTAGTCTTGCAACTAAGCTTCCAATACCAAGCTCATGAGAAACACGAACAACTTCATTAACATCTTTATAAGCTTCAGGAGCCTCTTCAATCATTCCTTTAATACTTCCTGCTTTAAATGCAACATTTTGCATTTCCATTTCTTTTTTTAAGTGTTCAGCAGATATGTTTCTTTTTGCATAAGCTCTTGAAAGAACCCTTCCTGCTCCGTGAGCAGTGCTTGCAAATGAAATTTCTTTTGCTTTGCTTGTTCCAACTAAAATATAAGAATAAGTTCCCATACTTCCTGGAATAAAAATTGGCTGGCCTGTTTTTCTGTAGATGCTTGGGAGTTCATCTCTCTCAGGACCAAAACTTCTTGTCGCTCCTTTTCTATGCACACAAAGTTTCATTTTTTTTCCTTCAATATCAAATTCTTCAAATTTAGCTATGTTATGAGCTACATCATAAACAAGCTTTAAAATTACATTAGGAAAATATTTTTTGAAGGATTTTCTAGTTTGGTGTGTTATTAAATGCCTATTACAGAAAGCGAAATTTGCAGAAGCAGACATTGCTTGAAGATAATCCTGGCCAAGCTGGCTTTTTATAGGAGCACAAGCAAGCTCTCTATCAGGTAAATGACTCCAACCATACTCTTTTTCCATTTTTTTAATGTAATCAGAAGCTGTTTGATGTCCAAGACCTCTACTACCTGAATGAATTAAAACAGTTATTTGGCCTTCTTTTTCTAAACCAAAAACCCTTGCTTTTTTTTCGTCAAAAATTTTTTCAACATATTGCACTTCTAAAAAATGATTTCCAGAACCAATTGTTCCGAGCTGATTTTTTCCTCTTGATTTTGCCTTTTGAGAGACTTTTTCATGATTTGCATTTTTTATACAACCAGAATCTTCGCAATTCTCTATATCTTGTTTTTCTCCAAAACCTTTTTTAACAAGCCATTTTACTCCTTCTTCTAAAATTTCATTTAGTTCTCTTTCTGAAAAAGAAAATTCTCCTTTATGGCCTACACCAGAAGGAATGTTTTTGTACAACTCTGACAAAACTTGCTCTCTTTTTTTTAGAAATTCTTCTTTTGTCAAGTTAGAAGAAAGAAGCCTTACTCCGCAATTTATATCATAACCAATCCCACCAGGACTTATAATTCCAGATTCAATATCAAAAGCAGCTACACCACCAACAGGAAAACCATAACCTTGATGAGCATCAGGCATTGCGATGCTAGCTTTTATTATTCCTTGTAACATAGCTACGTTTTTTACTTGCTCTAGAGTCTTGTCTTGCTTTATTTTTTCAATTAAATTTTCAGAGGCAAAAACAATTCCTGGAACAAGCATTTTTCCGTGTTTAGGAATTTCATAGGTGTTTTCAGCTATTTTTTTTATTTCCATTTTTTGTTTGGTTTTATTGTATGTTTAATCTTCACACGTGTTTAAGCTGTGTTTCTTAATAATTTAAGTTTTTTAAGTTAATAAGTTATTTGTTTTGAAGAAAATTTTTTTTTGAAATTATCAAAAAATGTTAAACATCAACAACAAACTGCGCTTCCCAACCTCTATTTTTTCCAAGATTTTTTATGTACATTTCAGAGTATGTGGGCGATTTAATCTGATCTAAATTTTTATAGTCGCTTGCTTTATCTCCATAAATAACTGCTTTTAAATGTCCTTCTTTTATTTTAACTTTTGCTTTTGCAGGTATGAAATTTTTTGCGTCTAAAAAATAAAGAAGCTCTTCTAAAAAACTATAAAGAAGTAAATTTAAATCATTTTCACTAGTTATTAAAGAAATTGTTTTTTTATTTACTACTTTTACTTTTTTCCCACGAGAAATGTATTCTGATATAGCACTCACTACATTTTCAAACACCTCCTCAAGATTTTTACCATAAACTCTAAATTTTATATCTGCAGTATGCTCTAAAAAATCAAATTTTTTTTTCTTTTTGTCCATTTTTTAATCATCTAACGAGGAGAACAGAAAATCTTTAAAACTCTTGGGTTGTAAGAGGTTAAATTTGATGTTATAATTACGGATTCTGAATAAACATCTCTTTCTATAATATCTTCTTTTAAACAAGGTTCTTCTTTACAAAGCTTAGCTTCACAATTAAGGTATCTTGGGGATCTTAAGAGTATTTCATTGTATGTTAATGGAAGATCTGACTGAAAATCACTCCAGTTTAAATCTGGCTCAGCACTTAAAATTTCATTTCTTAAGGTGTCATTAAGCTCTATATACCTCAATAAAAAAATCTGATCATTATGAATTTTTTCATTTAAAGTTTCTGGCTTACTTTTTTCAGAGAGTATAAGTAAAACTACAGCACTAAACAAAATAACAGATATAAATGCTTCCACAATTTTTATCCAAGCTTTTTTTGATTTTTTTTCTTTTTTGAACATTTTACCACATTCTAAAAATTAATTTTCCTATTTGAACTTCACCATCTTTTGTTATGAAAATTAAAGGTTCTTCTTCTGCATAAACATTAACCTCTAGTAGATTTTCTTTTGTAGAAACAACTGTGTTGTTACTATAAACAAAACTAAAACCAAAATTTTGATTTTTAGGAATTTTAAGTTTTTCTTTTAATTGTTCATAGCTATTTTCATGTTCAGAACTTAAATTTAAAATTTTTGATTCAAAATAAAATTTTTGTTTTTTTACTTGAGCTATTGAATAGCTTGCCTCTTCGCAATTAGTTAGACTAGAACTTTCTTCTTCAAATGCTGGAGAGCTATAAATAAAAAAATTTCTTCCTCCATTAGAATTTAAAACTAAATTATTTCCTTGAACGTCAACATCAATTTTTTGTGAAGAATCTCTTGCAATTATTTTATTTCCTAAGTTGTTAAAAGAAGAAATAAAATTTGATAAAATAATACAGCTCTGAGAAGATTGTGTTGGAACATTTATTGTTATAGAGGTTAGATTTTCACTTATCTCTTTTTTTAGATTTTCTTTAAAAGAAATAAAAGAGCTGGGTGTTTGCCTTACAAAAATATCTTTTTCAAAAGCTAAAAAAATAAAAAAAATAGCACCGACAAATAAAACAAAAGATAAGACAACTTCAACATGAGTTCCTTTTTTTCCTTTCATTTTTTAGCCGAAAAAAGCATTAGCTCCAGCTGCTATTAAGAATGCAATTATCATCAATAAGAAAGAGTGTTTTATTCCAGGTTTTATAGTTCCTTCTGAAAGTTTTCCTATAGCTAATCCACTAAAAAATCCTTGTACAAGAAGTAAATAAAGAAAAGAATTTGATATGTCTTTGGGATCTATTGCTTTTCCACCACCTAATCCAAAACCAGCTATAGAAAGACCTTGTGTTGAAGAGCCTATATTTCCCAAAAGAGGAATAATTTGAAACTGAAGAACAAGAATTATTGCTATAAAAACCAAGAAAATTATATAGCCCTCAGCAACAATTGAAGATATTGCAGCTTTTCTTTCTTTTTTTAGTTTGTCTGTTATTGTTACAGCTTCTGTTACTGACTCAAGTATACCTCCAATTTCACCACCACTTCTTTCAGCCTGGCCTATCAAAGTTATAGATCTTGAAATTGTTTTATTACCAACATCATGAGCAAAAGTTTCTAGTGCTTTGTTAAGAGGAATTCCTAAAGCAATTTGATTAGCAAGTTTTTGAATGTGTGGAGTTAAGACACCATAATTTTTGTTTTTAACATTAATTATACTTTTATTTATAGGTGTTCCTGTTTTAACACTCTCAACAAGATTTCGAGCAAATTCTAAAAACATCTCTTCTTTTTCAGCTTCAACTTTTGTTTCATAAACAACACTAATTATGTATGGCAAAACAGCTATTGCAATTCCAATTCCAAAAATAAAGAAAAAAAAGTTTGTTTTTATAAATAAAAGAGAAATTAAAACAATTACAATGCCTGAAATTATTCCTATTGTTGCTAGTTTTTTCGTCATTTTAAACCTCTGGTTGTTTTAAGTGTATGAATGATAAAAATAAAATATTTACAAGGGCTACACCCAAAATCATAATTAAGGTTATCATTCCTGTACTTAATGAAATTCCAAAACCACTTATTCTCATCATCATCAAAACAAGCATTAACATCATAGGTGCTGCTATAACAACGCTTATGTAAATGTCCATAAAAGTTTCAGCAGCTCTTGACTGTTTTTCACGTTCTAGCCTATACTCAAAAAGAAGAGTTTGCGCTCTCTTATCAAAAAAAGCAGGAAGATTTCCTCCAGAAGTTATAGTTGTTACAAGTCCATTATATAGCTCAGCAAGTTTTTTACTTGGACTTCTATATGCTCTATTCTTTAAAGCAGTAACTAAATCGTAACCATAAATATTTATGTCATTAAATATTTTAATAAATTCTTTTTCTAGATAAGGATACTCTTTTGTTTCAATAATTATGTTGAATATTTTACTTGGCTCTATCATTGAGTTAGATATAGCGGCCATATGTATTGCAGCAAAAGGAAGTTCTCTGTTAATTCTTGTTTCTAAAGATTTTTTTTCCATTGAAGGATAAAAATAAGCAAATAAAAATGTTGCAATAGGAAAAATAAGAGGGATCCATATAACTTTTACAAACCTTAATGATAAAGGCTCTTTTGCCATTGTAATGAAAGGATAAGAAATACTGAAATTAAAAAATAAAAAGAAAACCATAATAAAAATAGACAAAACAAAAGCAAGAAGAGTTGAGAAATAAATTAAAGAAACGTATGCTGCTGGAACAAAATCAAGATTTGCTTCAACAAGGTTTTTTCTTAAATCTGCAAATTTACCTTTATTAATTTGATTCATAGAAATATTATAAAAAAGCCTGCTAGAAAGCCTAATAAAAATACTTGGTTTTTTTTCTTTTTCCTCTTTTACTAACTTTTTTTTCTCCTCTTCTTTTTTCTTTGCTCTTTTTAAAGCTTCTTTTTCTAATTCACCGATATTTTTAAGCTCTTTTTTTAAGTCTTCTTCTGTTTTTTCTCCAGGTATTTTTTTGAAGGCCATTTTATTAAATATTTATTCCATAAGCTTGAAGAGTCTCTTTAGGTTTTTTGTAGTATTGCATTATTAATTCCTGAAACTTTTGAAAATCAAAAATTTGTTTTTCATAGAGCTTAAACAACAAAAGAACCCTTCTCTTGAATTCTCTTTCTAATTCTTCAATTTCAATTCCAAATCTTTTTGATATCTTTTCGAAAATTTTACTGTTCTTTTTAAAATAAAATTGATCTTCAGAAGGATTCCAGATAAAAGGCGTGTTAGTTACAGCAATTCCTTCTGGGGTTACATTAACTATCTCTACAATCTCTCTAAGCTTTCTTGTTTCTTGTCTATTGGCTATTGCATGAGTCATTACACATATGCAATCTAGAATATTAAGCAAGGTTGGAGGCAATTCTATTGGCGGAGTTTCAAGTCTTTTTATAACTGTTTCTACAGAATCTGCATGCATTGTACTTATAGAGCTATGTCCAGAAGCCATTCCTTGAAATAAGACATATGCTTCTTTTCCTCTAACTTCACCAACAATAACATAATCTGGATTTTGTCTAAAAGAGCTTTTTAATAAAGTGAAAAGATCTATTTCTCCAACACCACCAATTCCTGTTGCTTCTCTAACAACACTAGGTAACCAGTTTTCACGAGGCAAATTAAGCTCTCTTGTATCTTCAATCGAGACAACTCTTGCTTCAGGAGGTATGAAGAATGCTATAGCATTTAACAAAGTCGTTTTTCCAGAAGAAGTTCCTCCTATAATTAAAATATTCATTTTATACTGCACTAAAATCCATAAATAAGCAAGCATTTCTGGGCTCATTGTTCTAAAAGATATTAGTTGAGTTGGAGTCCAAGGAACTTTTGTGAATTTTCTTATTGTGAAAGTTGGTCCTTTTGAAGTTACATCTTTTGTGTATGTTGCATTAACTCTGCTTCCATCTGGAAGGCTTCCATCCAAAATAGGTTCTGCATAAGAAATATGCTTTCCTGCTCTTTGTGCAAGTTTTTCAACAAAATTTTCCAATCTATCCATATCATTAAAAATTATGTTTGTTTTAAGGTTTCTAAAAATTCTATGAACTACATAAATAGGCGAATTAACACCATTACATTCTATATCCTCAACAAAATAATCTTTTAAAAGAGGATCTATTTCATTAAATCCAAGAAAATCTCTAACTAAATAATAATATATTTTTTTATATGTTTCATAAGAAATATCAACGCCCAATTCAAAAATAATAACTTTAAATCTTTTGTCAATGTAATCTAAAAGTACTTCTGTATCTTTTTCAATTAAAATGTCAAAATTTATCATATCTTTTAAAGCAGATAAGACTTGTTCTTTGTAAGCTTTTTCTTCTTCATTAAGTATAGGCTCCTCAACTTCATAAACAACTTCATAACTTTTAGGATCCCAATAAATATGAACGAAAGCAAAAGGAGAAATTACAGCATATCTTAAGTCAATTTTTGTTTTATCTCTTACTTTTTGTAGTTTTGGCAATTGAGGAGAAAAGTTTATTTTCACTCTTGGGAAATTTTTTAAGTCGGCTGTTTTATAAACCATTTTAAAATTTTTAACTTATAATTTTTATGTCTATTATTATTTTTCCTTGATTATCAGTTCCTGTATTTTTCACTAAAATTCTATAAGGCACTGAGGCAGGAGTCATTTCTCTAACCTGTTCCAAGCCATTAAAAGTAACATTATATTGCGAAGAAAAATTTCTTGCTAAAATAACCTCGTAATTTTTTCCTTTTTGTAATGTTTGAACCATTATATTTCCAACAGAAATCTCTTCTCCAATTTCGCTGTACTTGTTTTTACTATCTACCTTAAATGATAATACATCATTTAATGAATCTACAATAAAGCTTCCTTTTCTTATTGAAATTGTGAAAACTCTTTGATTTCCTACAGTTCCAATACTATTAACTAAACTATCAAAATCCTCGAGAATTCCTATAGATTGTTCAATAATTGATCTATCTTGTGATTCTTCAATTTTTGGTTTTACAAACGCAAGCACAATTCCTATTAGAGTTAGAGCTATCAATGTATAAACCATTGTCTCAACCCAAACCTGTGCTTTTTTATTCTTTTTAATCCCAAGACCTTTATACTTCTTTTTTATTTTCATTTTTTTAAATGCATTTTCCTCTTTTTTTTCTATTTGCTAGTTTTTATATGAACTTAAGACATTTTACTCAGCTTACGCATGGAGGTATCTGCTCTAATGAATCTGAAAAGTCACACTGGTTTTCACCTATAATAGGAGCTAAACTTATTGAATCTGGATTATTTAGGTTAAAAAGAGTTAGATTAACAATATAAGTCTTACCAGCATTTTTTGCAGGCAAAGAAACTTGTTGATTTCTATCAGGATAAGATACAACACCTTGAATTGTTGAACTTTTATTTAAAATTTTAAAACTTTTAGAATTTCCTTCAGAGAGGATACTAACTAAAACAGCATCTAATTGAATATCCTTAATTTCAATTGATACACGGGCCTCATTTGATGCAAAATTGTAACAAGTGAATTCCTGATTTATTTTTACTTTATCAAAAGTTTCAAAACACGAGCTTGATTTAGTTTTGCTTTGTACTAGGTTATTAACAACTAGCCAAACCATAGCAGCAATAAAAACAGTTAAAGCTACAATTAAAACAGCCCCAACAACAGGAGAAATACCTCTTTTATCATCTCTTTTTATCATTTTTATAAATAGTTATTTATATTTATAAAGTTTAACAAAAAGCACCTTAGTTATTAATTATCATGAAAAAGATATAAGATTACAATATCCATTCTAAGAAATTTTGCGACTTTCTAAATTAATTTTTTTAGACCATAGAAAAATTAGTATTTATATTGTCATTAAAATTATTTATCTTTAAAAGGCATTAAATATAACCTAAACTATATCTATTTCTTGAGAATAGGTTTCATCACAAGAATGTGTTTTTTCTTGGCCCGCAGACTCACCTAAAAGAATTGGCGTTATTGAAATTGATGTTGCTTCTGAAAATTTAGAACTTAAATCCTCAGAAGAAAAACTTCCTCCTGGCATTAAGCCATTTATCGGCCAGTTTGTTGAAATTTCTTTTATTTCTAAGGTTTCAAAACTTCCTGGCTTTGTTATTTTTACATTTAAACTATAAATTGGAACATCTCCTGTATTGACTACAGACAAAATTCCAGATGAACTTTCATAATTTGATAGAAAAGTTACATCCTGACAAATTAATTCTACATTTGTTCCTCCAAATTTTGTTATTGCTTCTTTACTAAGCCCACGGAACCATAAAAAAATTATTAGTGCTATAACCAAGACCATTGCTACAAGAAGAACAGTTGCAATTACTGGAGATAAACCTTTTTTGTTTTTTTTCAACATCTTAATTAAAATTTAAACGTATTTATTAATTTTCTCTTTTAATTATTTATACATAAAGATTGTATTTAGCATTGGTTTAATAAATTAAAATTTAATGAACTAAACTAACTTACTTGTGTTACATCAGACTTTATAGCAACGTTAGTACAACTTACTAACTTTATTCTTTTATTTTCTTCTTCAAATCTTACAGGAACAATTCTAATTTTTTTTATTTCACCTAATGAAGACGGAATATCAAATACAGCCTTCCACTCTTTTCCTGTTTTAAGGTCATTGTAACCTAGAGAAACGACAACAGCATTTCCAACATTCTCGCCATAACTTTTATTTAAATACCCTGCTAAATTAGTAGAAGGGTTTTCGTCTCCAGCTTTATTAGATCCATAAATAAAATAACCAGCAACATCAAATCTTCCGTTATTTGAGGCGTTTATTGAGAGTTTTCTGTTTGTTATGTTAAAAACCGCATCTTTAATAAAAACAGATAATCCCTCAACACACTCTGTTTTTTCTCTAGGAACATATGTTTTAAGCCATTGATAAGAGATTATAGCAGCAACCAAAACAAAAACAACTAACATTACATAACTTACAAGAACACTTACTCCTTTTTTTGTTCTCATTTTATTTTAAAGGTTTTTATATTTTTAAATTGTACGCATTATAAAAATTATTTTAAATGTCCTTATCCAATTTCGATATACTCTTCATTATTTTTAGTTTGAATTAAAACAAAGTAAAAATTTTGTCCTGGCATTATTTCAAAAGAGAAAGGCTTTTGGTCTATTGTTAAGTTTAAATTTTGTAATTGAGGATCTATACTTATCGAAAATCTTCCAGGAGAAGTTGTATTTATTTCATTTCCAGATTCTATTTCTACTAATTTAGCTTCTTTTTGGTATCCTGATAGTGTGATATTGTTTGAATCTCCAAAAATGAAATACAAATCAGTTCTATTAAAGCTTTTTTTAATATAATTATTTGTAAAATTTTCCATCAAAAGAATTATTTCGTTAGATTGAAATCCAGAGCTTGTTGCTGCATCAATGGTTTTTTTACTTTCTATTCTTATTTCTTCAGCAAGATCATAAAAATCAGTGTTTTTTGTTTTAAGAGAAGTATTTCCAGCAATAGAAATACCTATTATCAATGAAGAAATAACAACAGCAGCAATAAGGTAAAATTGCCCTTTTTTTTCTTCAATCTTAAACATTATTAAAAAAATAATCTATACTTAATAAACCTTTTTTAATATTATTTTTTAATAATTTTTGTTGACGCTTTTCTGATTCTATTCATTATTGCTAATCCAATGCCTTTTTCTTCAATAGATGGTATTAAAATATAATCAATATTTTTCTTATCGCACTTTCTAAAAAGCATGAACATTTTTTTAGAAAATTCTTTTGAATTAGCTGGTTTTATGATTTTAACCTTTTTTTCACTTTTTTCTAATTTTCTTTTGTACTCTCTAATTTTATTTTTTGCTAAGCCCTCAAAAAGAATTATCTTTGCTTTTGGTGAGTAATGTTTATACTTCATTCCAGGAGATTTTGCAGCAATGGTTTTGCCTTTATGCAGAACCAAGTTTGGAAGAAATTTTTTTAATTTTTCAAAAGAGAGAGCGCCAGGTCTTAATAAAACAGGATTTTTTTCTGTGAGATCTACAACACTAGACTCGATTCCAAAATCACAATGTTTTGATTTTATTATTGCAGAAATTTTTCCATTAAAATCCTCTAAGACATCTTCGAAACAAGTTCCTGAAGGCTTTCCAGAAATATTTGCAGAGGGAGCAGCAATAGGAACTCCTGAAAGTTCTATAAGTTTCAAAGCAATCTTATTTTTTGGCATTCTTACTGCAACACTTTCTAAATTAGCTGTCACTTCTTTCGGAACAATTTTTTTCTTTTTTAGGATTATTGTTAAAGGACCAGGCCATAAATTTTTTATTAGGTTTTTTGCTTTTTTATTTACAAAAGCTATTTTTTTTAACTGGTTTAAGTTTGATATATGAACAATTAAAGGGTTGTCAGATGGTCTACCTTTTGCCTTAAAAATTTTTTTTACTGCTTCTGGATTTAAAGCATTTGCTCCTAAACCATAAACGGTCTCAGTAGGAAAAGCAACAACTTCTCCATTCTTTATTAGCTCTGCAGCTTTTTTAATTTCCTTAGTTGATAAAATTTTAGTTTCCATATTTTTAATTTTCTTCTATAAAAACTATTTTTTAAAAATTTATTAGTCTAATCAACTTTAATTGATTTATACTTTTTAATTTTAAGTAAGGAAAAAATGATAAAATTAAAATAAATATTCTTCCAATGCACAACACAAAATAAGTTAGAAGATATTTTTAAGTGTAGACTCGGAAGTTTGCTTCAGGATTCCAGAAAAGCTTCCCCTTATTCTTCCTCAGTTCTGCACCCCGCTAAGCATCTTTGCAAATGTTTAGGGCTGCTCCGGTCAAGGCCTGACCCGTTTCGCATCTGCAAGATCGAAGCGGACAGAACCTCAACGTCTGAATAAGGACTTTCCTAAAATCCTGTCACGCCCTTCCTTGCAGTCTGCCATAAAGCCCGTTTGCAATTAGCGGAGGGCTAGCCCGCCGACCTAGTCTACAAAAAAACAAAAACATAAGGTTATATAAAATTTACTAAAAATGGTTCTGTTAGATTATTTTAAGTAAGAGACATTTATTTTTCTCCATTATCACAAAGACAATTTGTCTTTTTTAGAGTATTATTAAGATTGATAGTTCTTTAAACTCTTCTTTATTTTATTAAATTTCGGGGCAATTCTATCTGTTTCAGATTAATTTTAATCTCTTCTCTAGTTTAGCTTAATAAGAAATCTTTTTTGACAAGCGATTTATTTCTTCTTTCCTTGATAAAATTTCAATTTCTTTATTTTATTTCCCGACAATTCTAGCCAAATGTTCACATAAGGACCAAATCCAGCATTAATCGCTATTGTTTTTCCAACTTTGCATTTTGTAAAGTGTTCGTGTATATGTCCACCAATGCAAACTAGCGGATGATATTTATCAATCATTTCACGGGCAATTAATGAACCATAATGATAACCATATCTTGGTGAATCTTTATTTGTAATTTCATCAATTGTTGTATTGAATGGCACATTATGGGATAGGAAAATAACGGGCTTCGATGCTTTCTCAAAAAGAGAAGTAATTTTTTTTGAATCTCTTTCATATTCTCTTTTTCTTTTTGCCAATTCTTTTGGCTTAAGTCTTTCCAAATCTTCTTTGTATTGTGGATATTCAGGACCTGAAGAAATACCATGTCCTATAATTTGATAATCTCCAATATCCACTATTTTATGATGAACATCAACAATATTTGAAAGACCCTTTATAAGCGTTTTATAATGATCTTGTTTCAGAAAATCCCAATCTGGGTCATTAATTTTCGTCCAATCCCAATTTCCTGGAACAATATAAACAGGAACGCCAAAAGAATTAAGTTGTTCTAATATTTCTCTTCCATCAGAAAGAGATTTTTTAATCATTTTTCTTGCCTCTCTTTTTCCAACAATATCATACCATCTTGTTTTAGAATTAGAATTTTCTAATCTCTTTCTTAATGCTAGAATCACATATTTTCTTGGAGCATCTGAACAAAAATCTCCTGGCGCAATAATTGCATCAAAACCATCAAAATAAATATTTGGTCTATTTCCATGCAAATCTCCTACTACTAAAACTTTCATTGCCATATACTTATTATTTTGAATTGTAAGTTGAAAAGAAATTAATTGCTTTTTTCAATTTCTCTTATTACTTTTTCCATTTCTTTTGTAACATGAGACATTACTTCTGATTCAGATGCATTTGGTTTTTTTTCTTTATATTTTAGAGCCATACCTGCTCCAGCAATAAAAGCTCTCTTCACAAAATCTTTTTTTGCCATTCTATTTATAGAATTAGACTATTTAAAAAGATTTTTATTTAAATCAATAAACATCAAACTTCTTTCCAATCAACCAGTTTTCCAGAGCTGTCTCTTAAAAACAAACTATCACTGTCCTTTACTAAAATATCATTTTCTGGCCAAAATAATACTTCTTTTGAGTTTGTATTGTTTCCTTTAAAAATATAAAAATAGTTTTTTCCATTTACAACAAATTTAGGAAAAATAAATCTTTTTCGTCCTTCGTTTTTTATTGTCCAATTCTCAAGATTACAAGAAAAATCACAAAAATTGTAAAAACCCATTGTATCTTCTTCAGAATTTATAGAGACAATCTTTATACAATAAGCACATACATCATCTGATCTTTCACATAAATTTATGTTTTTTTCTAAACAAGACAGCCAAGACTTTTTAAAATTGTTGTACTCTTTTGATCTTCCAGAAGGAAAATAATAATTTGAAAATCCATTTTCTATAGATTTCAAATTTATATTTTCTTCATTTAAAAATAAATAAGCCAATGTTCTTCCATATTTATCTTTTTTTTCTTTTTCAAATTTTAAAGAAACTGTTTTGTTTAAAACTTCTTTTTCTAGAAATTTTTTTGCTTCTTCATAATAAGGTTCATTTTTTTCAGGAGCATTAATTCCTAAAAGCCTAATTGTTTTGTTGTTTCCAGATACAGTATCTCCATCAATAACTCTTTCAACATAAAAATACTCTTTTTCATCTAAAAATTTTATTAATAAACCGTCAAGAGTTTTATAATTTAAGGAAAATAAAAGAAAAATCGAAAAAATTAAAATAAGAGTTTCTTTTCTTTTATTCATAAGAAAAATAAAATAACAATAATTAAAAAACTTTAATAAAAATTAAAAGTTATCTTTTTTTATAAAGAATAAAACTATTGAGATAAGTATTATTATTCCAACAATTGAAAACCAAAATAACAAAGTAGGTAATAATGATTTTTCTTCAATAGTTTGTGGTTCTTCTCTCACTGACAATTTTGGAAAGAACTGGCTAAAGTATTTTTGTTCATCAAGGGGGTTTGGTTTTATTAGTCTAACTCCAGAAGCCCCACCTGTTTTTCTTTCTCTCTTTTCTTCTTTTTTCTCTACATTAACAACCTTCAACTGATACTTCTGCTCAGAAAAATCTTTTCCATCACTAACTCTTAAAATTACATCAAAAACAACATCCTCTGAAACTTCTGGAGCTATTCCTGAAATTAAACCAGTAGAACTTATTGAAAGCCAAGAAGGAGCTTCTAAAGAGTAGGTTAAAGAATCTCCATCTTCATCTTCTGCAATAACTTGATAACTATACTGAGAATTTTCATTAACTTCTGTCACAGGCTGAGATTTTATCACAGGTGGTTTGTTTACATTAACAACCTTCAACTGATACTTCTGCTCAGAAAAATCTTTTCCATCACTAACTCTTAAAATTACATCAAAAACAACATCCTCTGAAACTTCTGGAGCTATTCCTGAAATTAAACCAGTAGAACTTATTGAAAGCCAAGAAGGAGCTTCTAAAGAGTAGGTTAAAGAATCTCCATCTTCATCTTCTGCAATAACTTGATAACTATACTGAGAATTTTCATTAACTTCTGTCACAGGCTGAGATTTTATTACAGGTGGTTTGTTTTTTGGTATAGGATTTACTGTTATTGTTACAATTGCAATGTTGCTATCTAATTTTCCATCATTAGCCTTAAAACTAAAGCTATCTGTTCCAAAAAAACTTGGATTTGGTGTGTAAGTAATTTCTCCTGTAGAAGAATTAAAATTGGAAATTGAGCCATTTGATGGATTGCTTACAATTATAAAAGTTAAAGGATCATTTTCAGGATCAGTTGCATTTAAATTGAAAGTTACTGGCTTATTCTCTTCTGTTGTTATGTTTATGTTGTATGCAATTGGGGGATTGTTTTTTTGTTCTTGTTTTACTTTTAATTTTAAAACATGATTGTCAGAACTTGGAAAATTGTCTGATGCTTGCAAAATAACTTCAAAGTCACCACTTTTTTTATAAATTTCAGGTCCTATAGAATAGCTTTTTGAAAAACTATTTGTACTAACAACTTTATTTTTTTCAAAAGAATGAATCTCATTTAATTCAGAATTGTAAAGTTTAATATTTATTGTCATTGGAGGAGTCATACTAAAAAAATCCGAATTAAAAATCAAATCTTCTCCAAAAGGAATTTCAATTTCATCTTTCCCGTTTTGCCATTCTCCATAAACAACTACAGCGTTTATACTAGAAACTAAAAAAATTACAATACCTAAAAGCAAAAATAACTGAAAATTTTTTTTCATTTTACTTGATTTTTATTTTAATTTTAAATAAAAGCCGAGTCCAGCATACCATCTGGAAATATTATCGTAACCAACAAAAGACCTTATCACAAAAGAGTTTATAGGAATTCCAATTCCTGCATAAAATCTTTGAGAAAGTTTTCTTCTTGATTTTGAATTTTGAGATAGCTTAACTGGTTTTCCATTCTGAAAAATTCCTTCTTCAACATTCTCTGTAAAATTCCAATTATTTAATCCAGCTCCAACAAAAAAATAATCTAAAGGAGAAAATTCTAAACCAGCACCAACTCCACTAAATTCAATTTCTTCTCTTTTTCCAATACCAACTCTACCAGCTGATAAAGGAACATATAAGCTGTCAACTAACTTATCATCCCTTTTAGAGTAACTAAAAGAAAATTTTATAGGATGATATCCAAATAAAAAATTAGCTCCAACAAAACCCTCTTCTCCTAAAAACCCGTCTAAACCAAAACCAACTCTTTTAACATCTCTTCTAGTTATTTTTTTCTTTTGCCATTCACTCTCTATTTCTTCTTTTACACCAAATTCATTAGGAGATATTCTTAAAATAATAGGAACACTATTCTCTTGAAGTCCCTTTGTTGAAGAACTTCTTGCAATTATCATATACATTCCAGGAACAATCTTTGCCGTTTCTCTATCAAACAAAGAATCTTTTTCTGAATCTATAACATTATCATTAACTGCTTTGTTCAATAAGTAAAGAGATAAAGAATCATTTCCTTCACTGGTTTTAGATAGCCTTGTTAAATAATCTAAAAAATAATTATCTCTTTTGTTTAAACTTTTTTCTTTTTTTAAATAACTAATAACATTTTCTAAACCCTTTTTTATGTCTAAAAACCCATACATTACTGGCCCTTCTTTAGCTCTAAGGCAAAAATAATCATCTAACTCAATTCTTGATTTCCTTTCAAGCTCTATTTCAGAAACAAAGCCCTTTAAAAAAATTCCATCTCCAGCAGTCGAAAAATTATTACTAAATGTTAAACTAGAGTTTTTTGTACAACTTTCATCAACATAAACAGTGTTTTCTCTTCTATCTGTTTTTACTTCTTCATTTTTTTGTTGTGAGTAAAGAGGAGAATTAAGTGCTAAAGAAATTGCAGCTACACCTAAAGCCTTTCTAAATTTTCCTTTAAAATTCCTTATATTCATGTTTTTTTTATAAAATTTTTATTTATAAATATTTCTATTTTGTAGTGACTATATAATAATTACATAAAATAGTAATTATATAGTGATATAATAAAATTCTATTAGAATTCTTAATTAATTCTTAATTAAAATCCATTAATCGCGAATCTAGAAACAAATGCGGGAGGAAGGATTCGAACCTTCTACTCAGGCCCGAATCAATTTTAATTATTAAATTAAAGGAAAATTTACAACAAATGCGGGAGGAAGGATTCGAACCTTCGCAGGCACTAAGCCACAGGATCTTAAGTCCTGCCCGTTTGACCGCTCCGGCACTCCCGCTATTAAACTCTCAATTAAACTAATCTTAAAAAAGTTTGTTTTTTATAATCAACAAGTTTATTAATGTTACCTAATTTTAAAAATTATGAAGGATTTTGTTGTTAAAGCAATAAAAAAAGCACTAGACGAAGAAAATATCAAAGTTGATGAAAAAGATATTTTAATGAAAATAGAAATTCCTAAAAACAAATCTTTTGGTGATTATGCTTTTCCTTGTTTTTTTTTAGAAGAAAAACTTAAAGAAAATCCAAGTAGTATAGCAATAAAATTAAGAGAAAAAATTGGAAATGCAGAAGATTTTGGTTTTAAGGATATACAAACAAAAGGACCATACATTAATTTTTTTTTAGATAGAAACTTAATAGCCTTAAAGACTATAAAAGAAATTTTAATAAAAAAAGAAAATTTTGGTGAAACAGACCTAGGAAAAGGGAAAAAAGTTTTAATAGAACATACTTCATTAAATCCTAATTCATCTCCCCATGTAGGAAGAGCAAGAAATGCAATTATTGGTGATAGCATAGTTAGAATTTTTAGATTTTTAGGTTACAATGTTGAGGTTCATTATTATGTGAATGACGTTTCAAAACAAGTTGCTTTGCTAGTTGTTGCTGGAGCAGAGAATCAAAGTTTTAAAAAAATGATAGAAAATTACACCAAAATTTACAACAAACTAAAAAAATCTAAAAAAATAGAAAAAGATGTTTTTTTATGGCTTCAGAGATTTGAGCAGGGAGATAAAGAAGCAAAAAGGAAATTTAATAAAATAACTAAAACATGCATTGAAGGTCAGAAAAAAATCCTTGAAAAAATAGGTATTAAATATGATTTTTTTGATTACGAATCTTCTTTTTTAGAAGAATCTAAAAAAATAATTTCTGAATTAGAAAAAACAGGCAAACTTAAGAAAGATAAATTTGGAAGACTTTATCTTGATCAGTCAGAAAATCAAGAGATAAAATCAAAAATGAAAACACCTTTTTTAGTTTTAACAAGATCAGATGGAACAGGTTTATATCCTTTAAGAGATATAGCTTATACTATCTTCAAACTTAAAAATGCAGACAAAAATATTGTTGTCCTTGGAGAAGATCAAAAGCTTTATTTTTTGCAGATAAAAGACGCTTTAAAAACCTTAAACTATGAAGCTCCAGAAGTTATACATTATTCTTACGTTCTTTTAAGTTCAAAAGGAAAATTAAAGAAAATGTCTACTAGAAAAGGAGAGGTTGTTCTTTTAGAGGACTTTTTAGAAGAAGCAACAAAAAAAGCAAAACTTGAAATAAAAAAAAGAAAAACAAAAGGAGATCCAAAAAAAATTGCAATTGCAGCAATAAAATATAGAATATTAAAAGTTTCTCCAGATAAATCAATAAACTTTAATCTTGATAATGAAATAAAATTTGAAGGAAACACAGGACCTTACTTGCTTTATAGTTATGCAAGAGCGAGAAGCATTTTAAGAAAAGCCAAAGAATTTTATAAAAAAAGAAAAAACATAAATATAGAAAATTTAAATTTGAAAGAACTAAACAATTACGAAACAAACCTAGTTTTGTTAATGTCAAATTTTCAAGATGTTGTAAATAAAGCTTATTCTTCTTTAGATTCTTCTATTATAGCCTCGTACTCTTTTGAAATTGCAAAAGCATTTAATGAATTTTATCAAAATTGTCAGGTTATAGGTTCTCATGAAGAAGATTTTAGACTTGCTCTTGTTGAAGCATTTAGTTATGTCTTAAAAAATTCTTTAATGTTGTTGGGTATAGAAACAATAGAAGAAATGTAAAAAAATTAAAAAAGAGTCTATTTAACTTGTTCTGAATAGACTTAGATCCAAAATAAGAAAATTTTTATACAACATATATAAACAATTAATCCAAAAAAACCAAAACATATTTAAATGGTTTTTTACTCTAAATATTAAATAAATGTTAATAAAAGGAGGTTAATATGGCAAAGCAAGGTTCAAGAGTTTTGAACTTTGTTGCTTGGCTAACAGGAGTAATTGTTTCACTAGCAGTAGGTTTTGCAATGGTAGGTGGAACACTTACATTACCTAGTTGGCTTGGCGGTAGAGTTCTTGCCGGAATTGCTGGGTGGGTTGTCATTATAACAACAGCCCTAAGCGCATTATTTGCAATTCTAAACCAGTAAATTTTTTTTATTTTTTATTTTTTTAATTTAATTTATTTAGAAAATTTATTTTTAGCTAAAAGTAGTATTTTAAAAACCAGATGATTCTCTTATTTTTTTCTGTTTATTCTGATTTTTTAAATATTTTTTTAACACGTTTGCTATAAAGAAGTTATATTCTAAGAGTTATATTATAAAAGAAAATTATAAAAGAAGTATGTAACTCTCAAGCTTTAATTATCAAGATTCAAACCTAAATTAAATTAATACTTTTTTATTTGACAGGTTTCATATCTTTCCACGCAAGCTCAAACAACTGTTCAAGAGCTTGTGCAAAAAACTCTGTATTTATCCAAACACCAACATCATAATTTGGATGGAATTTTTCATCATCAAGAAGCATAAACATTACTTGATTTGAATCAACAATAACAAATCTCGCCCTTAATTTTTCAACACTTCTAATTTCAGCTACTTTTTTAAGCTCTCTAGCAACTTTTATGTTATTATTATTTATGGGAGCAGCAATTCTAACCTTTACACCTCTTTTTTTACATTTTTCAAGACTAGGCATTAAAACCTCAAATTTTCTGTTTAATCCTTCTGCTGTTGTAACAATAGTAACTGTTTTTTCAGCATCTCTTATAAGCATATCTATATGATTGTAAATATTTTGCCTTCCTTTTATGCTTCCAGAAAGATCGCTTGGCTCTACAAATTTAACGCCTTTTGTGAATAAAGAATTAAGTTCTTTTAGAATTTCATCATCTTTTAAAGATTCAAGTCTTTTTGATCTTTCCTTTGCTTCTATAATAAGGTTCTTCTTTACCCTTTCAATTACTTCTTCTGGCTTTAAAGCTATAAACTTTATTGGCTTTCCTAGTTTCATTACAATAAAACCTTTCTTCTCTAGGCTTTCAAGAATGTCATAAGTTCTTGATCTTGGTACATCAGAAATAGTGCTTAGTTCTCCTGCAGTGCTAGTACCCCTTGATAGAAGAGCTGTCCAAACCTTTACCTCATAAAGATTAAGATCAAAGATTTTCCTTAGCCTGCTTAAAAATTCTTCTTTAACTATCATTTTAATAACTTTATGCTTCTATTTTTATTTTTACTTTTTTATTTTTAAATATTGTTATATTGAAATAGTAACGCTTTAAAGTACTATTTCAAAGCGTTATTTTATTATTATAGCAATTTTACCTCTTTTTTCTTTAATTTTAAAATCAACTTTATTTTTAAATGTTTCTTTGTCTTCATTTAAAAATTCTAATTTCAGAGAATTTGTCCTTTCTTTTATAAAATTTTCTTTCATTTTAAGTAATTTTATAAAATCTTCATCCGCTATTATGTATGTTTCAATCTTGTTGCTTTTCTCTAATCCAAGTTTTTTTCTGAATTCTTGTATATTTCTAGAGATTTCTCTTGCATAACCCTCTGCTTCAAGATCTTTTGTTATTTTTATGTCATAGTTTACTTTTAGAGAGTCACCAATATGAAAAACAACATTCTTCACATTTAACTGCCTCATTAAAATTTCCTCGAATTTTTTTGAAAATTTCTTTTTATAGATTATTTCTACAGAAAGCAAAGGCCATCTTAAGCCAATTTTTATTTTATCTCTTTCTGCTAGCCCTGCTTCTATAATCTTTAAAATTTCTTCGAATTCTTTTTCTAGCTTTTTGTTTATTTTCTTTTTGTCTGATTTAGGCCAATAAGATAGGTGAACGCTTTCTTCTTTAACAATTTTCTTTTTCTTTAAATCCTGCCACATTTCTTCTGTTAAGAAAGGAATTATTGGTGAGAGAACAACTAGAAGATCTTTTCTTATTTTATTTAAAATATCAAAAACCTCTTCTTCTCTTTCTCTTATTATTTTAATATACGTCTTACTCAAATCCTCTATCAAAAATTTTTCTATTTTCTGAATAGCCTCATGAAAAACAAACCTATCAAAATCACCCTTAACATCTTCTAAAAAAGTATTAAATTTCGATAATATCCATAAATCTTCTATTTCATTTTTTCTAACTTTTTTTGCTGTTTTATTTTTTAATTTATAAAGCTGATTTACATAGTTATTAACATTTACCAAAACTCTAAAGACATTATAGATTGATTTTTTGAATTCATTTTCATCAAACACACTAAAATCTTCTCCTTTCGAGGTTTTTGCAAAATAATACCTTAAAACATCTCTTCCGTATTTTTCAATTATTTCAGAAGGAGAAACAAAATTTCCTAAAGATTTAGACATCTTGATTTTTCCTAAAGCTAGAACCATTCCGTGAACTACAATATTTAAATAGGGTTTTTTATTAAACTTTATTTTTGATAAGATAAGTTGAGAATTCCACCAACCTCTAAACTGATCTCTTCCTTCTATATTTAGGTCTGCTGGCCAAAATTTTTTGAATAATTTTTTATTTTTAGGATAGCCAAGAGCAGCCCAACTAGAAACTCCTGAATCAAACCATACATCAAGAACCTCTGGAACTCTTTTCATGATTCCACCACAAGAACATTTCAATTTAACTTTGTCTATTTCAGGCTTGTGAACCTCGGTAATTTTTACTTTAGACTTTTTTTCCAATTCTTTTATAGATCCTATAACTTCTTTTTTATTGCATTTTTCACAAACCCAAATTGGAAGTGGAGCTCCCCAATACCTATTTCTTGATATAGGCCAGTCTGAAATTCCTTCAAGCCAAGCTTTCATTCTTTGTTTCATGTAACCAGGAACCCAGTTTACCTCTTCGTTATGTTTAAGTAAACTTTCTTTAATCTTTTCTATTGAGAAAAACCATTGAGGTATAGAAATCATTATTAAAGGACTTTTACATCTCCAACATATAGGATAGTCATGATTGTATGAAGAATAATGAACTAAAGCACCTTCTTTTTTTAAATCTTCTATAATTTCAGAATCAACAACTCTTGCTTTTTTTCCAGCATATTTACCAGCTTCTTTTTCAAACAGCCCTGATATAGAAATAATGCTTAAAATTGGTAAATTATTTATTTTTCCTACTTCATGATCTTCTTTTCCACAACCAGGAGCAGTATGGACAAGGCCGGTTCCTTCTTCAAGATTTACATATCTTTCATTTAAAACAACACGATAAGCATTTTTTAATTCTGGAAGGTTTAAATACCTACTTAAAGGGTTTTCATAATTTATTCCTTCAAGTTCTTTTCCTTTAAACTCTCTTATTAATTTGTAATTTAAATTAATTTTTTTAAAAAGGTCATCTAGTCTAGCTTTTGCTAAAATCCAAATTTCGTTATTAACAGCTAATTTAACATAATCAAAATGAGGATGGGCCATAATACCTGTATTACTTGGCAAAGTCCAAGGTGTTGTAGTCCATATTATTAAATACTTATTATTTGAACCTTTAATTTTAAATTTAACATAAATAGAAGGATCATCTTGTTTTATGTACTCTATTTCATTATATGCTACAGCTGTTTCACAATGTGTACAAACATGAACAGGATACACTCCTAAATAAAGAAGTTTTTTTCTGTCTGCATCTTTAAATGTGTCCCATATAGACTCTATATAATGTTTTTCTAAGGTTAAATAAGGATTTTTAAAATCCATCCAAACACCTAAATTTTCGAATTCTTTATTCATAACACCTATGTACCTGGTTGCATATTTCTTGCATTCATTAACAAATTTTTTAATACCAAACTTTTCTATATCTTCTTTTTTTGTAAAACCTAATTTTTTTTCAACACTATTCTCTATAGGTAAGCCATGAGTGTCATATCCTGGCCTGTCAAAAACATCAAAACCAGAAGTTCTTTTATAACGCATAGCAACATCTTTTAATATTTTATTTAACGCAGTTCCCATATGTATGTTGCCGGTAGCGTATGGTGGTCCATCAGCAAAATAAAATTTTTTCTTTCCTTTATTTTTTTTCTTAACTTTTTCATATATCTTCTTTTTTTTCCAAAAATTAAGAACTCTTTCTTCTACTTCTTTATGATTATACATGAAAATTTTATATCTTATTATGTTTTAAAATTTATCTTTTTTAAATAAAAAACAAATTATTAACCTAGAATTTAAAATTTTTTAAATTTTCTTCCTCTACAAAATGTAATTTTGTAGGAATTATAAAACAAAAAGGCTCTTTAATTTTTTTATTTTTTAGACTTTTGATATTTGAATAGAGAATTTTTTCATTTTTTGTTCCTATTGCAGAGCAGACAACAATATCTTTGATTTCTAGCTTTTTTTCTTTAGCTGATTCTTCTAGTTCATAGATAGCATCTTTAAAATTCAAACCAACATCAACAAGAATTAAAGTATGTGCATTAATGGACAAATTTTCTTTAATAATATCAATAAAGCTTGTAGGTTTGAAATTTTTTGTCCATTTTGGAATTGATGTTATTTTTCCAAATTTATAAAGTTGAAGGCCAGTATTTCCGAGAGCATCAAAAACAGAGGAATTATGCAAGACCTTTGTTTTTATTCCTGCTTTTTTTGCTTCATTAATCAAAGAGATGTGTGTGGTTGCGAAAAAAGGAGAACCATAAACCAATAAAACAACATTTTCTTTTTCTGCCTCTTTTAAAATCTTTAAACTTTCTATAAATTCTCTATCCGCTATCAAAATTTTTTTATTAAATTTTTTTTCTAGTTTGTTAATTTGATAAGGAAATTTTATCGTGTAATTTTCTATAAAAACTTTTTTTGTTTTTAATATAATTTTTTCTGCTTCTTTACTAAAAGATTCATCATTAAGTCCTAAACCAATCAAATAAAGCATTATTTTTTCTCAACTTTTTTCTTTTTAAGACTTCTGCTTGTAACAATTGCAATAAACAAAAAGCTAAAAAAGAGAACATCGTTTTTCAAAATCATTGAAATTAAAGCTCCAATTAGGCTTATAATTATTAAAAGTTTAAACCAAAACTGGCCAGCTTCCAACTCTTCTTTTGTGATCTTTGCCAAAAAATTCCCTATATAAAAGCCAAAAAATAAAAAGATAATTCCAATAAAGACCTTTATTAATTCTTTCATTTTATAAAACGCATTTATAAAATTATAAAAATGTTTTATGTTTATAATTTTTACTTTATAATTTTAAAACGAAAAGATAGCATTATAAGGTGCCTTAGGCAAAGCACTTCTTTTTTAACTTCTTTATTTTTTATTTTCTATTTTTTTTAGATATTTTTAAAGGCAAGCTCTTACTTTTTGATCAACATAATCAACATACTTTTTATCTTCTTCTGTAATTAAAATTTCTAATCCTTGTAATTTTAATTCATCTACAGCTAAAACAGCAAGATAAGCTTTTCTTTTAGAAAAAACACAACTTTTTTGAGTATATGCTTCATGAGACCAAACAACCTCTTTTATTATGTTAAGATAAGAATCTAAATTACTAAAATCATCTATAATTAAATCAATAAAACTCATAAAATTAATTTTCTATAAAAACTTATAAAGATTATTCTCTTAAAAAATAATCTTTTTATATAAAGATATTTTATTTTTCTAATGTACAAAAAATTTCTAATTGTGGCTAGCAATAAAGATAAAGCAGGAATGAACATAACAACAAATCTTACACAGTTCGGAAATTTTAATCTTTATATTTGTGATAAAGAAATAATTTACACAGAAAATTTAGATCTTGAAAGAATAAATGATTTTGATTTTATTGTTTTCGCTTCAAAACATGTTTCAGAAAGTAAAGAAAAAACAATCGCAGTTCATGCAGCTGGTAATTGGAGGGTAGCCCAATATGGAGGTATTTCGGGAAAAGTCTGTAAAAGTTCTGGTTTATTTATGAAATATTTATTTGAAAAACTCTATGAAAACATTGAGAGATACTCTTTAAAAGATTACAAACTAACAATGGAAGCAACACACCACGGACCGCTTATAAATAAACCATGTTTATTTCTTGAAATTGGTTCAACAGACTTTGAATGGAGTGATAGGAGGGCAGGTTTTGTTGTTGCAAGAGCATTGGCAGAATCAATAAAAACGTTTCGAAAAGATGAAAATAACGAAGTTGCAATTGCAATTGGTGGTCCACATTATTGCCCTAATTTCAATAAGATTCAACTAAAAACAAATATCGCAATCTCTCATGTTATTCCTAAATATGCACTACCTCTAACAAGCGAAATTATTGAAGAAGCTTTAAACAAAACAGAAGAGTTAGTTGATATTGCTGTTTTAGATTGGGACGGTCTAGGAAAACAAGAAGAAAGAGAAAGGATTTTGAAAATTTTAAACAATTATCACATAAACTATAGAAAATCTAGCGAAATAAAAAAGGATTTTGGAATTTAGAGGTTTTTATCTGTTTTTTCTCCAAGCAACAATTCCTATAACAATACCATAAGCAATAATTCCAAGTCCAGGAAAAATCAAACCAAGGACCGGCGATAAAGAAAGCCAGCCAGGGTATCTTAATTTTTCAAAAACACGCCAATTCGAGATAATAAGTAAAATCATTACAACCAAAGATCCAACAAATGGAATTATTAAAAGAAAAACCAATGCCCAATGAAAGCCGCCCATTTGAAACCACATAGCTATGTTTGCAAAAGGGATCCAAGCTAGCCATGGCCTCTTATGTTTGACTTTTTTTGCAATTGTATACCACGCCAAAGAAAAGTAAACATAAAAAATTAAAAGAAGTAAAATAAAAAGAAAAATAAAAGTTATAATAAAATTAGGAATCATACTCTTTAAAAAAAAATCATTCATGTTGTATGGACCACTTAGAAAATTTTGAATTAATAGAGACATGAAAATTAAAAGATAGAATGTTTTATAAATCTTCTTATAAAATTACAAGACCAATAATTAGACCTTTTAAAAAAATTTTTATAAACAAAATTTCTTAATAAAAGATGTTTGAAATTGATTTAGATGAAAAATCAAAAGAAAAAATAAAAGAAATATTTGGTACATTAAACAAAAAACAAGAAAATTTTATTTCTAAACTTTATGAACTCGCTGTAAAAGATCACAAAACAAAAGTTTACAATTCTAAATTTTTTAATGATGTTCTTTCAATTGAGTTGGAAAAAGCTAGAAGAAAAAAAGGAAAACTTTGTATATTTGTTATTGATATAGATTATTTTAAAAAAATTAATGATTCTTACGGACACTTAATTGGAGATAAAATCCTTTACAAATTTGCTAGAATCCTTGAAAAAAATTTTAGAAAAACAGATGTTATATCAAGATTTGGGGGGGAAGAGTTTTTTATTTTATTACCTAATACTTCTAAAAGAAACGCCAATAAAATAATAAAAAGAGTTCAAAATTCCATAAAAAATGATTCTTTTTTAAAAAAATATAAAATTACATTTTCTGGTGGATTGACTGAGTATAGAGACAAAGATACAAAAACTTCTTTTAAAAAAAGAGCTGACTCTGCTTTGTATAAAGCAAAAAAATCAGGAAGAGATCGTGTTGTTGTTCTTTAATTTTAATTCTAAAACAAAAATTTCTTCAAAAAAGAATTTTTCAGAGTTCAAGATTCTTTTTAAATAACCTAATTTTTCAAAATCAATTTTTTTAGATAAGCTACTTACAATTAAGAAAATTTTTCCATTTTTTTTAAGATGCTTTTTTGCTTGGTTTAAGAACTTAATAATGATCTCATTTCCTTTAAGTCCAGCACTAGTTGAAATTCTTGATTCTAAAGGCTCTCTTTTATCTAAAGGCAAATAAGGAGGATTAAAAACAATCAGATCAAATTTTCCTTTCACTTTCTTGAAAAGATCTGATTTTATGCAGTTAAAACCCATGCCTTTACATAAATTTACAGCCTTTTCATTTATATCTGTTCCAATTATATTTTCTTTTTTAATGCCAGAATTTAATGCAGCAAATAGATTTATCCCAGAGCCAACACCTATTTCTAAAAATTTTATATCTTTTGTTCTGATATTTTTAAGTTCTTCTTTTATTGTTCTATACATTAAAAAAGAATCTTCAGAAGGCTGATAAATTTCCATTTTAGATTTTAAATAGTTAGATTTATAAGTGTTAATATTTCTCTTCTAATTAGCGGAGTGGAGGAGCTTGGAGTCCTCGCCGGGCCCATAACCCGGAGATCGCGTGGTTCAAATCCCGCCTCCGCTATAAAAAAATTTTAAACCATTCTTAAATTAAATATTCATGTTTATAGTTTTAGAGGGAATAGATGGGTGTGGAAAATCAACACAAATAATAAATCTTGCAGATTTCTTTTTTCATCAAGACAAATACAACCATATTGTTGTTACAAGAGAACCATATAGAAGAAGAGAGATAAGGGAGATTCTTAAAACAAATGAAATGCCAAATGAAAAAAAAGATCAATTGGTTTATTTATTTGTAGAGGATAGGAAAGAGCATTTTAAAGAAGTAATTATTCCTTCTTTAAATAGGGGACATATTGTGTTATGTGATAGATATAAGTATTCTACAATTTGCTATCAATCAGCGCAAGGATTTTCTTTAGAAAGGCTTTTAGATATGCATAGATTTATGCCAGTTCCTGATCTTGTTTTTGTTTTTGATGTAAATGTTGAGACAGCTCTAAAGAGAGTAAGCTATGATTATTCTAGAAAAAAAGAGAGTAAATTTGAACAAAAAAATTTTCTTGAGGTTGTAAGAAGAAACTACTTATCTCTTAATGAACTTTTTCCAGACGAGAACATTATTTTAATTGATGGAAACGAAAGTGAAAGAGTGGTTTTCGAAAAAATAAAAAAAGCAATACAAAAAATTTAAAACTCTTTAGTGTTTGTTATTTTTAAGCCCACGTCGCATAGCGGTATTGCAGCGGATTGCTAATCCGCGCCCTTACGGGCTCCCAGGTTCGAATCCTGGCGTGGGCGTTTATTAAAAAATGTCAGAAAAAACAGAAAAGCAAAATAAAAACGAAATTCTTTTCCTTGGTATAGATGATGCAGGAAGAGGTCCTGTTATAGGTCCAATGGTTCTCGCTGGTTGTCTTGTAGATGAAAAAACAAAAGAAGAATTTAGAAAAATAGGTGTTAAAGATAGCAAACAACTAACTCAAAAAAGAAGAGAATTTTTAGAGATAAAAATTAAGGAAAAAGCAATATCTTATCATATTGTTTTTTTGTCTCCAGAAGAAATTGATGATCACTTAAATAAAAAAGCCAACATTAACAATCTTGAAGCAATAGCTTCTGCAGAAATAATCAACAAAATAAATTCTCTTAAAGATGTTAAAGGAAAGAGAATTAAAGTAATTTTAGATTGCCCTTCAAACTCAATTAATAAATGGAAAGATTTTCTTAAAACAAAAATTGAAGATCTATCAAACCTTGAAATAATTTGTGAGCATAAAGCAGATAGAAACCATGTTGTTGTTTCAGCCGCTTCAATTTTAGCTAAAACAGCTAGAGAAAGAGAAATGGAAAAAATAAGGAAAAATTTTGGCGAAGATATCGGTTCTGGTTATAGTTCAGATCCAATAACGAGAAAGTTTCTTAATAAAAATATTAAAAAATTCAGTAATACTGGCTTGTTTAGGAAATCATGGAAAACCTGGAAAAAAGCAAATCACGACTCTTATCAAAAAAAACTTTTTTAATTAAGTCATTGTTAGAACCCGTTAGTGAGTTAATCTTTAAAAACTTATTTAATTTTTTTCTTTTATGTATATAAAAAAACTAATAGTACACGGGTTTAAGAGTTTTCCAAAAAAAACAGAAATTCCTTTTTCTCCAGGAATAAATGTAATTTTAGGTCCAAATGGAAGTGGAAAAAGTAACATTTCAGATGCTATATGTTTTGTGTTGGGAAGGTTAAGTATTAAGTCATTAAGAGCAGCAAAAGCAGAAAATTTAATCTTCTTTGGAACTAAAAACATTCCGCCGAGTAAAGAAGCTTCAGTTGAAATAATACTTGACAATTCAAAAAAAATTTTTTCTATAGACAAAGAAGAGATTAGTATTAAAAGAATTGTGAGAAAAAATGGACAAAGTGTATATAAAATAAATAATGAAACAAAAACAAGACAAGAAGTTTTAAATCTTTTATCTCAAGCAGGAATAGATCCTAATGGGTTTAATATAATTCTTCAAGGAGAAATACAAAATTTTGTTATGATGCATCCAGAAGAAAGAAGAAAGATAATAGAAGAAGTTGCAGGCATATCTGTTTATGAATCTAAAAAAGAAAAGTCATTAAATGAATTAGCAAAAACAGAAGAAAAGCTTAAAGAAGTAAACTCAATACTAAAAGAAAGAACGCTTTATTTAAACAACTTAGAAAAAGAAAGGCAGCAGGCTCTAAAATATAAAAATTTAGAAGAAAAAATTAAAATTCTTAAAGGAAGCATAATAAACCAAAATTTAATAAATAAAAAAAAAGAGCTAAAAAAAATTGAATTTGAGATTAATTCTAAATTTAATGAAAAAGAAAAAAAGAAAAAAGAACTTTTTGATTTAGAAGAGAAAAAAACAAATTTTTCAAGAAAAATTGAAGAGATTAATGAAAAAATTCAATCAGAAAGCGGAACTGAACAAGAAAAAATAAATCAACAAATTGCTAATTTAAGAGCAGAAATCGCAGTTCTATCAGTAAAACTAGAAAACATAACCAACAAAATTATTAACATAAAAACAGAGAA
Source organism: Candidatus Pacearchaeota archaeon (assembly GCA_026002795.1). GTDB lineage: Archaea > Nanobdellota > Nanobdellia > Pacearchaeales > GW2011-AR1 > ASMP01. The sequence goes on from BPGA01000001.1 coordinate 472,493, forward strand.
AAAAGAAATTACAGAAAGAATAAACAACTTAGAACAGCAAATCAATTCGCTTAAAAAAGAACCCTTATCAAAAGAAAAAAATAAAATAGACATCGAAAAAAAGAAAAAAGAGTTGGAGAAACTTGAAGAAAAATTGAAAGAAATAAACAGACAAAAAAATAAAATTGAATTCTTAAAAGGAAAGTTACTAGAAAAAGAAAAAATTCTTAAAGATTTAGAAAAAGAAGGAAATTCCTTGCTTAGTGAAATAGAAAAAATATCTTTGCAAATAAAAAATGAAAAGTTAGATGAAAATATCTTGGAAATTATAAAAAAAGAAATTTTTGATTTTGACAAAAAAATAAAAAATCTTGAGAACGAAATTTTTAACAACGAAAAAAAACTATTAAAAAATAAAATAAGATTAGAAGATCAGGAAAAAATTGTTAAAGAAATCGAGAATTATGATGTTTGTCCCGTATGTAAAACAATAATAACAAAAGAACATATAAATAAGATAAGAGAAGAAATAGATCCGATAAAGAAAGAAATTGAAAAAGAAATTTTTTATATAGAAAATTCTCTTGAAAATTCAAAAAAAGAAAAAGAAACCCTTGTAAAAAACAAAGAAGAAAAAGAAAAAGAGAAAAGAGAGATTGAAAAAGAAATAGAAAAAATAAAACAACTAAAAAATAAAAAAAAGCTTCTTGAGAATATAGAAGAGAAAATAAAAAATTTGAAAAGTGAAATAGAATCTATTGATAAAGAAATAAAATTACTTGAAGAAGAAAACAAAAAATTTTCTGGTATTGAAGAGAAAATATCTTTTTTAAGAATTGAAATACAAGAATTAAATCTTTTTTCTAAAGAAAATTTAGACGCTGAAATTCTATTTAAAGAAAGAGAGCTAGAAAGATTGAAAATTGATCTTAAAAAAACAATTAGAGAAGAGGAAGAATCCTCTCAGGAAATTTTAGAGATAGAAAAGATGCTTTCTTTGAAAAATAAAGAACTTCTTGAAAAAAAGAAAGAAGAAGAAATAATAATAAAGAAACACAAAAAACTTATAGAAGAAAAAGAAGATCTAATAAAAAAAATTAAAGACATAGAGTTTAATTCTTTTTCTTTAAAAAATTTAATTCAATCAATAGAGTCATCAGAAAACGAATTGAAAATAGAAAAAGCAAGAATAAACGCAGAGATAGAAAACTTAGAAAACGAAATTGTTGAATATTCTAACTTAAAATTCATAAATCTTCCAAAAGAAAAATTGTTTGAAAAACTTGAAAAAACAAAAGAAGAAATTTCGAAGATAGGCAGTGTTAATTTAAGAGCTATAGATGTTTATGATTCTATAAAAAAAGAATATGAATCAATAAAAGAAAAAGCAGACACAATAATTAAAGAAAAAGAAAATATCTTAAAAGTTATAAAAGAAATAGACTCCAAAAAGAAAAAAGTTTTTTTAAAAACTTTAAAGGAAATAAATGAAATTTTTTCTAGAAATTTTTCTCAGTTAAGTGATAAAGGTCAAGTATTTCTTGAATTAGAAAACAAAAAAGATCCTTTTGAGGAGAATTCAGGGATAATTGTTATTATTAAAACAGGTCATGGAAAATATTTAGATGTTAAATCTCTTTCTGGAGGAGAGCAAACTCTTGTTGCTTTATCTTTAATTTTTGCTATACAAGAGTATAAACCATACTACTTCTATCTTTTAGATGAAATAGATGCAGCACTAGACAAAAGAAATTCCGAGAGGTTAGCTACACTTCTAAATAAATATATGCAAAAAGGACAGTATATTGTAATAACCCATAATGATGAAGTTATAAATAAAGCGACAAACCTTTATGGTGTGAGTATGCATGAAGGAACTTCAAAAATAATAAGCTTAAAGGTTTAAAAAACTAAATCACCTAAAAATATATTTTTTAAATTACAAAAAATCATAAAAGCTCTAATTGTTTTCTTTTTATGTAATTTTTTATATCAGAAGAAGAAAACCCACCCCTAAAAACCTCTTTTCTTCTTTCATCATTGTTCTCATCATTAGTTATTGAATAACCCTCAACTCTATAGTAAAACTCGCCACTACTTTTTCCAGTATAAACATCCACTAAAAATACTAAATTATTGTTAGTTTGAGGTATTATATAACTTAATAATTTAAGATTTATCTCTTCTTTTACTAATTGTTTTAGTCCATCTAATTCTGAAATCAATTCTTCAAGTTTTCCTCTTAAATTACTTTCTTGAATATTTTTAAGATGAATATCTCTTACTTCAAATTTCATAATCAAAAATTAAAACATAGGTTTATAAATATTTTTATTTGATAAAATATTTATTGTCTTAAAAATTTAATAAATTTATATAGTTTATTTTCTAATTTAAAAGTATGAATAAGAAAAAAGAGCTGATAGAATTGTTTAAAAAAAAGGGGTTTGATAAGAAAATAATTCTTGCCTTTGAAAAAGTTCCTAGAGAGGATTTTATTCCTTTAAATCTTAAAGATTATGCTTATGAAAATACAACCCTACCTATAGGTTATGGCCAAACAATATCTCAGCCAGAAGTTGTTGCTCTGATGTTATCTCTTCTAGAACTTAAAAAAGGGCAAAAAGTTTTAGAGTTGGGTTCTGGTTCTGGTTATGTTCTTGCTTTAATTTCAGAAATAATCGGTAAAAAAGGAAAAATTTTTGGTGTTGAAAGAATCAAAGAACTTGCTGAGAGATCAAAAAAAACATTATATAATTTAGGGTATAAAAACATACAAGTTTTTAATAGAAACGGATATGAAGGATTGCCCGAAAAAGCACCTTTTGATAGGATTTTAATAAGTGCCGCAATTCAAGAGATTCCAGAAAAAATTCTTTCACAACTTTCAATAAAAGGAATTTTTGTTGCTCCTAAAGGTCCTAGATTTGAACAAGAGATTATTGTCATAGAAAAAAAGAAAGATAATGTTTTTGAAATTAAAAAAAGAATACCTGGATTTTTGTTCGTGCCTTTTGTTAATGATTAATCTAATGAACCATTCTTACTTTTCTATAAAAACTAAAAAACTGAATAAATAGTATTTGCTTAATTCTAAATAAAATAAAAAAAATAAAAACAAAATAAAAAAATTAAAAAAAGAAAAGATTTTAGTAGTAACTTTCACCAAATTCTTCTTTTTCTGGTTTTTTTCCAAGCAATACAATTAAGACAACTAGCAATACAACAAAAACTATTGCTAAAATTATTGTCAATACAACAACAACGCTTGGTCTTTCTTCTTGAGAAACAAGACTGAAAGTTACTGTATCAACAAGTTTTCCATCTGGAGATAAGATGTTTATTGAATAAACCTGTGTTCCAGAAACTTTCGAAACAGCTTCAATTGTTACTGTTTTACTTGATCCAGCAGGCACTGCAACCAAGTTTTCACTTAATTTTACACTAACCCCTGTTGATGCTTCAGGTAGAAGCCTATAAACAACAAGTTCATTTGTTGGATTTACAATCAAAAGCTGGTTTCCAGAAACAATAAAGTTTCCAGATGAGAAAGCATTTTTAACTTCAATCTGTAATGTTTTGCTTTTTACAAGATCCTCGTTTTCTGCAATAACTTCTAGAGCGTATTTCCCAGATTTTGCAGAGAAAGGTATTTGAACGAAAACCCTTCCGTTTACTGTTTCTAAATCATCTTCATCACATTTTCTTGAGATATCAACTCCGTAATTCTCTACAGGAGTTGAATCTTCGTCACACTCTAGAGCAACAACATCTCCAAAAAATGTGCTTTTTTCAATACCGAGAGCATTTACTTTTACTGTTACAAATAAATCTCTCAAATTATTATATCCTGTATTTCTTAAAACAACATCAACAGGAATTATCTCTCCAGCCCTTGCTGTTTGAGGTACATTAACAGATAAAAGATTTAAGTCAAAAGATTCTCTTTGAACTCTTAATGTATATTTTGCTTCTGTAGAAAAACCATCTCCACTTATTTTTACATTAAGAGTTACATCATCACTTAAAAAATCTCTAAGATCAAAAGGTACCTCTAAATTTAAAGTTTTAGAGTAGGTTTTTCCTGTTTCTACATCAAAAAGAGAAGTTCTTGATTCTGTTTCTTTCTTTTTTGTTTCAAGCTCAACTCTAACCTGTACATTTGAAACATTCACATCTGAAACAAATTCAACTCTCACATTAATATTCTTTCCAGCAACAATAGCAGGGTTTGAAGAGACATCAACACCATCAACTTCAACCTTTGTTATTGTACCTAGGCTTGCAGCACTTACAAAACCAGCAAAAAACAAAAGACCTGCTAATGCTAAGAAAAAAACCATTGCTTTCTTTTCAATTTTGTTTTCCATTTTTCTTTTAGCAAAAAACAAAGTTTTTTGCATAGCTTTAATACAAAAATGAGGCTTTATAAACTTTATCGTGATTACATATAAAAACTCCTGATTAGTACTAAATGTTACTAACAAAAAGTTTATTACTCTATTTTTTATTTTTCATGTTTTTATAAATATTCAAAGCTACTATAGAATCTTCTACAGGAGAAGGACTTTCATTTATTAAAACGATTTTTTTATTTTGAGGAAGAGAGACTAAAAGTTTTTTTAAATCTTCTTTAGGTGTTATTTTGTGATGTCTTTCTCCTTTTTCAGTATAAACTATACCTGAAAAATGAACGTGAAGCTCTTTTTTATCTTTAAATTTTTCAATTGTTTCTTTAAACAAATAATTCTTATAACGAGCAAGGATGTGTGCAAAATCTATACAAAAATCACAACCGGTTTCTTTAACAAGATTTTCTATTTCCTCTATGTTTCCAAAAACATTTACTTTACCCATTATTTCAGGAGCTAGTTTTGGCGTATAGCCTTTTTCTTTTGATTTATCTAAAAGCTCAATAATTTGTTTTTTTATGAAATCAAAATCTTCTTTTTTATTGTTAGAGTAATACCCTGGATGAAAAACAACTCTTGTAGCTTTTAACAGGGTTCCAACTTTACAACATCCAAGAATTCTTTCTTTGCTTTTTTCTAATTTAACTTTGTCTTTTGAGTTTAAATTTATCCAGTATGGTGCATGTATACTTAATTCTATTCCTAATTTTTCTGCTTGTTTTCCTATTTTTATTGCATCTTCTTTTTCTTTTATATAAATACCATAAGTAAAAGGTATTTCACAAGCCATTAAACCAAGTTTTTTATACATTTCAAGATTTTTTATAGAGTCTTTAATAGAACCCAATCCAGAAGGCCCAAAAAGTATCATATATAAATAACAATAAAAATAAATAAAAACTCTTTCTTCATTAACATTTTAAGATGATATGTAGTTGACTTTAGAGACAACTGGCTTAGACTCCCGAAAAAAATTCTATAGTCAGCTTTGGGAGCTTTGTCCTTTTTTCGATCCAGATGAACACTTTTTATGAGGAGTGTCGGATTTGGGATGGCGCTGAAATCAGATGAAAAAGCTTTAGAGGTAAACGGGTTTAGTCTAGCGACAGTTCACAGACCCAAAGAAACCAGTCTACCAGAAGAACTTCTTAAAAATTTTTTTGGATGGGCTGAAAATTTGGGTCTTGAGAATTACTTGCTGGTCACAACGTTCAGTTTTGACGTTGGTTTTTTAAAAAGCCATTCTGAGAGGCATACTCCTTAATCAAGTATCCTTTTCAGTTATAGAACTATTGATTTACACTCTGTTTTTTGCTCTAAAATTATGAAGAATGGAGGTAGAGTTTCAAGTTTAGGATTTTCTCTTGATGAAATTTTAAAATATGTAGGTCTTTCTTCTGAACCAAAACCACATAATGCTTTAATGGGCGCTAAACTTTCTTCTGAAGCTTTTTCTAGAATTATTTACGGAAAAAATCTACTAAAAGAGTTTGAAGAGTATTCTCTACCATTTTATCTTACTTTTTAAAAAGCAATTAATCTCACAGAATCGCTAGCTGTTTTGAAATTTTTAGCTAAAATAAACTTAACTCCTTTTTTTTCAGCTTCTTGTATAATTGTTTTTGTTGCGATTCCATTTAATATTATTGCTATTACTCTACTTTTATCTTTTAATTTTTTAAGAAAAGAAGAGACAGATTTTACTGAAGTCTCTTTTATTTTATTTAAGTTCTCATCTAAAAAAATTGCTTTTTCATCTTCTAAATTTGAAGCGTAATCAATTAATTCTTTCTCTATTTTTTTATTTTTAAAATCAATCTCTTCATTTTGATAATTTTTGTTGATCTTTAAAAAAAATTCTTCTGCAGGCACTTTTTTTCTTAATGCCTGCAGAATTTCTTTATTTGTGAGCTCTTCAACTTCTTTTCCATCAGGAGCAGATGCAATATACTTAATTCTAGCATTTTCAATTACATTTTGAGCTATGAGTTTTCCACCACGGTCCCCATCTACAAACAAAATAATATCTTTTTCTTCACTTAACTTTTTTATACTTTCTGGAAGTTTTGTTCCATTCATTCCTATAACATTTTTAATACCGTTCCTTAAAAGATTCAAAACGTCTGCTCTTCCTTCTACTACAATTATCTCTTTTTCAGAAATATCTCCACAAGGCAATTTTTCTTCTCCATACTCTTTAATTAAAGAAGTTCTTGCAGCCTCTTTAATTTCTTTAGATATTTCTTTGGAGCTTGTCATACTACTCATTTCTGCTAAAAGCTTTTTTGCTCTTTCAATAATATACTCTCTTTTATTTTTTCTTACATCTTCTATCTTTTCAACCTCAATTTGTGCATCACAAGGACCAATTTTTTCTATTGTTTCAATTGCTGCCGCAATAAGTGTTGTTTCTGATTGATCTAATGCTGTAGGAATCATGATTCTTCCAGTTGTTATTTTATCTTTTCTTTCTAATTCAACTTCAATTCTTCCTATTTTTCCCTCTTTTTGAAGTTCTCTTAATTCTAAATCAGATCCTAGAAGACCTTCTGTCTGACCAAAAATCGCTCCGATAACATCTGGTTTTTCAAGAGCTCCTTCTACTCTAAAATTGGCATATATCATATATTTTATTGATACAGGACTTATTTTTGCCATTTTTTTACTCCAAAATTTTTTTGTTTTTGTGAATCTAGGATTCACAAGCATAGAAAAAGAAATAAATATTTTTAGCCTTTCAAAACCCAAATCATGAAATTTTAAAGGTGAAAATGAAATGAATGTGATTTAGGTAATAAATAAATTTCTTTTTCTATGCCTTATTAAACTAAAATTTTTTAGTTTTTAAAGCTTTTGTGAATTTTTTATTTAGATTTATACTAAGAAGCAGACCGCATTTTAAATTTAGACTCTAAGTTTCTTATCTCTCTTATTTTACCTAGCTTTTCGTATAAAGAAACAAGTTTTTTCTTTATTTCCTCTCTTTCATTTTGCGAGGTAGAAATTTCAAGCAGTTTTTCGTAAACCTCAGCTGCTTTAGCTCTTTTTTTCTCTTTTTCGTATTTCTCAGCCTGTTTTTTATAAAAATCTAAAATTTGGGTTTTGATTCTTTTTCTTTCTAGAGTATTTGCTTCTAAAAGAGCCTTTTTTGTTGCCTCGTCTGCTTTACTGAAATTATCGCTGTAGATATAAAATTCAGCTTCTTTTAGATAAAAATTTATTTTATCAGCAAAAGTTAAAGAAATCTGAGCTAAAGCATTATAACTCTCTGCTGCTTTTGAAAACATTTTTACCTTTTCATATAACTCAGCAATTTTTAGAAGAACAAATCTTTTCATATCCATGGTTAATGGTTCCTTTAGAAGTCTGTTAAGCCAATCTATTTGTATAAAAGGGCCTTTTCCTTGTAATGTTTTTTCAATCTCGCTTTTACTCATTCCTACTTTTAACATAAAAAAAGAAAAGAAAAGAGGTATTTAAGGTTTATTAAAGGCAACCGTAATTTCTAAATTTTTTAATAATCTCTAAATCTTTTTCGCCACCAAATTCTAAATAATCCTCTGAATAGTTCTTATTAAACTTTTTTCTATAAAAAACGTAAAAAATAGTTCCAACAAACAAAAAAGAAGCTATAGAAAATTTCAAAATTTTTTCAAGACTCATTTTTTTGTAAAGATAAAAAATATTTAAAAAAATAATTGTAAAGTAAAATATCTTTTAATAAATAAAAATCTAAGAGATTAATTATTGTTTATAATTATAAAATTAAAAATCATTAAAATCATAAATCTAAAAAAGAATTAATTCTTTTTCTTTGTAATTTCATTACAAACACCAGCAGCAACAGTTGATCCAGCATCTCTTATCGAGAATCTAGCCATCATAGGATTATCCTTCATTGTTTCAATACACAAATTTCCTTGAGGTACAACTTTTACTCTTGCGCTATCTCCGTTTCTTAAGAATTGTGGATTTTTTTCTACAACTTCACCAGTTCTAGGATCTATTTTTTCTATAAGTTCAACAATTCTACAAGGAACTTGTGCTGTATGAACATGAAAGATAGGAGTGTAGCCAACAGCAATTACAGTTGGATGATTAATAACAGTTATTGTTGCAATAAATTCTTCAGCAACAACTGCTGGTTTTGAAGCGTCACAAATAACATCTCCTCTTGCAATATCTTTTTTTCCTATACCTCTTATGTTAACTCCAACATTATCTCCTGCAGAAGCTTCTTGTAAAGATTCATGATGCATTTCAATACTTTTTATTTCTCCTTCTGTTCCTTTTCCTGTTCTACCAGGAAGAATAATTACTTTTTGACCTACTTTCATTATTCCGCTTACAATTTTTCCTGTAGGAACTGTTCCAATACCTGTAATTTCATAAACATCTTGTACAGGCATTCTTAAAGGTAAATCAGTAGGTAATTGTGGTTGCGGGAACTGATCGAACTGTTCTATTATTGTTGGCCCCTTGTACCAAGGTAAGTTTTCAGATTTTTTAACAATATTATCTCCTTTTAATCCAGAACAAGCAACAAATACTGTTGTCTCAGGATTGTAACCAACGCTTTTTAAAAGTTTACTTACATCTTCTTTTACTTTATTAAACCTATCTTCTTGATAATTAACAGCATCCATTTTATTTATTGCTACTGCAACATTTTTGACACCAGCTGTTCTTAAAAGCCATAAATGTTCTATTGTTTGAGGTTCTACTCCTTGAACAGCTGAAATAACTAAGAAAGCAGCATCTGCTTGACTTGCTCCAGTAATCATGTTCTTTACGAAATCTCTATGTCCAGGAGCATCTATAATTGTTACTTGGTATTTTTGTGTTAGTATTTTTCTATAAGATAAGTCTATAGTAACACCTCTTTCTCTTTCTTCTTTTATTTTATCCATTACAAAAGCAAATTCAAAACCAGCTTTTCCGTGTTTTTCAGCTTCTTGCCTTAGTTTTACCATCTCTTGTTCAGAAACAATTCCAGAATCAAAGAGAAGTCTTCCAATTATTGTTGATTTTCCAGCGTCGACGTGGCCAACAAAAACCACGTTCATGTTTGGTTTTTCTTTTGCCATCTTAATAATGAATATAAAAATTTAGTAAATTAGTAAAAAAAATTGGCTTTAAAAATGTTTCGAAAATTTTAACTGTAAAGTTAACGACCTTTTTTAAAGAAAAATTTTAATACACAAACAAAAAAAATTAAGAGCGTTTTCAAGAAATAAATGTCAACAATTCTATTTAAGGCCTTTTTTAACTTCAGAGCTAATTCTTGAAACTCTTATAGAATTCTTAAAATCAATTTTTATGATATAGACGATAAAAAACTTTTTAATCAGCTTGTTCATTTAATTTTCATTCAGAAACATATAAAGATTTATTTTACAGACAATAAAATTTTTTATTTTACTTTAAACTTTTTTGTCCATAATTCTATGTAATTAACTATTTTTATTAACTCTTTACCTTTTTTAGTCAATTCATATTCTACTCTTGGAGGTATTTCATTAAACTTTTTTCTTGAAATAAGACCAATTTTTTCCAACTCTCTCAATCTTTTAGTTAAAGTTCTTGGGCTTATTCCTTTCATTTCTTTTACTAAAACACTAAATCTTTTCTTTCCATTATCATTTAGCTCTCTTAAAATTAATAGAGCCCATTTTTTTGATATTCTAGAAAGAGTTTTGTTAACAGAGCATGTTTTGTCCATTTTATTAGTTTACTTTTTGATAGCAAAAATTTAAATATATTACTTTAAAAATTAAAGTATAATTAATTTAAAAAAGTTACTAAAGGCCATAAAATGTCAGAAAATAATTGGTTAAAAATTCCTAAAGAAAAAGAAATTCATGAAACAATTTCCTCTTTAAAAAATAGGGGAATAAATGTTTTTATTGTGGGAAATAAAAAAGAAGCATTAGAAAAAATAAAAGAGATAATTCCAAAAAGATCAGAAATAATGTTTGGATCTTCTCTTACTCTTGAAGAAATTGGTTTTTTCTCTTTACTTGAATCAGAAAAAAATAGATGGAAAAATTTTAGTGAGAAAATAAAAAATGAGAATGATCCTTCAAAAAGACAAGATTTAAGAAGAAAAGCAGTTACAGCAGAATATTTTTTAGGAAGTGTTAATGCTATAGCCAAAACAGGAGAGTTGGTTGCATGTGATGCTTCTGGTTCAAGAGTTGGTGCTTATCCTTTCGCAGCAAAAAACCTAATTTTAGTTGCAGGGATCCAAAAAATAACTAAAAATTTAGAAGAGGCTATAAAAAGAGTTCGTGAATATGTTTTTCCTTTAGAAAATGAAAGAGCAAAAAAGATTTATGGGATGCCTAGCGCGACAGCAAAGTGGGTAATTATAGAAAGAGAAATTATTCCAAATCGAATAAACTTAATTCTTGTTAAAGAGAAATTGGGTTTCTAGATTTTTCATTTAACTAAAAATGACAAAAATCTAAAAAATTTACTAAATTATTGATTCTCGCTAAGTCCTTTCCTTTCTCTAATCTTTCTTATTACATCCTGTTGTAATGCTGCTGGTACTCTTTCAAAAGATTGATCAACTAAAGAGCTTACACCTCTTCCTTCTGTAGCTGATCTTAAATCAGAGCTCCAGCCAATCATTTCAGCGACAGGAATTTTTGCTTTTACTTCTGAATCAAATTCTGTTTGTTTAACTTCAAGAAGCTGTCCTCTTTTGCTTCCTACAAGTTTTGTTATTTCTCCCAAGAATTTGTTAGGAATCTCAATTAGATGCACTTGTAATGGCTCAAGTAAATAAGCTCCTGCTTGTTTCATTGCTTCTATTATTGCTTCTCTTACAGCAGGATAAACCTGTGCAGGTCCTCTATGAATTGCATCTTCATGAAGCCTAATATCAACTAAAGAAACCTTTACTTTCATACATGGCTCTCTTGCAAGAGGTCCTTGATCCATTACCATTTCAAATGCATCTAAAACCATTTCAATGACTTCTCCTATATGAACTTCTCCTCTTGTTTCATCCATAAAAATATTTCCTTTGTAAATATCCTTTACATTTCTTATTTGATCACCACTCCAACCAAGTTTTGATAAAACATTAAATATAACATCTGTTCTTTTTTTTACTCTTCCTTCAGGTAGCTCGCCAGATTTTATTGCTTCATAGACAGAGTCCTCTAAAGGCTCGACTTTAATGTAAAAACTATTGTGTTTGTTTGGGCTTCTTCCTTCTATCGCAGGCGATTCTTTTGAAACAGTTTCTCTATAAACAATTATTGGAGGAGAGGTTTTGACATCTAAACCTTTTTCAGTTATTATCCTATTTTCAATTATTTCAAGATGAAGTTCGCCCATTCCAGAAATTAAACTTTCTCCTGTTTGTTCATTAATTTCAACTTTAATTGATGGATCTTCTTTTGAAACTTTTTTTAAGATGTCAACTAGCTTTGGCAAATCAATTGTTTTTTTTACTTCGATAGATTTTGTAATTACAGGCTCAAAAATATGTTTCAACTCTTCAAAAGGTGTTTCTGGTTCTAATGTTATTGTTTCTCCAGCCTCTCCACTAATTCCAGATATAGCAATAACATTTCCAGCACTTATTTCTTCAACCTGTTCTGGCTTTATTCCATTATATATAAAAAGCTGTTGTATTTTTTGTTTTTTATTAGCTAAATTTAAATAAACATCCATTCCAGTTTTTAAAGATCCAGAAAATAATCTTCCAGCAGAAATTTCTTTTCCACTTCTTGGATCTATCACAATTCTAGTTATTACAAATGCTGGTTTTCCATTTGGATTACAATTCAATAAATCTTTTCCAAAACCAGAGTTAAGATCTCCTTTCCATATCTTAGGTATTCTATACTTTTGTGCTTCTATTGGATTAGGAAGATGTTTTACAACCATGTCTAAAAGAACCTCATATAAAGGAGCATTCTTCCAACACCATTCTTTTCTTTCTTCTTCATTCATCTCATAAATTTTAAAAATATCTTTAAAATTAATTCCTTTTTTTTGCATAAAAGGAACAGAAAGAGCCCAATTTTCTCTCGCAGAACCAAAAGCAACACTTCCATCTTTTATATCAACTAGCCATTTTTCTTTAAACTCTTCTTCTGCTGTTTTTCTTATTAATTCATTAAATTCATGAAAAATTTTTATAAAGCGTTCTTGCATTTGTTCTGGAGTCAATTTCAACTCTTTAATTAAACGATCAACTTTATTTATAAACAAAACAGGTTTTACACGTTCTCTTAAAGCTTGCTTAATAACAGTTTCTGTTTGCGGCATTATTCCCTCTACAGCACAAACTAAAACGACAGTTCCATCAATTGCACGCATAGCTCTAGTTACATTACCAGAAAAATCAACATGTCCAGGAGTATCAATTAAATTTATTAGATATTCTTGACCTTGATATTCATGAACCATCGAAACATTTGCAGCATCAACAGTCATAAGCCTTTCTTGCTCGTCTGCATGTTGCCAAGTTGCCATTCCCATTTCAAGACTTCCTGCGGCTTTTGCAGCCATGTATCCAGAAGCAGCAAGGAGGTTGTCTGTTAAAGCTGTTTTTCCGTGGTGAATGTGTGCTGATGTTGCAATGTTTCTTATATTTTCACGAATTTTGCTTAACCTTTTTATTTTTTCAATTTGTGTCTCTTTTTCTGCCATTTTTTAATTTATTTTTTATTTATTAAAAACAATAAAAAATGCAAAAATTAGTTTATAAAGTTTTAGTAAATAAAAATTATTTATGACGACGATATATAAAAATAATATATAAATTTATCTTGCAGAATCAGCTTGTTTTTCTGATTCTATTTTTTTCTTTATCGCATAACTTTCTCCATTTTCTTCTGAAGCGAGAATTATCTCTTCAGCTAAAGCCTCTTTAATGTTCTTCTTTTTTCCAAAAGCTCTTTCTGAAGCACCATGTACCAAATGTTTTATTGCTAAATTTAATCTTCTTAAAGGCGATACATCAACAGCCTGAGGGTATCTTGCTCCACCATATTCTATAGTTGTTATTTCATCTCTAGGAGCTGAGTTTTCTATAGCTCTTATTAAAACTTCAACAGGATTTTTCTTTGTCCTCTCTTCTATAATTTTAAAAGCACCTAGAACAATTTTTGCGTTTTTTGTATATTTTCCAGAAGAATTCCCAAGAATTATTTTATGTTTTTTTCCTCTATGTCCAGAAACACCTAGCCTATTAATAAGTCTTTCTACAACATTAACTTTTGTTTGACCAAATCTTTGTGTATTCCTTCCATGACTTTTTAGAATTAACTTTTGATTAAGGTTTATCACGTTTTTTAATCCAGGATCATTAATTATTATGTTTTCTGTTTCATACAAATCAAAAATTTTAAATTTAATATCTTTTTCTGACATTTTAATTTTCATCTTCTTCCTTTCTCTATTTTACCTTTCCATAATAAATGTAGTGGTTGATCATTAACTTTTATGACTTTAAATCTTACTCCAGGGATATCTCCTTTTGTTCTTCCTTGTTTTCCTCCAATTCTTTCTATTAAAACCTCGTCATGCTCTTCTATAAACTTTTGGGCTAAATTTCCAGGAATAAAAGCAGTAACTATTTTTCCGTTTTTTGTTAATTGAACTTTACAACACTTCCTCATTGCAGAATTTGGTTGTTTAGCTTCTTTTTGTATTTTTTGTATTACAATACCCTTTGCTTGATTTGCTCCTTCTAGAGGATCTGATTTTTTATAAAGATCTAAAGTTCTAACTACATATTTCCTATCACTCCATCTAAATTTTTTTCTATTCTTTTTTAATTTTAAAGCATTTTTAAGTCCCATTTTAATAGATGTATAGAAGCCAATTTAAAAATCTTTTTAAAAAACCTTAAATAATCTTAAGTTCTTTATTGAAAAAATTCTTTACTATGTTTCTTAACTCAAGAAAATTTTTCTTTTTTTTACCTATTAAAAGAGCTTTATTTTTTCCAGGATTTATTATTATTTCATTTTCTTTTATTTTAAGAGATCCAATTTTTATCGGATTTATTATACTTTTTATAAAATAAATTGCGTCTTTTTCTTTTTTAGGGATTATAATAACTCTGACATTTTTATTCAAAATTTTTTTTATTTTTTTTACATTATCCTTATTCCTTCCTAAAGACTTGTTGAAAAAATTCCTATCAACAACAAAAAATAAAGAATTGTTGTAAGAAAAACAATATTTTGCTCTTACTTTAGTAATTCTCTCAAATAAATTTAGATACATTATTTCTTTTATTTCTAGTTTATTTATCATTTTTAAAAAGAATCTATCTAGAAATACTTTCAATTATTTCTTCTTTTACACTTTTTTTTTCTGATTCTGGCTTAGCAAGTGGACCTATGACTTTAACAAGTAAACCAGGAAGTCCTGTTCCTACAGGAACCGGCTGATTAATTATAACATTTTCTATAACAGAAGAAAGATTATCTTTAGTTCCTTTTATTGTCGCATTAATAAATTGCTTTATTGGAGTCTCAAAAGTTGCTCTTGCAAGTATTGAAGATTTTTGTGAGATTATTCCTATTCTAGTTACTCCTTTTACCTCACCAGAAGAAGTCATAACATCTGCAATTAATTTTAAATGTCTTTTATCTATGTTAAGTCCTTGAGTATTTAAAACTTCAGATATCTCTTTGATGATAAGCTCTCTTGCAGCCTCTATTCCTAAAACTTTTGCTACCTCATGAATATCGTTTGATATTGTTTTTTCATTATCTACTTCTTTCATATTCATTACTTTTTCTAAATCTGTTCCTAAAGTTAGGACCACATAATTTTGACCTCTTTTAACAACTAAAACTTGAGAAATGCCCTTTATTCCAGAGATCATTGTTCTCTTTATTTTTTCTTTGATTTTATAAATCTCTTTAAAACTCGCGTCTGGAGTATAAATACTGATTGAGTTTTCTTTTTCTCTACAATTAAAACCTAGTTCTTTAAGTCTTTCAACAACTTTTTTAATACCAACATGAATACTTTTTATCCCTTCTTTGTCTATTAAAATCCCTATTTTTTTGTTATTGAAATCTACATTTATCTCAGAAGCTATTTCACCAAGTTTTACCTCTTTTATTTTTTCTGCAAAAATTCTTGCATCTTTTTCATTATTGTAATCTTTCTTAAGATAAATCTCCATTTTTGGAGAAGACGGTTTTTTTCTAGCATCAAAAATTTCTATAAGTCTAGGCAATCCTTGTGTTATCTGCATTTCAGAAACACCAGCAAAATGGAAAGTTCTTAAAATCATTTGTGTTGAAGGCTCCCCAAAACTTTGTGCAGTTACAACACCAATTGCTTCTCCAGGATCTAGTTTTCCTTTAAGATGCAGCTTAGAGACATCTAATCCGTCATCTCCATAAGTAAACTGAATTATGTTATTGTTTCCATCTCTTACAGTTCCATCATACTCTTTTCTTATATCTTGCAAAGCACTTACTAATCTTCTATAGAGGTAACCAGATTTTGGAGTTCTTAGTGCAGTATCCATTAATGATGCTCTTCCAGTCATTGCGCCGAAGAAAAATTCATCAGGATCTAAACCCTTTATATAAGAACTTTTGATAAATCCTCTTGCTCTCGGCGATAAATCACCTTTTTTAAAGAAAGGAAGAGTTCTATTTGTATAACCTATTTCAATTCTTTTTCCTTCTAAATCCTGTTGACCGACACAGCAAGCCATTTGAGTTATGTTTAATACATTTCCTCCACCTCCAGACTTTATCATGTGGGTTACTGGATTGTCTTCAGGAAACTCTTTTTTTATTATCTCACTTATTTTTGTTGCGGTTTCATTTAAAACTCTTAAAATTTTTATCTCTCTTGACTCTTCTTTTGTTTTACCTTGTATGAGTTCAAGAGTTCCTTCGTTGTACTCTTTAATTATTTCTTCTGCTTTTTTCTCTGCTGTTCTTACTATTTCTTCAGTTTCTTCTAAAATCTTTTTACTTACATCTAAATCAGTTAAAGAAATTGTAATTCCTTTGTTTGTTAAATAATACCTACCAAGATTAAATGCCTTTCTTATTGATTCAAAAGCAACTTCTCTTCCAAAAATTTTATCTATCGATTTTAGCAATTCGCTTGTTTCATTTCCAAACAAGCTATCATCTATAAATCCTTTGATAATTTCTCCTTCTTTTATTTTTATGTTTTCATTTGAAAAATCTATTTTAGGTAAAACTTTAGAAAAAACCTCTATTCCAGGTATTGTTTTTTTAGTGAAGTAATGATTTATTTCTGATTTATAAAGTAATTGATTAGCTTCTTCTTTTGTAAAGCTATCAAAACCAAGTAAATAATTTCCAGTTATTGAGTCTAAAATACAACCAACCCAATTTTTGTTATTCTTAGGAGAAAATAAATTACTTTTTACACCCATTAAAACAATTGCTTCTGATCTTGCTTCTTCTGTTTGTGGGCTGTGTATATTCATTTCATCTCCATCAAAATCTGCATTGTAAGGGAATGCAACAGAAGGATGAAGTCTAAATGTTCTTCCAGGCAAAACTTTTACATAATGAGCTAAAATACTTCCTCTATGTAAACTTGGTTGTCTATTAAACAAAACAATATCTCCATCTATTAAGTGTCTTTCAACTTGATAACCAGGTTTTATTTCATTTAATATTTCCTCTTTTAGTTCTGGTGTTATTTTTTTTCTTTTTCCGTCTGGTCTTATTATGTAATTAGCACTAGGGTATTCAGGACTTTTTTCAATCAGTTTTTTTAAGTATTCAATGTTACTATCATTTACTGTTTCATTTACAGTTACTATTTTTGCTATTTCATAAGGAACTCCTACTTCATCTATTTCTATTGAAGGATCAGGCGAGACAACTGTTCTCGCACTATAGTTTACTCTTTTACCAGCTAAATTTTTTCTAATTCTTCCTTCTTTTCCCTTTATTCTTTCAGCAATTGTCTTTAGAGGTTGACCAGATCTATGTCTTGCTGGAGGTATTTTTGGAACAGTATTATCAAAAAAAGTTGTAACATGATATTGCAAAAGTTCCCAGAGCTCGTCTATTATTACTTCAGGAGCTCCTGCATTTAAATTTTCCCATAATCTTTGATTTGCTCTAAGAATGTCTGAAAGTTTATGAGAGAGATCATCTTCACTCCTCTCTCCTGTTTCTAAAATAATACTTGGTCTTACAGTTACAGGAGGAACAAGTAAAACAGTTAAGACAGCCCATTCTGGTCTAAAGTGTTTAGCATCTATACCAATTTTTAATAATTCTTCATTTGGAATTTTTACAAGAATTTCTCTTATTTCTGTAGGATAAATTCTTGTTTTTCCTCTATAAAATGTTGTTGGTTTCTCAAGCCTTATTTTCTCTTGAAGAGCATTGCAATGAGCGCATCTTTTAGAATCTTTAGCTTTTTTGACTCTTTGTGTTGGAGTCAATTTTTCTAAATCTTGGTTAGTTATCATTAATTTTCCACAACTATGACAAAAACTTCTTAGACAAAGTTCAATAATTGGAACATAATTTATATGTATGACAGGTCTTGCTAAATCAATGCTTCCTGGATGGCCTAAACACTCTTTTAATCTTCCACCACAAGTCCTACATCTAACGCCAGGATCTATTGCACCCAATCTTAAATCCATTAATCCACCATCAACAGGATAACCATCAATATCATAAAGTTCTGGAGTTACAATTTTTGCTACTGAAATATTTTTTATTTTTTCAGGACTTAGCAATTCAAAACTTATTCCACCTATTTTCTTTTTTATGATTTTCATCTTAAGATTTTTGCTCTAAAACCATTTTATTAAAAATTTCTTTTATTATGTGATTAGCTTTTGTTGTCCATTCTACTGTTCTTTTTTCTTTGTCAAATTTTACCGCTGCTTCTCCAAGCTCATCAAAAAAAACATGAGAGATTTTAAGATCATCATTAAAAGTTCTATAACTAACTCTTGGGTCTGTGTCTATTGCAATATAAACTAAATCATACTCTTGAAAGTCTTTTGCAGAATATCTAAAATCATACAATAGACTGTTTTCTGTTCTTTCTGTTTTTCTTTTTATTCTCATTTTTTTATTCGTATTTGTTTTTTAATTCTAGCCTAGTTAAAATATGTAAACCCTGCAATTCTTCAACAAGCAATTTGAAAGCATAAGAAACTTCTATAATTTCTACATCTTCGCTGTTACAAAGAGGACAAATTTTTCTATTTCTTATACTATCTTCTATAGCTATTGCTCCACATTTCGTACAAACAGGAAGAATAACTTTATCAGAATCATATCTTTCTTTTAAAAGTAAAGAGGCTCCATGTGCAACTAATGCTTGCTGTTCCATTTCTCCAAGCCTCAATGCACCACCGCGAGCACGACCTTCAACAGGCTGTCTTGTTAACAAAGTTATTTTTCCAGAAGCTCTTCCATGGATTTTGTTTCCAACCATGTATTTTAATTTCAAATAATAAATATTACCAATGTAAATTTTAGCTTCAATTCTTTTTCCAGTTATGCCAGAATACATTGTTTCTTTTCCATCATATCTAAAACCAAGCTCTTCAAGCTGTTTTTCAAGATCTTCTTTTGTTTCTCCTGAAAAAGAAGTTCCATCCATTATTTCACCCTTTAGGCAGCCAACTTTAGCAGCAAGAATTTCAAGAAGATAACCGACTGTTTTTCTGCTTGGTAATCCGTGTGGGTTAAAAATTATATCTGGCTTTATTCCTCTTGAAGTAAATGGAATGTCGTCTTCATCAACAATAATTCCAACAACACCTTTTTGACCATGAGAAGTAGCAAATTTATCTCCTATTTCAGGAATTCTTAAATCTCTAATTTTAACTTGAACAACTTTGTTTCCTTCATCATCTTGTGTAATAAAAACAGATTCGACTGTTCCTCTTTCTCCTTGTTTTAAAGAAACGCTTGATTCTTTCTTTGACTTTATAGTTATTTCTCTAACTTCTGATAAAAATTTTGGAGGAGATACTTTACCTATTAAAACATCTTCTTCATTAACATCAATCTCTGGTTCTATAATTCCATCATCTTCTAAAAACCTATAACTTTTTTCGGTTCTATATCCTGAACTATCTTTTTCAGGTATTGTAATTTCATCTTTTAATCCGCCAGCATAATTCATTTCAACTGCTGTATATGGTTTGAAATAAAAACTTCTTCCCATACCTCTTTCAACACTTCCTCTATTTAAAACAAGAGCATCTTCCATATTGTAACCATCATAAGTCATTATAGCAACAACCAAATTCTGACCAGCTGGGTAAATTTTTAAAGTGTCATATACAAAACTTCTAACTATCGGTTTTTGAGGGTATTGAAGTAATGAGACGTCTGTATCTAATCTTGCTAGATAATTTGCAGAATACAATCCGAGAGCTTGTTTTTGTGTTTTACTTCCCCTGTTTAATCTAGAACTTTGATCATGGTTTCCGTAAGGAACTAAAGAAGTTATTGCACCAAATAAATCTATATGGTCTATTTCTAAGTGTGTGTGTTCATGAGTAATATCCTCTTCATTTAAGGCAACTAAAGCTTCATCTTCTTCTGCAGCATCTAAATACTCTATAACTCCATTTTTTAGAAGATCATACCAACTTAATTCTCCTTGCTCAACTCTTATTAAAACTTCAGGAGTTAATTTTGATTTTCCATTTTCAACAACAATTAAAGGTCTTAAAACTCTTCCTGGTTCTGTAGATATAAAGACTGTTTGAGAAACCTCATTAAATCTCACACTTAATTGTTCTGAAAATTCTAGCTTTCTTCTTTTTTCAACTATTCTTTTTACAAAATCTTTAGGATTATTAACACAGCCTATAAATTTTCCATTGAAAAAAACGTCATTACTCCCAAAACCACTCCTATTTAAACCTTCTTTTTCTAATACACTTAAAAATTTATCTTCATCCATATAAACTCTTGACGAAACTCTTGCTAAAATAGCAAGATTTTTTCTTAATCCAATTTCTGTCCCCTCAGGAGTTTCTATAGGACAAAATCTTCCGTAATGTGTTGGATGTAATATTCTAGCTGGAAAATTCTCTTGTTCACTTGAAAGCATGCTTGTAACTCTCTGAAGTTGTGATATTACTGCAAAATAATTTGTTTTATCCATATTCTGAGTAATTCCAGATCTTTCTCCAGTCCAGCTTCCGGTTGCTATTGCAGATTCAATTCTATGAGAAAATAAAGTAGATTTTGCAATAACTTTCAAAGAAAAAAACTTTTTCCTTTTCGAGGCCTTTTGAATTGAGTATTGAATGTCACGAATTAAAATTCCTAAATTAACTCTAAATAAACTAGCCAGCAAATCACCAGAAAGTCTAACTCTTTTGTTCATGTAATGATCTTTATCTGTTCTTAATAAAGGATTTTCTTTGTAAGATAAAAATTGCTTTATAAATTTACATAAAGTTATGGCTTTATCAATTCTTGAATCTTTATCTTGTCCAATATGTGGCAACAAATAATAATCAATTCTTTGCTTAACTCTATCTAAAACCTCTTTTTTAGTCCCTTGTAGGCCTGATTTTTCAGCAATATAAAGCATAGCATCTTCTTTTGTTCCTAAGTTTGCAAATTCATAAAGATTTACAATGATAGAATCTGTTTCTTTTCCAATATAATTTTGGATTTCAGATTCTTTAACAATACCTAGAGCTTTTAAAACAACAATTGCAGGAATTTCTTTAAATTTACTGAAAGACAAAGTAATGATACCTTCTTTGCTTTCTGAAATTGTTATTGGAATTCTATAAGTTCCTTTTGCTGAAAAAAGCCTTAAAAGTAGATTTCCTTTTGCATTTGTTTCAAAAAAAGGCTGGTTTTCTGCGAGATCTTCAGCCATAACCATTATTCTTTCATTGCCTTTAATTATGAAATAACCGCCAGGATCTAGAGGGTCATGATATGTCTTTATTAGTTCTTCTTTAGACATAGAATAAAGGTTACATGCTTTACTTTTAACCATTATTGGAATTCTTCCAATTTCTACAACTTCTGAATCAATTTGATCGTCTTTTTTTATTGTTATTTCTAATGTTACAGGAGCAGAATAAGTTAAATTCCTCATTTTTGCTTCCCAAGGAGTTAAAAGACTTGTACTTCCATCTGCTTCAATAATGTTTGGTTTGCCGACATTTATTTTGCCTAAGATTATCTCAACATCTGTTTTAGGCAAGGAATCAGAAACTTCTTGAACAATTTCTTGCATTCTTTTTTCAATAAAATTATTAAAAGAAATTATGTTAGATTCAACTAAAGAGTGCTCATTAAGATATTTTTTTACTAAAGTGTGTTTTTTATCTTTCATTTTTTTATCTTAAGTTTTTTGTTTAAACAACAACCCTATAATAAAAATTGACTTCTCCAGTTTCTTCGTCTTTTCTTTCTATTTTTATTATATCTCCGACATTACACCCTTCTGGAAGGCCGGGGTCACCTAAAAGGATTTTAGGGAGCTGAGATTTTGAAATGTTGTATTTTTTGAGAATTTCTTCTGACTCTTTTTGACTTAACTTTATGTGTTTATTTTTTAGAACGTGCATATTTACCGACGGGATTTTTATGGAGGGTTTTAATATTCCTTGATAACATACAAAATACCAAAAACCTATTTTTAAATCTTTCTATATGGCTCTCGTATGGTTCTTTGAAGAGTTAATCATATGTCTTTTACTTTTTAAATTGTTTGCTTTTCTAAAATTTTAAAGAAAAAATTGCTGACAAACTCCATCAAAATTAATCTATTTTTTTATAATTATATTTATAAATTTAACAAAAAAATAGAGTTATATGTTAAAAATATTTCTAACACTAGCACAAATTGCTCTTCCCAGAGAGTTTAGAGAGCAGCCTGTTGATTCAGTAAAAAAATATTATGCAGAAGAAATAGCTTCAAAAACAATTGAACACGGAATAAAAAAATTTGATTTATATGATGGTTCAGAAGGTTCTTATAGAGTTTGTTGGATAATGCCTTTATATAAAGAAGAAAAGAAAAGTTTGGAAGCACGAGTCTGTAAAGCTCAATTTTTTTCACCAAGAAAACATGAGATTTGGGCACTTCTTTTTTTAATTAATGATGGAAGTTCAATAACATCAATTTATGATTTTAATATTAGAGGCATTGGAGCAAGCTGTAACTTTCAAAGAGATAGCCAATCAATGTTTTTTACAGAAAATTGCAATGAACTTTATAATGAAATATTAAAAAAAGTTTATAATTATCTAAAAAAAGAATGAGTTAATTAGTTAATTTTTTAAAATTTTCTTGTTAGTAATTTTTAGTATCTTCTTAAATTATCTATTAAAAGACCAATTAATCCAAAAATAGCACCCATAATTAAACCATAAATATTATCTATAAAAATATTTTTTAATATTTGTAAAAAGTAATCAGCAAAGAATGAAACAGGATCATTTCTTAGACCCCCTAGATCTATTTTCTTGCCAACCTCTATATTTACAAAAGCAAGAGATCCAATAAAAAAACCTACAAAAGCAAGTAAAATTGTAAATGTGAAATTAAGTTCTCCTTTCATTTTTAAAATGGCCCCGGAGGGATTTGAACCCTCGACACCCGGATTAAAAGTCCGGTGCTCTACCAGGCTGAGCTACGGAGCCTACTAAATCTTTAATTTATTTTATAAAAAAACAATGAAATAGTTTATAAATTTTTATAATTAATTTTATTAATTATAACTCTTTTAGCTAATAATGAATAATTTTTTTAAAAAAATAAAAAAGAAAAATTTTTTTAAAGGAATATCGATTGTTTTTTTCTTTTTTGTAATTCTTTTAAACTTTGTTAATTCTGATGTAATCTCAATTAATGCTGGCGGCTCTAATGAGTTTATTATTACTTCAGATAGATTTATTGAAGGTTTCTTTTTTGGAGGAATTTGCGGAGATGGTATTTTAGACACATCATTAGGAGAGCAGTGTGATGACGGGAATACAGTTTCTGGCGACGGTTGTTCTAGTATCTGTCAAATTGAAATACCACCAGAAGAACAACCACCATCAGCTCCTCCTGGAGGAGAGGCTGTTCCTACAGCAAATATAGCTGTTTCTCCAACAGAATTTAATATCAGAATGCTTGTAAATACAACAACAGAAAGAATAATAAAAGTTACGAATTTAGGTGAGACTTCAATAACTATTTTTGTAAGTCAACAAAGCCTAGATAATAGGATTATTTTCCCACAAACAAATTTAACTTTATTGCCTGGTGAAACAAAAGATTTAAGAGTTATTTTTGTTGCATTAAGCGAGCCAGGAATTTTTACAGGAACAATTAATGTTGGTGGAAAACAGATACTTGTCTCATTAAATGTTAGAGAAGGTTTTTTATTGTTTGACACAAACATAGTTGTTTTAAATGAGAATTTCACAGTTATTCAAGGAGAAGAGCTTCGAACACTTGTTACTTTAATTCCATTAGGCGATAGACAAAAAGTTGATGTAACTTTATATTTTGTAATTAAAGATTATTCAAACAAAATTTTCTTGACTAAATCAGAAACCTTATTGGTAGAGCAACAAGTTCAATTAAGGAGGAATTTTGACACTGGTTTGCTTCCTCCTGGAGATTACATAGTCGGTTTGGAACTTAGATATCCAAACGGCATTGCTCCTTCTAGTGCCCACTTTAGAGTCATAGAAAAACCAAAGGTTTCTATAATAGGAAAAATAATGCTTTTCTTGATTATAATGATAATAATTTTGATAATTATTATTATAATTATAATATTAATAAGGAGAAGGAAAGAAAAGGAAGAAGTAGAAGAGACAATAAACTATCAAACATAAATTTATAAAAATAATTCTTTTATTTTTTTATGCTTATTGGTTTAGTTGGCAAGCCCTCTGCAGGAAAATCTACATTTTTTAAAGCAGCGACTTTGGTAGATGTTGCAATTGCAAGTTATCCATTTACAACAATAAAACCAAATCACGGAATTGGTTATGTAAAAGTCGAATGTATTGAAAATGAATTTAATGTTAAATGTCAACCAAGACATGGTTTTTGTATTAATGGGAAAAGATTTGTCCCTATAGAAATTATTGATGTTGCTGGTTTAGTTCCTGGTGCAAGCGAAGGAAAAGGTTTAGGAAACCAGTTTCTTGATGATTTAAGGCAGGCAGATGTTTTTATTCATATTGTAGATTGTTCTGGAACTACAGATTCAGAAGGCAAAATAACTAAAATGGCTTCTCATGATCCTATAAAAGATATAGAATTTTTAGAAGAAGAGTTAGATAAATGGTATTATGGAATACTTATTAAAGCATGGAAAAGTTTTTGCAAAAAAATAGAATCAAATAAAGATTTAAAATTTTCAGAAGAAGTTTCTAAACAGTTTTCTGGACTTAAAGTAAGTGAAGAAGACGTTAAAAAAACTCTTTTTAAACTAAATCTTTCAGATAAACCTAGTAACTGGAGTCAAGAAGAACTTTTTAATTTCGCCTCGTCTCTTAGAAAAGAATCAAAAAAAACAATAATTGCTGCAAACAAAATTGATTTAGAAAAAAGCAAAGAAAATTACGAAAGAATAAAAAAAAGGTTTCCAGATATGAAAATTGTCCCATGTTCTTCTGAATACGAATTAATTTTAAGGGAAGCTTCTAAGAATGGTTTTATAGATTATATTCCCGGCGAAAAAGAATTTGTTATTTTAAAAGATTTAAATGATAAACAGAAAGAGATTTTAAATGAAATTAAGAACTTTTTAGAAACTTATGGGAGTACAGGAATTCAAGAAATTTTGAATATAGCTGTTTTTGATTTATTAGGATATATAGCTGTATTTCCAGCTGGTTCTACAAAGCTTAAAGATAGTGAAGGAAGAATTCTTCCAGATTGTTTTTTAATTAATAAAGGTTCAACTGCTTTAGATTTTGCTTTTTTAATACATACAGATTTAGGAAAAAATTTTGTTAAAGCAATAGATGTTAGAACAAAAAAAATATTAGGTAAAGATTATGAATTAAAAAATAGAGATGCTATAGAAATTATAACAAGATAAAACTTTAAAAAGAATTAAATTTTAATTCTCATTCCATCATAAGCAATAATCACATTATACTTTTTTTTAATTTCATCTTCATGTTTCAAAGTTTCTTTGCCGACATGAGTAAAAATTATATTTTTTATTCTTGCTTTTTTACACCAATTTATTTGTGTAGTTATCCTAGCATGACCAAACCTCTTTCCATTTTTTTTCTTTACAAGATTTGCTTTAATTGATGAACCATCTCCGATATAATAATCAGCATGAAACAAAATTTTTTTGTGTGGGGTTTCTACAACATCTCCTGTGTATATTATTGAAGTTTTTTTTAGAAAAATT
Source organism: Candidatus Pacearchaeota archaeon (assembly GCA_026002795.1). Taxonomy (GTDB): domain Archaea; phylum Nanobdellota; class Nanobdellia; order Pacearchaeales; family GW2011-AR1; genus ASMP01. Next base: position 498,266 of record BPGA01000001.1, read on the forward strand.
TTAAACCCTACAGAACTACATTTTAAAGAATGTAAAATTTTAAAAGGTAAAATTAAAAAGCTTCCTATTTTAATTTTTTTAGATGTTATGAACTTAAAATTATTAGGTTTAAACTTTCCGTTTTTAAATGTATCTTTTAGTAGATAAACAGGAACATTTGTTCTGCAACTTTTTACACTCCATAAATAATGATCTGGATGAGCATGAGTTATTAAAATCGCATTTGGCTTTATTTTTTCTAAACTAAATTTTTGTAAAGTTCCATAATCTATAAGCAATTTAAATTTTCTGTAAATAAAAAGAGTTGATGTATGATACTTGTGCTTTCTTGTTGATTCTTCAATTTCTCCTTTTGTTCCAAGAAAAATTATTTCAGCCATTTTTGATATTTTCTTGATAAAATTTATAAGAATATTTAATTTATAACAATTATGAATAAAATAAAAAAAACAGACACGTCAAAAAAAAGTTTGTTATATGAAACTTCTCAGCTAGATTGTTTATCTTACTATAAAAATATTTTTCCAAAACTAAAAAATTTTTTAAAAAATAGAGAAATAGCAACTAAAATTTATCTTGAAAATTACCCATTAAAATTTCTTGTTAAAAGAGGATCTAAAGATGAACCTTTATTTATAGATGAATTAAAAATCTCTAAAAAATTCTTAGAGTTAAGGAAAGCAAAAGATTTGAATGATGTTAAAGAAAAACTTTCTCAACAAGAAATAAAAATTTGGCATTATTTTGTGCCTAGAAAAATGATAGAATTTCATTATGCATGCAATCATGAGAAAGGTGAAGAAATAGATAGAATTTTTATTGATATAGACAGAAGCGGCAAATACACTGCAGAAGATTCAAAAAAAGTTACTTTAGAATTAATTAATCAAATAAGAAAAGATTCAGAATTAAAAAAAATAATAAATTTCGAGATTAAAATTGTTTGGACAGGAAAAAGCTTTCATGTTTATCTTTTTTTAAAAAAGAAAGTTAATCATAAATTTTATGATCTTTATTTTTCTTGGGGAAAAGATAAAGAAAGTTTTATCGAAAAATGGGCAGAAGAAATATCAAAAAAAACAAATATACCTGTAGAAGCGCACCATGAAAGAGAAAGAGGAAAGATTATATTGGATACATCAGCAACACCACCTGGTAAATTAGCAAGATCTCCTTTCTCTTTACATTTAAATTCTAACGGTGAAATAGATGGAATTTCTGTCCCATTAAGCATAAAACAACTCAAGGACAAGAACATAATTCAAAAATTACAAAAATTAAATGTAGAAGAAGTAATAAAAAACCTAAACAAATACAAAATATAAAAGATTATAACATGAAATATGAATTTGCAGAAGATATACAAAAAAAAGCAGAGGAAATATCAAAAATTTTATTTCCACATATTAGACTTGAAAGAGTTAAATGCTTTAGAAGTTATGGGACAAACTCGAGAAGAACCGTAGCAAGATGTCACTCCATAGGAAAATTACTTCAAAAAGCCCTTGATGTAAAACCATTTTATGTTTTGGAATTTATATCAGAGAGATTTGATAAATTAAGTGAAGAAGAGAAAACAAAAGTTATAATTCACGAATTGATGCATATACCAAAAAATTTTGGGGGTGGATTTAGACATCATGATCATGTTTGTTCTAAAAACATCGAAAAAAATTTTAAAATTTATAAAAAAACAAAAAATGAAAGAGAAGAAAATTTTAGTTAAATTAAGAGGAAAAAAATATTCTTTGAAAGGTAAAGAATTAAGTGGTTTTGAGCAGTTTTTTGGACTTATGTTTAAAAAGAAAGAAAAAGCAGAAATATTAATCTTTAAAATGAAAAAACCAAAGAAAATTAAAATACATTCTTTTTTTGTATTTTTTCCTTTTATTGCTATTTTTTTAAATTCAAGAAAAGAGGTTGTAGATATTAAAGTTATTAAACCGTTTAAATTTTTTTTCTCATCTAAAAAAGCTAAATTTTTAATAGAGATTCCTATAAAATGATTAAAGGTTTCACAAAAAGAATTTTAATTTTTCAGAAAAATTTAAAAACATGTAGAATTTATTATTTCTATAAAAGGAGGTGAAAAATGGGAAAGATAATTGCTAGGAACGTCGTTAAAAGAAAACCAGGCTATCTTTATTATGTAGACTCAAAAGGAAATGTCTGCGAAGCAAAGATGGCTAGGGGCGGCAAAAAAAAGAAAAAGAAGAAAAGATAAGCCAATAATTTTAAAATTTTTTATTTAATTTAGCTTCATATACTATTTTTTCTAATTTTTGTGCTAGACTAATAGAGACTAAAGTATTCTCTGGATGTGTTGTGTTTATATACTTATAACTTCCAATTTTATGGTATACAGAGATGTACTCTCCCTGAAAGGACTTCCAATAAATCTCTCTTTCATCAAAATAACTAGGAAATTCTAAAACTTTTTTTAAAGGTTTTCCTTTTTTTGATTTTCTGACTATTAAGTATACTCTTTTTTTGCCTATATGATCTTTTCTAAATTTTAGTATTAAAGAATAAAATTCATTGTTTGTTTGAGGGTAATCTTCATTCATTTTAAGTTTATAATTGTTAATCTTATAAATATATTTTTATTATTTTATTTATATTAAAAACATAGTAACAAGATGATAACTTTAGGAATAGAAAGCACTGCACACACATTCGGGGTTGGTGTTGTAAAAAATGGGAAAATAATTTCAAATGTTAAAAATAGTTATATAACTGAAAAAGGAGGCATAATTCCTATTGAAGCAGCAAACCACCATAGAAATGTTAAAGAAGAAGTTTATTATAAAGCACTTAATGAAGCTAAAATTTCTGAAAAAGAGATAGATATTATTTCAATCTCTCAAGGTCCGGGTCTTGCTCCTTGTTTGTTGGTAGGAATGAATTTTGTTAAAGATCTTTCCAAAAAATTGAAAAAGCCTGTTGTTCCAGTAAATCATTGTATTGCTCATTTAGAAATAGGCAGATTAACAGGTTCAAAAGATCCTCTAATGCTTTACGTTTCTGGAGCTAACACACAAGTAATTGCTTATGCATCAGGTAAATTTAGGATTTTTGGAGAAACTTTAGACATGGGTGTCGGAAATTTTATAGATAGTTTTGCAAGATACGTAGGAATTGGATTTCCTGGTGGGCCAAAAATTGAAGAGTTAGCAAAAAAAGGAAAATCATACATAGAACTTCCTTATTCTGTGAAAGGAATGGACATTTCTCTTTCTGGAATTCTAACAAATTTAAAACAAAAATTTGATTCTAAAAATTATAAAATAGAAGATCTTTCTTTTTCTCTTCAAGAAACTGTTTTTTCTATGCTTGTTGAAATATCAGAAAGATCATTAGCTCATACAGGGAAAAAAGAACTTTTGCTTGCTGGTGGTGTTGCTTGTAATTCTAGACTTCAAGAGATGTGCAAAAAAATGTGCGAAGAAAGAAATGCAAAATTTTTTTGTCCTGAAAAACAATTTTTAGTTGATAATGGTGCTATGATAGCTTTTACAGGAGAAATAATGTTTAAAGCAGGAATCTATTATCCACCATCAAAAATAAATGATCTAGATATAAAACCAAGACAAAGAACAGACGATGTTGAAGTAAAATGGAGAAAAAGAAACTTATTTTAACAAATTTTAAATTCTCAAGTAGCTTTCAACTTCAGAAGGCATTCTATATCTTCTAATTTCAGATTCGCTATCTCCAATCTTAGAAGTTAAAAAATAATAATCAGTATACCCTCCAAAAGGCAACAAATCTAAAATTTTCTCTAAAGTTTTTTCTTTTGTTAGAATAAAATCTCCGACACGCACTTCTTTATAACTTATTTTTTTGTATTCTGTTCCATTAATTTCTACAATGTTTTCTTTTTCTTCTTTAGAAGAAGGCAACCAGACATCACCAACCTCAAAATCAAAAAATTTTTTCATTTTTTTTTATTATAATTTACTTTTATAAACTTTTCTACTCATTTTAAAATTTTAAAATCGTGTCTAAACTTTTTATTAGACCAAAATAAATATCTTATACAAATTTACAATTTCTACAACATTAAACTAGAAACATTTTTAAACAACTTATTTTTTTATAAATTTACCTATGAACGAGCTATCGGGAGGCAGCGTTCTAATAAAATGACAGATGTTTACTCAATAATAGAAAAAGCAAGAAAAACAGGAAAGATAGAAAAAGGAACAAACGAAGTTACAAAATCAATTGAGAGGGGAACAGCAAAATTTGTTTTTTATGCTTCAGATGTAGAACCTAAAGAAATTGTTCAGCACATTCCACTTCTTTGTAAAGAAAAAAATATTCCTTGTAAAGAAGTTGACAGTAAACATAAACTAGGAATAGCTGCAGGAATTCCAGTAGCTGCTTCTTCTGTTGCTATAATAAATCCTGGTGATGCTGAAAAAGAATTATTATCTTTAAAATAAATTAGAAAAACAAAATGGGTAGTAAAAAACAACAAAGAATTAGAGAACAGAAACAATTAGGATCAAAAGGAAGCGAAAAAATTTTGTTAGAGAAAGCAGTTCCAGCTGTCGTTCAAGAAATAATTGGAAGAACAGGCTTTAGAGGTGAAATAACTCAAGTTAAATGTCTTATTCAAGAAGGAAAAGATAAAGGAAGACAGATAAGAAGAAATGTTAAAGGTCCTGTAAGAATAGGAGATATTTTAATGCTTAGAGAAACAGAAATTGAGGCAAGAAAAATAAAATCAAAAGTAACAAAAGGAGTTTATACATAATGGATCTTGAGAGAGTTGATTTTTTATTAAGTGAGATAGAAAGAAACGTTTTAGAGTTAGATGAAGACGGCATTGTCATGGTGCCTAACTTAAGTAAAGAAACAATTATAAAGCTTAAAGCAAACCTCTATCGAAAATATGAGGTTTGGGTAGAGCCACCAATTTATCAGGTAAATAACCAACGAAATTGTAGTGATAGAATCTTAGAGTATACACTCTACGTAGCTAAAAAAGAAGAAAATGCCTAAATGTGTTTTTTGTGGGAAAGAGTATAGCTTTGCAAGAGGACTAACTATAGTAACTAATGATGGTAAAATAAACTATACTTGTTCTCCAAAATGCAGAAAAAATATGTTAATGAAAAGAAGAAAAGTTAGGTGGGCATCGAAAAAGAAAAAATAAAAGAATAATTTGAAAATTTTCTTCAAAAGAATATTTAAAACAAAACCTAATCTAACACTTCTTTTAACTCTCTACAAATAACTTTCTAGTTCTTTTAATAATCTTTTTGACCTATTTGCAGCTTCTAACCTTAACTCTTCAGGGTTATTTGTTTGAGGTATGTAGTGTAAATGCTTTTTAATTGCAACAATTCTTTTTGTTTTTGTGTCTAGAGCTTTATAGATAATAGAGTGTGCTCCAACTTTGTACCTTTCTAGAATTTCATATCTTTCTGGATCAACCTCTCCTTCAAAAACATCACGAGAGGAATTAGGATTTTCTAATCCATATTGTGTTCTTTTTAAAGGCAAAGGAGTTATCATCTTTTTTGTTCTCCTTCTTTTGGCTTATATTTTTCAAGAACTACCTTTCCTGCTTCATTCAAATCAGCAAAATAACCTGAAGAAGCTACTTTTAATGAAACAGCCCTGTTATATGCTTCTCTTAAAATATTGAAAGCATTTAAAGCATCTTTTTCTTGTTCAGTTCTGTTTTCTTCTGGTTTGCTTAATATAGATTCTGCTGTATAAGATGCTAGTTCTGTAGGAACACTAAACTCAAAACCATTAGATAATCCTCTAACAATTCTTTCTAAATCAGCTAAGCTAACAACCATTTTGCTTTCTTCTAGTATCTTAGCAATCTTTAAAGAGATTTCATAATTTGTTGGATATGAGGGTTCACCAAAAACACCAAAAGCTTTTCCTTCTTTTAATCTAGAAAGATACTCCTCTTTTCTTTTTCTTTCAATTTCTTCAGAAAACATTAACTCAGTATATTTTTGTTCTGCTCCAAAAAGACCAAGCTGACCATACAATAAAGGATTATTTCTTACTTGATTTGATCCAAACACTCCTTGATATAATTCATACTCTAAATTAGATATTGCATTCTCTCTTCTTTTTCTCATTAAATCTTCAATCTCTTTTTGATTTGTTTCTGCCATGTTTTTTTCAAAGAAAAGCATATTTATAAATCTTTCGGTTTTATTACTATTCACAAGTAATAACCAAAACTAAGGAATTAATAAAATTAAATAAAAAACTAACAAAACCTGTTTTTTGTTTCTTCATCTCTCGGATCCTTCCATTCTTTATCAATCTGCATAAATGCTCCTGTTATAGGTTTCATCTCTATTATTGTTTTATCCTTACAAAAAACTTCAAAATCTTGACAAAAATTATTATTACATATAGCTTTTGTAAAAGAGTGAGTATACCAAATTTCTTCATTTTTTAAATTATTGTTTGAATTTTGTGTTTTATAGAAAAAATAAACTAAAAAAAGTGAATTAAACAACAATAAAATGCCCAGTAAAATTAAAATATTCTTTGAAACTTGTTTCATTTTTCTTTTTTTCCTAAAAAGTTTTTAAAAATATGTGTTTTCCATAAAACGTTTCTAAAAATAATTTTTATCGACGATAAAAGCGTTTTTTTAATAGAAAAATTTATAAAGAATAAACAACTTTTATAAACAAGAAAAATAAAGATAGAACAGTTTTTCTGTTCAAACTAAATTAAAATCTAAAATTAAAAAGTTAATATTTAGCATAAGCTATCAAAATGAAAGAGAAAAGCAGTTATACAGCTTCTGATATTAAAGTTTTAGAAGGTTTAGAAGGGGTAAGGAAAAGACCAGCTATGTACATTGGAAGTACTGGAAAAGAGGGTTTACACCATCTTGTTTACGAAGTTGTTGATAATTCTGTAGACGAAGCTCTTGCTGGATTTTGTAAAAAAATAGTTGTTTCAATAAACAAAGACGGTTCTATTACAGTAGAAGATGATGGAAGAGGAATACCAGTAGATATACATCCAACACTTAAAATTCCTGCTGTAGAAGTTGCTTTAACAAGACTTCATGCAGGAGGAAAGTTTGATAAGAAAGTTTATATGATTTCAGGAGGATTACATGGCGTTGGTGTATCTGTTGTTAATGCTTTATCTGAAAAACTAGTAGTTGAGGTTAAAAGAGATGGTAGTATCTACATGCAAGAATATGCTCAAGGAAAACCTATTTCAAAATTAAAAGTTATAGGGAAAACAGAAAACACTGGAACCAAAATAACTTTTTGGCCTGATCCGGAAATATTTTCTGTTTTAAATTTTGATTATAATATTTTAGAAACTAGGTTTAGAGAAATTGCTTTTTTAACTCCTGGTTTAAAAATAATTCTTATTGATAATATAAAAAACAAAAAAACAGAGATTTTTTCTTCTTTGGGCTTAATAGAGTTTGTGAAATGGCTTAATGAGTCAAAAGAGGTTTTACATAAACCAATATACTTAAAAAAAGAACAGGGAAATCTAATTATTGAAGTTGCAATACAATATAACAATACCTATCAAGAAAACATTTTTGGTTTTGTTAATACAATAAATACAGTTGAAGGAGGAACGCACATTTCTGGTTTTAAAACAGCACTTACAAGGGTCATAAACGATTATGCAAAAAAATCAAACCTATTAAAGAACATTAAAGAAGAATCTCTTACAGGAGATGATGTTCGAGAAGGACTTACTGCAATAGTAAGCCTAAAAATGCCAGACCCACAATTTGAAGGTCAAACAAAAACAAAGTTAGGAAACTCCGATATTAAAGGAATCGTAGATTCTGTCGTAAGCCAGTCTTTATCAGAATTTTTTGAAGAGAATCCATTAATAGCTAAAAAGATAACTCTTAAAGTTTTAGATTCTGCAAGAGCAAGAATAGCAGCTAAAAAAGCAAAAGAACTTGTGAGAAGAAAAAATGCTTTTTCATTAAGTGGTTTGCCAGGAAAACTTGCAGATTGTTCTAGCAGGAAAAAAGAAGAAACCGAGTTGTATATTGTTGAAGGAGAAAGTGCTGGAGGAAGTGCAAAAATGGCTAGAGATAAAGAAAGACAGGCTGTACTACCTTTAAAAGGGAAAATAATCAACGTTGAAAAAGCCAGCCCCACCAAATCTCTCTCAAGCGAGGAAGTTGCAAATATAATAACTGCAATAGGCACAGGAGTTGGTGAAAATTTTGATATAAGTAAAGTAAGGTACAGTAAGATAATTATTATGACAGATGCAGATGTTGATGGTTCTCACATAAAAACACTTCTTTTAACTTTCTTTTATAGATTTATGCCACAACTAATTGAAAATGGTTATATTTATGTTTCAGTACCTCCTTTATACAGAATAAGGAAAAACAAAGACATTTACGTTTATTCAGATGAAGAATTAAAAAAATATGTTAATAACGAATCTTCAGCAGAAGTAACTCGATTTAAAGGTCTTGGTGAAATGTCTTCAGAACAACTATGGGAAACAACAATGAATCCAAAAACAAGAAAAATAAAGAAAATCTATATAGAAGACGCTGTTGAGGCAGACAAAACATTTTCTATGCTTATGGGAGATGATGTTTTATCAAGAAAAAACTTTATACAAGAAAATGCACAAGAAGCTACTTTAGATGTTTAAAAAATACATAAAAAAGCATTAAAATGGGAAAGCTTAAAACACCAGAATGGATATTAGAAGGTTTTGATAGTAAAGAAGAATGGGAAAAAGCAAAAGGAATAAAAAGCAAAGGAAAACAAAAAGGAACTTTTAATTTAAGGTGTTGCCCAAAATGCGGAAGCTTTGAAGTTTGTGTAGTTTTAGTAGGTGAAGAAGGAAAAAAAGCTGACTTATGGGAATGTAAAAAGTGTAAATGGAAAGGAAAAAATATAGAAGAAAAATCTCTTTCAGAAGAAGATTATTTAAAAGAACTTGAAAAATAATTGAAAAATGAAAGACGAAAATAACAAACAAATTATCAATACTGAAATCTCAGAAGAGATGAAAAAATCTTATTTAGATTATGCTATGTCTGTTATCGTTTCGAGAGCTCTTCCTTCTGTTGAAGATGGATTAAAACCAGTTCAAAGAAGAATTCTTTATTCAATGTATTTAATGGGTTTAAAGCCAGGAAGCCAGACAAAAAAATCAGCGAGAATAGTTGGAGATGTTTTAGGAAAATTTCATCCCCATGGTGATGTTGCAGTATATGATGCTCTCGTGAGAATGGCTCAGAACTTTAGTTTAAGATACCCCCTTATTTTTGGCCAAGGAAATTTTGGAAGTATAGACGGAGATCCTCCTGCTGCTATGAGATATACAGAAGCAAAACTTATGCCGATATCTTCAGAGTTATTGCAAGATATAGAAAAAGAAACAGTAAATTTTGTTCCTAATTTTGATAATTCATTAAAAGAACCAGAGCTTCTTCCAGGAAAAATACCTAATTTAATTATAAATGGCGCATCTGGAATTGCTGTAGGTATGGCTACAAACATACCACCACACAATATTAGAGAGGTTTGTGATGCTATAATTGCATACATAAAAGACCCTGAAATTCCAGTTCAAAAAATTCTTGAGATTCTTCCAGGCCCCGACTTTCCTACTGGAGGTTATGTTTCTGGCGAAATAGAAAAGATTTACAAAGAAGGAAAAGGAAAACTTATAATTAGAGGAAAAGCATCAACAGAAAAAATAAAGAATAAAGAAGCAATTGTTATAACAGAGATTCCTTATATGTTAAACAAATCAGATCTTTTAACACAAATTGCTGATCTAGTTCAGAAAAAAAAGATTAATGATATTTATGATATAAGAGACGAAAGTTCAAAAGGAAAGATTAGGATTGTTTTGGAATTAAGAAAAGATTCAAATCCAAAATTTGTCATAAATTATCTCTATAAATACACAAGACTTCAAGACTCTTTTAACGTTAACTTTTTGGCACTTGTTAATGGCCAGCCAAGAGTTCTGAACATTAAAGATTATTTTAAAGAATATGTAGAGTATAGAAAAAAAATAATTACAAAAAGAACAAGATTTGAATTGAAAAAATCAGAGGAAAGAATTGAAATTGTTAAAGGCCTTTTAATTGCTTTAAACAACATAGACAAAATTATCTCTTTAATCAAAAAATCTAAAAACACAAATGAGGCTTCTGAATCTTTAATAAAGATTTTTAGTTTAACCAAAAAACAAGCATCTGCGATACTTGAAATGAGACTTCAACAATTAACTTCTCTAGAAAAAGAAAAACTTGAAAAAGAAAAGAAAGAACTCGAAAACAAAATTTTAGAATTCAAAAAAATACTTTCTGATGTTTCTGAAATTTTAAAAATAATTGTTAAAGAATTGAATGAAATAAAAAATAAATATGGTGATGAAAGAAAAACACAAGTAATAAGCAAAATTTCTGAAATATCAGAAAAAGACATTATTCAAAAAAAGGAAGTGATAATTATGATAACAGACAAAGGTTATTGCAAAAGAATGGATTTAAAAACATATAAAGAACAGAAAAGAGGTGGTAAAGGAATTATTGGTAGTGATCTTACGACAGGAGATTTTGTTAAAGAGGTTATTGTTTGTTCTACACACGACTATCTTCTATTTTTTACAAACCATGGAAGGGTTTTATGGTTGAAAGCCTATAATGTTCCTGCAGCTGAAAGATATAGCAAAGGAAAAGCGTTAGTTAATCTACTTAACCTGAAAGAAGAGAGTATAACAAGCGTTATTCCTGTTAAAAGTTTTGACGATTTCTTGTTTATGGCAACGAAAAAAGGAATTGTAAAGAAAATTTCATTAAAACATTTTTCAAAACCAAGAGCTAGCGGAGTTAGGGCAATAACTCTTCCTTCTGATAATTCAGATTTTCTTATAGGGGTTGAAGTAGTTCATCCAAAAGAAGAAATCTTATTAGCAACTAAAAATGGTATTGCAATAAGATTTAATTCAGATGAGGTAAGAGATATGAGCAGAAATAGTTATGGAATAACAGGAATAAAACTTGAGGAAAATGATGAGGTTAGAAGTCTCGAAGTTCTTAGAGATGATACAATTCTTACAATTACAAAAAACGGATATGGAAAAAGAACTCTTGTTTCAGACTATAGAAAAACTTCTAGAGCTGGTAAAGGTGTTATAAATTTAAAAGTAACTCAAAAAACAGGAGAGGTTGTAAAAACAGCCTCAGTAAATGAAAAAGATTCTATAATTATAACAACTGCAAAAGGACTTGTTTTTAGAACAGCTGCAAAAAATGTAAAAGTTATAGGAAGAGCTACGCAAGGAGTTAGAATTCTAAAGCTTCATCAAGGAGATTTTGTAACAGATTTAATTAGAGTTAAAGAAAATACTGAAGAGTAACTTTCGTGATTTTTTCTGTTATCAATTTATTAAGTTAAATTTAAATACAAATAGGCTGTTTTTAATTTATGATAGATTTAAAAGATTTGAGAGAAAGGCCTGAAGTTTACATAGAAAACATTAAGAAAAAAGGTCAAGACCCAAATATTGTTTCTGAAACTTTAATTCTTGATAAAAAATGGAGAGAAGCAAAAAAAAGAGCTGATTATTTAAGAAAAAAAAGAAATGAAATTTCTCAAGAAATAAACGAAGCAAAAAAACAAAAAAAAAGAATTGATGAATTGTTGAAAAAAGCTAAAGCATTGCCCAATCAAATAAGAGAAGCAGAAACAGAAGAAAAAGAAATTTTTACAGATTTGCAATCTTTTCTTTCTAAAATTCCTAATTTAATGCATAAAGATGTTCCTATTGGCAAATCCGAAAAAGACAACGTTGTTGTTAAAAATGTTGGGAAACCAAAAAAATTAAATTTTAATGTTAAAAACCATGTAGAAATTTCCGAATCTTTAAATTTAGTGGATTTTGACGCATCTGCAGAAGTTGCAGGAACCGGATTTTATTACCTTAAGGGAGATTTAGCTCTTTTAAACCAAGCACTTATTAAATTTACAATAGATTTTATGTTAAAAAAAGGCTATACGTATCTAGAGCCACCATTAATGATAAGAAAAAAAATTGCTATAGCTCAAGGAGATTTTGAGGCATTTAAAAATGCTCTTTATAAAATAGAAGGAGAGGATCTTTATTTAATTCCTACTGCAGAACATGCAATACTCGGAATGTTATCAAATAAACAAATTCCTGAAGAAAAACTTCCTTTAAGATTTTTTGGTTATAGTATGTGTTTTAGAAAAGAGATTGGAAGTCACGGAATTAATGAAAAAGGACTTTGGAGAACCCACCAGTTTAATAAAGTTGAGCAGTTTATATTTTGTAAGCCAGAAAATAGCTGGGAATGTTATTCTGAATTAATGAAAAACTCTGAAGAAATTCTTAAAAAACTTAAACTTCCATATAGAATAATTGAAATTTGTAGCGCTGAGCTAGGAAATTGGAAAGCAAGAAGTCATGATTTTGAAGTTTGGAGGCCAACTCTGAAAACTTATGGAGAGGTTATGTCTTTAAGCAATTGTACTGATTATCAGTCAAGAGAGCTAAACATTAGAGGTATAAGAAAAAACGGAGAAAGGTTTTTTTTGCATACACTAAATAACACTGCACTTGCTACTTCTAGGATTATGGTTGCAATATTAGAAAACTATCAAAAAAAAGACGGAAGTGTTGAAATTCCAGAAGCAATTAGAAAGTATATGAATGGAAAAAAGATAATTAAACCTTCAAACTAGCTTTAATAATTTTTCTTGAGAAAAATTTTAAGTATTAAAAATGTGAATAAATAAGATAAAACAATACCAACAATTAGTACTATATAATTTATTGAGTATACATGAAAATTATAAGAAAAAAATAGCCACATTAAAACAGAGCCGTTTGAGCTTGAATTACAGGGCGCTTTAATACATCTAATTCCATTATCATAATTTATAAAAGGAATAAATACAATCAAAATTAAAAAAGAAAGAATTAGATGTGTTTTTGTAGGTTTTAAAAAAATATTTTTGAACATAATTAATAATTCAAAAAACACAAATTTAAAAAAATTTTGAAAATAAAGAGTAAATTTTAAAAATAATTTTTTATTAATATTCTGTTGATAAAAGACCTGAAAAAAATTTCAAATTTTTAAGCCTCAATGGTCTAATGGCGATGACGCTAGCCTGTCGCGCTGGAGATCCGGGTTCGATTCCCGGTTGAGGCGTTTTATTAAAAAAACCTAAACTTAAATTATATTCATTTCTTAGTTCAATAGACAACTTCTTAAATTTATACTAAAAATTAAAAAATTTAAGAAAACTAAAAAATGAAAAGAAAAGTTTAGAAAATAAAAATTGAAAAATAAAAATTAAAAACTTCTACTTTGTGTTGTCTGGCAAAGTTGCTCATTTCCAGAAGCATCAATAAAGTAAGGTGTAAACTCTATTCTTGATGCGTTCAACAAAGATGTCTGTAGTTTTGCAGATTTTGTTTCAAGCTGATTTATTTTACTTCCGAAATCAAGCACTCCTGTGCTAGTAGTTCCATTAAACAAAACCACTTTTACTCCACCAATATCTCCTCCACCAGCACCTCTACGTAAAGTTACTGTATAGTTACCAGTTTCACCAGCAACAGGATTAACACTTACAAACTCTAACTGAATTGCAGCGCATTGTGTTGTTATATCAATTTGCTCTGAACCTTGCTCAACAAGATTTCTAATAACCACCCAAATTATTCCAATTGCAATTATTGTAAGCAAAATTATAAGCAAAGTAGTAACAACAGCTGACAAACCTCTTTTGTTTTTTTGGTACATTTTATTTTAACTTAATTAAATTATAAAATAAAATATTATTTAAAAACCTTTCTGTATTGAGAGGCTAAAATTATCTTCTACAAGTAAAAACTTAAATAAATTATTTATTAAAAGATTTTAGCAGTGTAAAAAACTCTTTTTTGTCAAAAATTTTGTCTGATTCTGAAAAACCAATTCTTTCTGCAAATTTCCAAAAAGCTTCTGGTTTGTATCCTTGTTTTCTTAAAGAGATTAGTGTTGGTAGTTTTTCATCGTCCCAACCAGAAAAATACCCTATCACGATTCCTTCTCTCATTTTTGTTGTAGAAAGCTCAAAATCTCTAAAATGGATTCTTCCTAAAAAAGCAGTCCACGGAAAAGTTTTTTTACCAAGAGCATTATAAATCATTTTTTGTCTTTTTGCATTATCTCTGTGATCTTTTGCTCTTATCACATGAGTCATCTTTAGTTCTATATCATCTACAGCAACAGCAAAATTCATTAAAGGCCAAACTCTGTATTTTTTTCCTTGTCTAGGGTGTTTTTGAAGGTTTATTCTAGCTAAAGGAAAATCTCTCATTGCTGGATTTTTATCTTTCATGTTTGATTTAAATCTTAAAACAGCTTCTCCTTCATTAAATCCATTCTCATTTAGCATATTTTTCCATCTCTGAAGATTTTCTTTTATAGAAAAACTCCTACAAGGACAATTTCTTTTTTCTTGGACATACTCTTTAAATTTTTCAGAAGGACAGCTACAAACATAAGCTGAATTTCTTTTTATTAGTTTTTCAGCATAACTGTAATAAAGAGGCATTCTGTCTGATTGTATCAACAAAATATACTTTTTTTTAAACAACCAATCACAATCTTCTTTAATCATCTCATAAGAATCAGAAAAAACATTCTCAGGATTTGTGTCTTCAATTCTTACATAAAACTTACCGCCATATTTTTTAACAAAAAGATAAGAAAGAGAAGCTGTTAAAGCATGGCCAATATGTAAAGGACCAGAGGCACTTGGAGCAAACCTCATAATAACTTTACCTTTTTTTGCTTTAGGAAGAGAAGGTAAACCAACTCTTTTTTTCCTTTCACTTATTATTTTTTTTAATTTTTCAAACTCTTCTTTCTGCCTTTCAATGCTTAAAGAATTTACCTCATTAACAATTTTTTCAATCTCTTTAAATTTTTCTTTTAACTCCTCTCTTTTTAATCCCTCATGAAACAAAGAAGAAATTACAGAGTTAATACTAGCTTTTCCTCCGTATGATAAAGAATTTTTTAAAGCATAAGCTCTTGCTTTTTTTTCTAGATTTTTCATAATTAGATAAATCTCTTGTAATTTATAAACTTAAATAATTTAATAAAAGTCTAAAAATTTTTTATTCTAACTTTTCTATGTTTAATTTCCTTTCTAGAAGTTCAACTCTTTGTTGTAGGTTATAAATCTGCGCAGAGAGGTTATCTAGTTTATTAGACATCTCAAGAATTCTTTTTGCAAGTTTTCTCCTTCTTTCTTCAACACTCTCTAAAGAACTTTCTAAGGAATTCTGTTCTTTTTCACTTTCTTTTTTTAATTCATTTTTCTCTTGAAGCTGCTTTTTTATTGCTTCTTCAATATCTCTTTTCTTCCTAAATCCAAAAATT
This sequence comes from Candidatus Pacearchaeota archaeon, assembly GCA_026002795.1. GTDB lineage: Archaea > Nanobdellota > Nanobdellia > Pacearchaeales > GW2011-AR1 > ASMP01. Next base: position 513,699 of record BPGA01000001.1, read on the forward strand.
CCCATAAAAATTAAACATAGTTTATATTTTTAAATTTAGTTGTGTTTAGAAACATTTTTTAAATAAAAAAGCATCATTATAGTAAATATTTATAAAAAATGAGCGCAAGTATTTCACAAATAATAGGAAAAATAAATCCAACACTTTATGCAGAAAACGGAAAAGAACTTCTTAAAAAATATCAATATTCAGACAAAATTCCTGCAGAAGAAGTAAAAGAAAAACCGATATCTAAACATGAGTTAGTTTATGATTCTTCTTCAGAGACTTTAGAGCCTGTTTATTTTTTTATTTTCGATATGATGAATGATCTTGGTTTAGAAGTAGAGAAATTAGTAGATAATTTTACCTCATCTCCAGGTTCAGGCCATTTTGGTGAACTTGGGCAGAGAGCAACAATAATGCAACAACAAGCAACAAAAATATTAGGTGATGTAAATAATGTTTTAAGAAGCATTTTAAATATTCTTTATGATCTTAAGGATTTTAGAATAAGGCTTAATTATTACGATGATTTAAAAAACGAAAAAAAAAGAGATGCAGCTTTACTTGCTTTAAAACAAATTTGGTTAGACAAAGTAGATATACAAAAAGGAAATTCTAGTATAAAAGCAATGAGTGTGCAAGGCGGATTTCAATCTTTAATTCATGCTTTTCTTGCTGTGAAAAATGAGAAGGATGCAGAAAATTTAGATTTAAATGATGTAATTAAAAGAGTTGTAAAGTCAAGAATTTTGGAGTTTAATGAATGGCTAATAAATTCTGAAAGAGAACTTAGGAATAGATATGAACTTGAAAAAAATTATTTAAGAAGCCAGGTAAATGCTCTTAAATTGTACTCAAGATGGGCCAAACCATATTTAAAAGCGGCTTATGAATTAGAAATGAAATCAAGAGAAAAAGAAGCAGCTCTTGTTAAAGTTTTTAATACTCTTCTTTTAGAGCTTTTATTGTTTGGAAAAAAGAAAATAGATAAAAATGAAGAAGAGAAAAAATTAAATTTGCCAAAAGGAATTTCAAAATTAAAAACAAGGGATTATTATTACTGTGTTATTGTAGAATTTAAATTTAGAGGAATTCCTCAAAGAATAAGCCAGCAAGCACATTATGTTTTTGGTGGTAGAGTTGACATTTCATTTAAGTCTTACTCACTTAATAGCGACGAGTTAAAAAAACTTGAGAAAGAAATTGAAAGTTCTGAATTTGGTGATGTTTTAAAGCTTATAGAGGGAGCTACAACAGAAAGTCTTGACAGAATTCAAGAAGAAATAAACTTTTTTTTAGAAGAAAAAAGTAGTGAAGAAGAAAAAGAAGAAACTAAAGATACCTCAAATCCTTTTATTGCTTTATTTGGCGGCTATGAAAAAAAACAAGGAGAAATAGAAACTAAAAAAGAAACAAAAAACGAAACTTTAAAAATTGAAAAAGAAAACTACGCTGAAAAAAATTATTTAAGGAAATTAGCAGACGAAAAAGCTAAAGAATTAGCGCTTAACCTTTTTGAATCTTATAAAAAAGCTCACGGAATGCCTAGTTTTTAACATTAATTAAAATTCTAAAAATTAAAATAAAAAATTCATCAAAAATATTAGAACTTGTTTCTATATATTTATATACTTTTATACTAATTTAATTATATGGCCACAAACAAAAAAAAAGTAAAATTTAAACAACTCAAAAAAAATAAAAAATTTAATAGAAATAAAAACCTTTTTGAAATAATTAAGAAAAAGCCTTTAAAAGAGATCATTGTTGATGAATCTACTTTAGAAAAAGCTATAGAAAGCCTTTCTAAAAAACAAGATTCAGATTTTTCAGAAACATTTTTTCAAGAAAAAAGAGAGGATTTCTTTGAAACCAATGATTTAATTAACATTTTAGATGATTCAAAAATTAGTTTAGAAAAAGTAGCTCAAGAGATTCAAAGACCAATAATTTTTGGACAGGGTTTTAAAAATGAAGAAAAATCAGAGTCAGAAACACCAAACTATACAGGAAAATATAAAGAAAAAGAACAAAAAAACTACTCTTTAAGAGAAGAATCATTAAAAACACCTTTTTTTAGAGAGAGAATTTTGGTTAGAACACAAAATGAAGAAAAAATTCAAAAAAAACCAGGTGATTTTTTCTTTGAACTCGGATTCAGACAAGACAATGTAGAGAGTTTAACATTCGAAAGAAAAAACTTTCAAGAGGAAAAAATGTCTTCAATAGATTATGAAGAAAGAAGAATTCAAGATTATAAACAATACAAACCCCGAAAAAATAGAGAAGAGTAAACAAAAAATCAAAAAAAGTAACTTATATAAATAAAAAATTTTTCTTTAAGTTATGGTAGATTACAAAGCAGCACCATATAAAATATCAGATATTTACTCTGGTGGTTATTCATCTTTTCAGCCAGCTCAAACTTCAAAGTATTTTCCTGTCGGATATTTTGGCATGACTACAGACCCGCGTTCTGCAAATATTCTTCAGGAGGTAAGTCAAAAGCTTCTTACAGGTGTTAAAAATATTGAAATAGAAGCACTCTCTCAAGAAATTTTTGATTCTATACCTAAACAGCATTTGAAAGAGGTAAATAGACTTGCAAAACTTACAGGAATTAATGTTTCTCTTCACGGACCTCTTGTAGATGTCGCTGGTTTTACAAGATCAGGATGGAGTGAAATAGAAAGAAAAAACGCAGAAAAAGTAATTGTTGATACTTTACTAAGAGCAAAAGAGTTAAATCCAGATGGAAACATAATTGTAAATTTCCACTCTTCACAAGGAATTCCAGGAAGCGTTCCTCTACCTCCACATGAAAGAACTGAAGGAAGAGAATACAAATTGATTTACGCTGTTAATAAAGAAACAGGAGAGTTAGTTAAATTAGAACCAGAAAAAAAATTTTTTCCTGGAGAAGGAAAAGTTGAAGAAAAAGAATTTTCTCCAGAAAAAAGACTTGAAATTTTAAACAGAGAAAGTTGGTCAGATAACTTTTCAAGAATACTTTTAAATTTAGACAGAGTTAATGAAATTTTTGAAGAAACAAAACCGTTTATTTTAAAATATTTGGATGAAAATGGTCAATTAAAAATAAAAGATATAAGAGAACTTCCTAGTGAAGTAGAAAGAAATGCATTTAGAAGATTTATTTTAGCTAATAAATACCTTACAGAAGAAATCTACTCAAAACAAATTTCAAATTTATTTAGTAAAGCATATGAATACGGAACCCAAGAACAAAAAGAAATGCTTTCTAGTATCTCTAATAAAATATCTAAGAAGTTAGACAATAATAAAATAAATCCTTTTTCTTTATATGAAGCTATTCATGATATAGTTAATGAATTAGATTCAGAAAACCTTACTCCAAAAATTTTTGATAGTTTAGATAATTTTTCGCTTGAGAAGACATCAGAAACATTTGGAAATGCTGCTTGGCAAGCATATAAACAATCAAAAGGAAAAGGTCTTCCTATACTTACAATAGAAAATCCTCCAGCAGGGTTTGCGTTAAGTACGGGAGAAGAACTAAAAGAGCTTGTAAGAAAATCAAGAGAAAAGTTTATAGAAAATGCTGTTAAAGAAGGCCTTTCAAGAGAAGCTGCTGAAAAAGAAGCTGAAAAAATTATAGGAGCTACATGGGACGTTGGTCATATAAATATGTTAAGGAAATTTGGTTACAAGGAAGAGGAAATAATCAAAGAAAGCGAAAAAATTGCTCCTTATTTAAAACATGTACATCTTTCAGATAATTTCGGTCTTGAGCATACAGAATTGCCAATGGGTATGGGAAATGTTCCTATAAAAGAAATAATGGAGAAACTTGGAGAAAAAGGATTTGAAGCTAAAAAAATAATAGAAGCAGGAAATTGGTGGCAACATTTTAGAACTCCACCGTTTGTAGAAACTTTAGAAGCAATGGGCTCTCCAATTTATTCGATGGAAATTGGTCAATACTGGAATAAGATCGGTTCTTTTTATCAAGGTTATTCTTTAGGAATGGAAGGAGCATGGCTTCCTCAGATAAACTATGAAACATTTGGAGCTGGTTTCTCAATGCTTCCAAAAGAGCTTGGCGGTTCTAGAACAGGTGCAGGATCTAGGATTTCAGGAAGACCTATGGAATAAAACTATCTGTTAAAAAATAAAAACAAAAAGAATAAAAAGTATATTCTGTAAAATATATAAAAGAGAATAAAAATGAAAAAAGTTAGTCAACAAAAAAATAAGTTAAAAAAAGAGTTAAAAAAATTTCCAACACTCCAAATTAAAAGAGAAAAGGATATTGCTCTAGATTTTGCCACAAAAGTTTATAAAAAATTTGATAAACTTATTAAATCTGTTGTTCTTTTTGGTTCAAGTGCAAAACAAACAAATGTTCTTGGTTCTGATATTGATGTAATGATAATTATAGATGATGTTACAATAAACTGGGATCAAGAGTTAATAGCATGGTATAGAGAAGAGCTAGAGAAATTAGTTAAAGAAAATCCATATAATAGGCCTTTACACATTAATACAATAAAATTAAGCAGCTGGTGGGAAGATATTTTAAGAGGCGATCCTGTTGTGATTAACATTTTAAGATACGGAGAAGCTTTAATTGATTTTGGCGGTTTTTTTGAGCCATTGAAAATGCTTCTTATACAAGGAAAAATAAAATCAACTCCAGAGGCAATTTTTAGTGCATTACAAAGAGCACCACAACATTTAGTAAGAAGTAAAATAGCAGAACTTAATTCTATCGAAGGAATTTATTGGGCAATGGTTGATGCAGCTCATGCAGCTTTAATAGCAGCGAATGTACAACCAGCTTCTCCAGAGCATATTGCTGCTGACTTAAAAGAAGTTTTTGTTAATAACGGAAAATTAAATATGAAATATGTTGTTTGGTATAGAGATTTACATCTTCTACATAAAAAAATAGCGCATGGAGAAGTTAAAGAATTAAAAGGTGTTGAAATAGATCAGTGGCAGGAAAGAGCTCAAGAATTTTTAGATGTTATGGGTCAGCTTGTGAAAGAATTAGTTTGATAGATTTGAATCCTGGATTTATTTAAACTTTACAAATAACTTTCTAGTTCTTTTAATAATCTTTTTGACCTATTTGCAGCCTCTAACCTTAACTCTTCACTTAACCCTTTATCTTCAGCCATCTCTCTAAGATCCGTATAATAACCTTCTTTCACATACAAATCAATAGCCCTTCTTCCAGCTTCATCAACTTTTCTTCCAGCTTCTAACCTTAACTCTTCACTTAAACCTCCATCTTTAGCCATCTCTCTAAGATCCGTATAATTACCTCTTTCAGCACAAAAATCAATAGCCCTTCTTCCCGCCTCTAACCTTAACTCTTCACTTAAACCTCCATCTTTAGCCATCTCTCTAAGATACGTATAATAACCTTCTTTCACATACAAATCAATAGCCCTTCTTCCAGCTTCTAACCTTAACTCTCTACTTAATCTCTCATCTTCAGCCATATCTACAAGAACACAATAATTACCTCTTTCAGCACAAAAATCAATAGCCCTTCTTCCAGCCTCTAACCTTACCTCTTCACTTAACCCTTTATCTTCAGCCATCTCTCTAAGATCCGTATAATAACCTTCTTTCACATACAAATCAATAGCCCTTCTTCCAGCCTTTAATCTTATTGAAGGGTTTTCACTATGTTTTGCTAAAATTAAGAGTTCTTCAAGGTTTAGTTCTTTTGTCATGTTTTTTTTGAAGAAAAGCCTATTTATAAATCTTTCGGTTTTATTATCACTCTACAGTTACTATTATTAATCTTTATTTTGATTGTTATTTTGGTTGTTGTGTTTTATGTTATGTTTTTGTATTACAAATAAAAAGTTAAGACTTAAATTTTAAACCTTTTTATTAAAAATTTAAGAAACTATTTTTAAACTTTACAAATAACTTTCTAGTTCTTTTAATAATTTTTTTGACCTATTTTTAGCTTCTGTCCTTATATCTTTACTTAACCTTCCATCTTCAGCCATCTTTATAAGACCCCTATAATTACCTCTTTTCGCACACAAATCAACAGCCCTTCTTCCAGCCTCTAACCTTAACTCTTCACTTAAACTTCTATCTTTAGCCATCTCTCTAAGACACCAAGAATCACCTCTTTCAGCATACAAATCAACAGCTCTCATCGCAGCCTCATCCACTCTTCTTCCAGCCTCTAACCTTACCTTTTCACTTAAACTTCTATCTTTAGCCATCTCTCTAAGATCCCAATAATTACCTCTTTTCGCACACAAATCAACAGCCCTTCTTCCAGCCTCTAACCTTAACTCTTCACTTAAACTTCTATCTTTAGCCATCTCTCTAAGATCCGTATAATAACCTTCTTTCACATACAAATCAACAGCTCTCATCGCAGCCTCATCCACTCTTCTTCCAGCCTCTAACCTTACCTTTTCACTTAACCTCTTATCTTTAGCCATCTCTCTAAGACCCCTATAATTACCTATTTCAGCATACAAATCAACAGCTCTCATCGCAGCCTCATCCACTCTTCTTCCAGCCTCTAACCTTACCTTTTCACTTAAATTTCTATCTTCAGCCATCTCTCTAAGACCCCTATAATTACCTCTTTCAGCATACAAATCAACAGCTCTCATCGCAGCCTCATCCACTCTTCTTCCAGCCTCTAACCTTACCTTTTCACCTAACCTCTTATCTTTAGCCATCTCTCTAAGACCCCTATAATTACCTCTTTCAGCATACAAATCAACAGTTCTCATCGCAGCCTCATCCACTCTTCTTCCAGCCTCTAACCTTACCTTTTCACTTAAATTTCTATCTTTAGCCATCTCTCTAAGACCCCTATAATTACCTCTTTCAGCATACAAATCAACAGTTCTCATCGCAGCCTCATCCACTCTTCTTCCAGCCTCTAACCTTACCTTTTCACTTAAACTTCTATCTTTAGCCATCTCTCTAAGATACGCATGCACATAATAACCTTTTTTCACATACAAATCAATAGCTCTCATTCCCGCTTCTACTCTTATTGAAGGGTCTTCACTATATTTTGCTAAAATTAAGAGTTCTTCAAGGTTTAGTTCTTTTGTCATGTTTTTTTTGAAGAAAAGCCTATTTATAAATCTTTCGGGTTTATTATCACTCTACAGTTACTATTATTAATCTTTATTTTGATTGTTATTTTGGTTGTTGTGTTTCGTGGTGTGTTTTTGTTTTTTGAAATTTTATTTTAAAACAACAATGTTAGTCATTCCTCTTCTTTTTCTTTCGATCAGCTGTTTTGATTCTAATTTATCTAAAATTCTAGAAACTTTAGATTTTGGAAAATTGAAATGTTCAACAATTTCACTTTGATAAACACCTTTATCTTTATTTTCTTTTATAAAAGAGAAGACTTTCTTTTCTTCAGAGTTAAGTTTGCTTATGTCATAATCTTTTTGCTCAATAATTCTCTCTTTACTAAAAAACACTAAATAAAATCCAAGCGCCAATATAAAAGAAAAAATTCCAATTGCAAAATGAGAAACAGATATTCCTCTTTCAATTACAATACACTCTTTGTTGTTGTAACAGCCCAACTGCTCTGATTTTTCTGTAAGATTTGAGATATAGTAAATAAAAATGCCTCCGACAATTAACGAGATCACAATTAAAACAATTCCTAATTTTTTGTTATTGTCCATTTTTCTTTTAATTTTTTATGGTATAATAATTTTTTGCTTAAGAGAAAATTATTTAAACTAGAAATTATTTAAGTTAATTATTTATTAAGTTAAAGAGGTAAAAACAATGAGTTACGGGTTAGTTAATGAAAAAGTTGTTCCAACTGGTGTAAAAATTATTGCTGTTTTATATTATATTGGTGCAGTTATTTTGATAGTTTTTGGTTTGCTTCCACTTTTTGCAATAGGTAGAGAAGCAATTGCTTTAACTTTAGGAATTATCATCCTTCCGGCCTTAATTATGCTTGGCCTTGGTATTTTTTCGTTTTTTATAGGTAGGGGTTTATGGAAAGGAAGAAATTGGGCTAGAATTATTGCTATAATAGTATCTGTTTTAGGAGCTATTACTGGAATTTTAGGAGTTGCTATTGGAGCTATTTTAATGTTTCCATCTAGTTTAACTACAAGCTTAATTTCTATTGCAATAAATGTACTTATAGGATCATATCTTTTATTCAATAAAAAAGTAAAACAAGCATTTGCTTAAACTTTCCATCGCTTTTGTGAGAAAATTTTTATTCTAAAAAAGAAAAAGAGATTTATTATAAATAAGTTAATTTTAGAGTTCTTGGAAAGGTCTAAATTTATTAATTTTGAATAATTAAATTAAATATGATAAAAATACAAAAAATTCAGGACCCTAATAAAGGCCAGCATTTTCTTGTTAGTAAAGAGATAATTAAAAAAGAAATTAAAGAAGCAAACATCTCAAAAAAAGACTTGGTTATTGAAATTGGTGCGGGAACAGGAAATTTAACAGAAGAACTTTCAAAATATGCAGGAAAAGTTATTGCTTATGAAATTGATAAAAGTTTTGAAAATGACTTAATGAGTTTACAAAAAAATTATGAAAATCTAATTGTGATTTTTGATGATGCATTTAATCATTCATGGAAAAACTGCACTAAAATAGTTTCAAATATACCTTTTTATGTTTCTGACAAAATTATTTTTAAAGCCATTCAAGAAGATATTAAGGAGATAATTCTTCTTGTTGGAGAAAAATTCAAGAAAAAACTTTCCAACAGAAAAACAAAAATTGGTTTTATAGCAAACTTATTTTATGAAATAGAATTTTTAATGAAAGTTAAAAAAGAAAATTTTTATCCTAGACCCAGGGTTGATTCTTGGCTAATTAGGCTTAAGATAAAAAAACCAAATTCAAAATTTGAAAGCATTTTAAGGTCTTTTATTTTAAAAAAAGGAAAAATAAAAAACGCAATAATTTACTCTTTTGTAGAAAACAAAAAAACAAAGAGAGAAGCTCGTTATTTTATAAAAAAAGCTGGTTTTTTTACTAGTGTTTTAGAAAAACCTGTTTCAAGAGTTACAGGAAATTTTTTAGTTAGGCTTGAAAATTCTTTAAAAAGTTTTCTTTAACTTTTTTAAACTTTAAACGATTAAACAATTCCATTTTCTACAATCTCGTTCCAAGAGCGCTCTCCTATAGCAACCATTGCTTCTAACATTGTTAAAATTGGTTTAGGATATTTTGCAAAATCATCGAGAGCAATCCTAGGGCATGCCAATTCTACAAAAGCCTCTACATTATAAAAATTCATTATCTTATCTGGGGTAACTTCTGACATTGTTATTACAACAGCTTTTTTTCCTGCAGCTCTTAGTTTTTCAAGAAGTTTTCTAGGATTTCCAAATTTTTGGCCAGGTTTAATCTCTATTATTATACCTATGTTTTTAGCTTCTCTAAACTTTTCTATTGAAAAAAGTCTTTGCTTAAGAATTTTTTCACGCAAACCAGCCATGCTTCTTACTTCATCATTATAAACATCTAAAAGAATAACTGGTTTTTTAACTGCAAGTGCAGCGCCCATCGCATGAAACTGGTTTCCAATTATCACAAAACAATCCACGCCTTCTTGAATTGCTTTCAATCCTCTATACTCACAACCAGTTATATGTCCTTCATAAGCATTTGTTCCAACTTTTTTTGAGAGAGTTACTTGTTTTCCATTTTTTTCATAAAAATCCTTTATCTTTTGTATGTCATGTCTGTGCTGAATTGAATAAGAAAGTCCAATTTTTTTATAATTTTTAAGATGTGGAATGGATTTTTTTAGTATTGAACTTAAATCAAGTATATCTTTAACTTCAATATACAGAACAGGAAAGTCAACATCAATAAATTTAGCATGGCCAAAATGTACAATTAAATCAACTCCTAAAGCCTGAGCTTCCTGAATAGCAACAGAGCAAGCGCCCCAACAACTTTCTCCTGAAAAAATACATTCTATACCTAAAGATTCTATCCACTCTGAAATTTCGTGGGCGTTTTGTTTTATGCCTTCTGCTAGCTGTACAAGCACTTTTTTAGGCTTTCTTTTTTTTAATTCTTTAATTAAAGTTTCTTTTTCAAAGTCAAGTGTCATTTTAAAACTTAAAAAGAATTAGATTATAAGTATTTTGGTTTTAGCAGCAGATTCCTCTGCAATCTGAACAGTTTTCTTCTCCACAAATCATGCATCTTTCTTCTTCAATCTCTTTACTCATTTTTATAAAACCTCTTTAAATGCCTTTATTTCAATTTTTATAAAGATTAACTCTTATTTAAAATTTTTTGTAGCTTCTCAATAAACTCTCTTAACTGAATTATATCTAAATTATTTTGTGCTGTTTCGTGTAAATAATTTCCGTCATTTAGAGGAATTGCATTAAAACCAGTTATCATTTCATTACATCTAAAATATAAATAACCAGCAATATGATTTCTGCTAAACCAAACATCAATAAAAGGTTCTATATGTGTTTTTTTGTAACAGCTTAATCTAACCCCAGAGTTCAAATAACCCCTAATTTTTACATCAACATTAAGATAAAAATCTTGGCCAATAGGAAAACTAATTCCACCAAGATTTCTTAATTCTCTTTGTGAGCTTAATTCGTAAAAATTTAAAAATTCTTCTAGATTTACTAGCCCTTCTCTTAAAACAACTCTTGAAATGCTCATAGAAGAACATAGAAACTTCTCTTTTAAACCTTTTTATTAAAATTTAAGAAACTATTTTTAAACTTTACAAATAACTTTCTAGTTCTTTTAATAATCTTTTTGACCTATTTCCCGCCTCTAACCTTATCTCTTCACTTAACCCCTCATCTTCAGCCATCTTTATAAGACAACTATAATTACCTGTTTCAGCATACAAATCAATAGCTCTCCTTCCAGCTTCATCAACTTTTCTTCCAGCTTCTAACCTTAACTCTCTACTTAATCTCTCATCTCTAGCCATCTTTTTAAGAACACTATAATTACCTGTTTCAGCATACAAATCAACAGCCTTTCTTCCAGCTTCTAACCTTAACTCTCTACTTAATCTCTCATCTTCAGCCATCTCTCTAAGATCCATATAATAACCTTTTTTCACATAAAAATCAATAGCTCTCCTTCCAGCTTCTAACCTTAACTCTCTACTTAATCTCTCATCTCTAGCCATCTTTTTAAGAACACTATAATTACCTGTTTCAGCATACAAATCAACAGCCTTTCTTCCAGCTTCTAACCTTAACTCTCTACTTAACCTCTCATCTTCAGCCATCTCTCTAAGATCCATATAATAACCTTTTTTCACATAAAAATCAATAGCTCTCCTTCCAGCTTCATCAACTTTTCTTCCAGCTTCTAACCTTATCTCTTCACTTAATCTCTCATCTCTAGCCATCTTTTTAAGATCACTATAACTACCTGTTTCAGCATACAAATCAACAGCCTTTCTTCCAGCTTCTAACCTTAACTCTCTACTTAACCTCTTATCTTCAGCCATATCTACAAGATCACTATAATTACCTGTTTTCAGCATACAAATCAATAGCCTTTCTTCCAGCTTCTAACCTTAACTCTCTACTTAACCTCTCATCTTCAGCCATCTTTATAAGAACCCAATAATAACCTTCTTTCACATAAAAATCAATAGCTCTCCTTCCAGCTTCATCAACTTTTCTTCCAGCTTCTAACCTTAACTCTCTACTTAACCCCTCATCTTCAGCCATCTTTACAAGACCACTATAACTACCTCTTTCAACACACCAATCAATAGCCTTTCTTCCAGCCTTTAATCTTTTTGAAGGGTCTTCACTATGTTTTGCTAAAATTAAGAGTTCTTCAAGGTTTAGTTTTTTTGTCATGTTTTTTTCAAAGAAAAGCATATTTATAAATCTTTCGGTTTTATTATCACTCTACAGTTACTACTCTTAATCTTTATTTTGATTGTTATTTTGGTTGTTGTGTTTCGTGGTGTGTTTTTGTTTTTTGTAAACTACTCTTAGAAGAATAAATCAACAACTTTTGTTCTTTAATTTGCTGCTTGTTTTTTTATTTCTGACACAATTCTTACTTTACAAGGTATCTTTGATTTTACTCTTTCAAATACCTCTCTTGTTAATTTTAATGTTTTTTCATTTGGTAAAGCAGCCCAAAAAATTTTTGTTTCTGGATTTAATATAGTTGCTCTTGCAGTTGGTTTACCAAAAGATAATTGCATTCCAGACTGCATTCTATCTGCTCCGGCCCCAGTCAGCATTTTATTTTCTCTTTGTATATGATGTGGAAAAGGAATTACCTTAAAAAGATATTTACCAGCTAAATTTTTATCAAGAATTTTGTGAATATACTGTCTACAAGCTTCTAAAGCATTACTTCTTACTTGCGCTTTTTCTTCTGAAATCATAACTACTTCATAAGGTAGTTCTCCTTTATTATACATTTCAATAGAACCCATAACAAATTTAACAACATTGCTTTGCGGTACTGTCTTTATATAAGATTTTTCTTTCTTTTTGCTTACCCTAGTGTAAGGCACGACTTTCTTTTTAGAGTATGATGCTGCTTTTCTTAATGCCATTTTTATCTTTTTCTAGAAATATAAACACTAATTTCACTTCTAGAATCTTCATACATTTTAATTAATTCAACTAAACTACAAGATTCTAAGTTATATTCATAAACTCTTTCTGTCAATATTATATTTTTTTTGTTGCTTCTATTGCTTGCAGAAACAACGGTCTTTCTCTCAATTAAAACATCATAATTTGAGCCATCTAAATATCTTTCTATAACTTGATAAGGTATAACCTCCTCTAAATCAAGTGTTTTAAGATCTTTAACTAGATAAACTTTCTGTATCCTCATTGTTCTTTTATTTTTCATTTTAAAATATAGTTTATTTGATAATCTGTTGACATTAACCTTTTAATAATCTTTTTATTAGACTTTCGTCATTGTAATGATGTAAAACTAAAAGATCACCGTTTTCTACAGCTCTTACTATATAAAATTTTTCATCAACCTTTATAATAGCATTTAAAATAATTCCTTTTCTTAAAAAAGAAGAGTTTTCATCTTCTACATCACTACTAAGTAAAACACTACCTAAATATTTTAAACTCCTTCCAATTTCTTTTGGTTTGTATCTTTTACCAACCTTTAATTCAAGACCCATTTTTAATTTTTTTGATTAATTTAGTTTTTTTACTTTATTTCTACTTCTGTTGTAATTGCTTGTCCAGGCAAACCTTTTTCAAAAATTGCACGAACAAGACCTTTATTTCCATGAGGAGATGAAATTTTACCTTTAATAATTTTTCCTGAAGGCGATTTCCATTCCACAATTTTTCCTAAAAATTTTTTTGCTTCATTTCTATCTTTAGCTCCTACATCTATTAAAAAATGCCTTTTGTGTATTGTATGTCTTCCTCTTCTAAATTGCATAATTTTTCCTTTCATAATAAATTTATTGATTAAATGATTTTAAAAATTTTTATTTTTGTCTGAATATTCAAAAAACAATTTCAAAATCTCCGAGCTCTTTCCTTAAAATATCAAAAATTTTAGGATTTATTGTTGTTTCTTTGGACTTTTCTTTTTCCAGGGCTTCATTTAATTCTTCAGTATTTGAATCTTCTAACCTGTCAGTTATCCTTTTGATTTTTCCGTTTAAAATTAAGAAAGAAACATTTTTAAAGTTTAAAAGTTCTGCAAAAAATTCTTTTCCTTCTTTTTTATATCTAATATTTAATTTTCTTTTTTCTATGTTTGCTAAATCTATTCTTTGAGAGTATTCTGTTAGTGCATTTAATAAAATAGAGCTATTTTTTCTTATATCTTCTATTCTACTTTCTTTTATCTTTTTTTCATCAATTGATTTTTTTGCTTCTATAATTTCATTTAAAATTTTTAAGTGTTGTTTTGTGAATTTTCCTTTTTTTACCAACTCTTCTTCAAAAAAAGACAAAACCTCTTTTTTAGATTTTTTTCCAGATATTGATTCAAGAATAGAAAAAATTTCTTCATAAATTTGATTAATTGTTTTTTCTTCTGCTCTTTTTTCAATTTGTTCTTTCAGTTCTTTTAATCTTTTTAAATAATCATCTACCTCTTCAATTATCACATCAAAATCTTTTCCTTTAATCTCTTTTAGTTTTTCATGTTCAAAATCTTTGTAAATTCTAACAACTTTCTCTAGAATATCAATATATTTTTTTTCAAGCATTTTTTCTTTTTCAACAAAAATTTTTCTAGTTTCAGAAACTACTTGTTTAGGCGTAGGAGGAGGCAATCCATACAACATTAATAAAGCTTGCGTTGGAGTTATTACACCCCAATAAATATCATGAACCATTACATCAACTAAAGCATCTTTTGCTCTTTTGATAGTTTTATCACCCATAGACATAAACATTTCAATAGCCTCTTTACTTGGTTTTAAACGTCCCATTTTAAGTAAAGCTTTCCAAGGCAAGAAAGTCCCCCTGTCATAAAGTGGTACACCATCTCTAATAAAAGTGAACATAACAGGATGAGCATCCTTGACAGATTCCCAAAAGTCAGTTAATAAATAAACTTGTACATTAAGTATGTTTTTTTTCAGTCCAGCAAGAGCAACTGCTTCTGCAATATACTGGTTTATCATTGCTCTTAATCTTTCTTTTAGTTCAATGCGTGGCATTCTTTTTACATCTGTATCATTTATGATTACAAAAGAATCAACATCAGATTCTTTAGTTACATCACCCCTTACAAGGCTTCCAGCAATAACATAAGAAACAACATACTTATCAAACTTATTAAGAACAAGCTCTTTATGTATTTGAGCAACCCTTAATGCAGAAAGAATTCCTTTATCATATAAAGGATAGCTAGTTCCTATAACACCAACGAGGTCGAATTTACTATCAAGACAAGCCTCCCATATATCTACAGGAGATTTTATATAAACCCAAACATTAAGTTTTAATTTATCAATTTCAGCAATAATTTCTTTTTTTATTTTTAAAGAATTCTTAAAATTTTCTTCTGGAATTATAATGTAAAGATGAATTTTTTTTAGAAGAGTTTCAAGTTGTTCTTGACCTATGTTCTCTCCTAATTCTTCTTCTATTAACAATTTAATTCCTTGTGGGTGGATTACACCGATTGCTTGAGTGAAAGGAAACTTTTTTAAAATAAATGCTTTAATCTTCTCTAAATCTTTTTTTGTTTTTTCAAAAGATTTTTTTATTTCAGAAACCTCTGGAAGTGTTGGTTTTTTTTCAGAATACTTATTTAAATCCATTTCTGGAAGCTGAATTTCTTCTTTTGGATTGTCGTTTTTGGAATCTTCTTTATTTTTTTTCATAATAAATGCTATTTTCTTTGTATTATAAATCTTTTTAATTTCAAAAATGCGCGAGCCGGGACTCGAACCCGGGCCACCAGATTGGCAATCTGGAATTCTACCACTAAACTACTCGCGCTTTTTAAGAAATAAAATGTAGATCTTTTTAAAATTTTAGAAAAAATGGCCCTGGGAGGAATCGAACCTCCGCCCCATCGGCGTAAACGATGTGTTCTGCCATTAGACTACAGGGCCTTCTTTAATCCTTCTTTAATTTTTCTTTCTACTTTTTAAAGAATTTGAACTTTTAAGCTTTTTTCTGATCAATCTTTTTTCTCATTTCAATTAAAATAGGCGGAAGCTCTCCATTTTTAACTTTAGATATTCTCATTCTATCATGAAATGGAACATAAGGACTTTTTTGATAACATTTTAACCATTCTTTTAACATTTCTCTATTTTGATCAAAACACTCTTTTTTTAATTGCCTTCCAACATCCAAAGCTGCAACATATCTTTTAATGCTATAACTAGCTAAAGTAGGTAAGTTTAAAATAATGTTAATTGCTTCTTCATAGTCTAAACCAACTAATTTACCTATCCTTTTTATCTTTCTCACAACTCTTTCATGATCCAATCCAGCAAATTGCGGAAAACTTGATATAGCTTTTTTAATATCTTGAAAAGTGAATCTGTAAATTTCATAAATTCTAGAAAAAAGATTTACTAGTTTTTCTTTATTTTTTACTTTATTACAAAAATACTCGTTGCTTAAAAGTTTTTGAGCCTCTTCTTGTTCAACCCAAATTCAACAAGATCTTCTAAAAGCATGTTTTTTTAAAGGGGATCTTATTTATAAATCTTTCTTCTAATTTTCTATTAAAAAGTAATAACACTAATCCAAATTCTAAATTTTAAACCTCTTATCGATTGGCAAACTTAAGAACTAATAATTTTTATAAATAACAATAAAAACGCCCACGCCAGGAATCGAACCTGGAAGCCTCAGAGAGGCCGGGAGCTCCAATCCCGTGCAATACCATTATGCGACGTGGGCCTAATTAAAAAAGAAAAAGATAAATATTTAAAATTAATCCCTAAATCAGATTAACTAAATCAACTTAACTTGATTTTATTAAGATATTAGTTTTTAACTTCGAACACGAATAAAGATTTACTTCAAAAACCACATTTATAGATTGTTTAAATTACTTATTTAAATTTTTATTATTTCTGCGACTTAACATAACCAAAAGCTTTAACAAAATACCATTTTCCTTTTCTATTTATAATTAAATCTGAAATATAAAAAGCACCACTCTTTTTTATATAATCCAAAAACCTTTCTTCTGCTTCTTCTCTCGTTGTTCCAACACCTGTAAGCCTTATTTGGTTATAGCCACCAACTACTGGCTTATCTTCAACAATTCTCAATTCAGAAAGCCTTTCTTCAAGTGTTTTTCTTTTTTTTCTAAAAAACATCTTTTAATTTAAAAATTGATATTTATAAAAATTTTTATATTTAATTATTATTGTTTATATTATTATTTACTAGAAATACCTCTTAAAAAATTAAACAGAAATTGGAGCTTTAATTGCTGGATGAGGATCATAACCCTCTAAAATAAAATCTTTATATGTGCATGTGAAAGCAATTTCATCTAAAGACTTGTTTGGAATCTTTAATGTAGGAAGTTTTTTTGGTTTTCTTTTTAGTTGAATATTAACTTGTTCTAAATGGTTTTTATAGATGTGAAGATCTCCAAAGCTATGTATAAGTTTTCTAGCTGTTCTACCTGTTTCTTGAGCAACAATTTTTGTAAGAAGAGCATATGAGGCAATATTAAAAGGAACACCTAAAAACGCATCAGCAGATCTTTGGTAAAGATGGCAATCTAAAAAATTTTCGTCGCAATAAAACTGAAATAAAACATGGCAAGGCGGAAGAGCCATTTTTTCAAGATCAGAAACATTCCATGCACTTACAACCAATCTTCTTGAATCTGGATTTTTTTTAATTTCTTCAATAACATTTTTAATTTGATCAATTTTTTTACCATCATAACTAGGCCAGCTTCTCCATTGATATCCATATATTGGTCCAAGATTCCCGTTTTCATCAGCCCACTCATCCCAAATCGTAACGCCTCTTTCTTGTAATGATTTAATGTTTGTTTCTCCTCTTAAAAACCACAAAAGTTCTTCAACAATGGATTTAAAATGCATTTTTTTTGTTGTTAGTAAAGGAAAGCCATTTCTTAGATCATAACTTGTTTGATAACCAAAAACAGAAATTGTTCCTGTTCCTGTTCTATCTTTTCTTTCTTTTCCGTTCTTTAAGATGTACCTAAGAAGATTAAGATACTCTTTCATAAATAAAAATAAACAAGCTTATTTAATAAAAATTATTATTTTAAAAAACCATAAATAAAATTATAAGGAATCATTTGTATAGTTTATTTTTTCTTCTTTGTATTGTTGTTCGTTTAAGTCATTTGAAAAAGCGACATAACATTTTTCTATGTATTCATTTACTTCATTATCGTTAAACCAACCAATTCCAAGAGCATGAGCTTGTTCATGCATAATGATTGAACTGTCTTTTACCGCTTCTTCTGATAAAAAAATAAATCCACCAGCAACGTATAAACCATCGCATTTTTTTTCTAAAAAACAAGGTATTCCTTTTAATTTAACTAAAAAATATTTTGGTGTTTTTGCTTCATAACCAGTACACTCTTTCATTTTTTTCCATAATTCATCATACCATTCTGGAGGATCAAGAGGCTTAATTAAGTAAGAAGTTAGTCCACCAACTGTTAAAAAAGTTCCTATAGAAATATTTTTTAAAATTCTAACTAAATTAGCCATATTTAACTTTTAAATTTTATATTAAATTAAAAAATATTAATTAAAACTAATTTTTTATGTCTATTCTTTCATCTCTATTTTTATATTGACGTTCTTGGGAATTTGCATCCTCATAATTTGATGTAAAACTTTTTCATTTGCAGGTAAATCAATAAGTCTTTTGTGTATTCTTAATTCAAAATTATCAAATGTTGCAGTTCCGTTTCCACAAGGACTTTTTCTTGTTGTAATTTTAAGTCTTTTTGTAGGTAAGGGTATTGGTCCAGAAATGTTTATTCCTGATTTTTTTGCAATTTCTTTAATATTCTCACAAATACGATTAATCATTTCTATATCTGTGCTGTTTAACTTAATTCTAACTTTTGCCATTTTTTTATTTTATTTATTTTTAGTTTATATAAATTACTATATTAAAACTAAATCTTAGGTATAAAAATTTAACCATAATTCTAGCTTAAAATAAGTTTCTGGAATTTTGAATAAAAATTAATTTTTCATTCACTTTATTGCATTATCTTCTTTTGTATGTTATGAAAGAATAATCGTTGTGTCTCTCTATTTTGATAATCTCCCAAAGTCTTTCATCTATTTCAGGAAAAAAAACATCTCCAAAAAAATCTTTATAGATTCTTGTGATTTCAAGTTTGTTTGCTAAGTCCATAGATTGTTTATAAATTTCTCCGCCTCCAGCAATATAAACAACATTACTTATAGATTTAGCTTTCCTAACTGCCTCATATAATGAGTTAACTATTATCGGATTTCCTGAAAAATCTCTCTCTAAGGTTCTCGAAACAACAATATTTATTCTTCCTTCTAAAGGCCTATTTTTTTCAGGTATTGATTCATAAGTTTTTCTACCCATTATTACAGGATAACCAAGTGTTAGCTGTCTAAATCTTTTCAAGTCTTCTTTAATGTTCCAAGGAATTTTTCCCTCATGTCCTATAACATTATTATTTGCAACAGCTGCAATAATTATAACTTCCTTCATTAAAAAACAAATTAAAAGAGATTGAAAAAACTTTTTATAGCTACCCTACTTTAATTTTAAAAAAATTAAAAGAGGATGGCACAAACATTCATAGAGATAAGTTTTATCTTAGGAATTGTCTTTATTTTTTCTTTTTTGATGAGAATCTTAAGACAACCTTTAATTGTTGGTTATATTTTATCAGGAGTAGTTTTAGGACCTTATTTTTTGGATCTTTTGCCTAAAACAGAAATACTTAGTGTATTTTCTGAACTAGGAATTGCTTTTTTACTTTTTGCTGTGGGTCTTCATTTATCTCCTAAAGTTATAAAAGAAGTTGGTAGAATTTCTTTGATTACTGGTTTAGGTCAAATATTTTTTACAGCACTATTTGGTTATCTTTTAGCTAAAATTTTGGGCTTTTCAAACATTACTTCTTTATACATAGCCATTGCTTTGACTTTTTCTTCTACAATTATAATAATGAAAATTCTAGCTGATAAAAATGATTTAGAGAGTTTATATGGCAGAATTTCTATAGGTTTTTTACTTGTTCAAGATCTTATTGCTATACTAACAATCATTGTTATATCTTCTTTTTCAAATTCATCTGGTTTTTTTGGTCCTATAATTTTAACACTTGTTAAAGGATCTTTACTTGTTTTAATTTTAATTCCAATTAGCTTATTTATACTTCCAAAATTACAAGGTTTTTTTGCTCGCTCTCAAGAGTTTCTTTTTGTTTTTGCTTTGTCTTGGGGGCTTGTAATTTCTTCTTTATTTCTTTACCTAGGCCTTTCAATAGAAGTTGGTGCTTTAATAGCTGGTGTTCTTCTTTCTATTTCTCCTTATAACCTAGAAGTAAGCTCAAGATTAAAACCTCTTAGAGATTTCTTTTTGATATCTTTTTTCTTGGTTTTAGGAGCCCAGATGGCAGTGACAAATGTTTCTCACCTAATTTTTCCAGCAATTATTTTTTCTTTATTGATTTTAATAGGTAATCCTTTAATTGTTATTTCGTTAATGGGTTTTGAAGGGTTTACAAAAAAAACAAGTTTTCTTTCAGGTCTTACAGTTGCTCAAATAGGTGAATTTTCATTAATCACAATAGCTTTAGGTGTTAAACTTGGACATATTTCTAATGAAATTCTCTCGCTAATAACTCTAATAAGTTTAATAACAATAGGAATTTGTACTTACATGATGTTATATTCAAACAGTATTTACAAGGTACTTTCTTCAAAATTATATCTTTTTGAAAGAAAAAATTTGAGAGAAAAAAGGAAACTAACACAAAAAATCGATGCTATCCTTTTTGGTTATAATAGAATTGGTTTTGATGTTTTAACTTCTCTTAAAAAGATAAAAAAACGCTATCTAGTTGTTGATTTTAATCCAGATGTTATTTATAATCTAAAAAAACTTAGAGTTCCTTCTTTATATGGAGATGCAGATGATGAGAATTTACTTGATGAACTGCCTCTTCAAGAAGTCAAGCTGATAATTTCTACAATTCCTGACTTTGAGACAAATGAACTTATTTTAACTAAAGTTAAAAAAATTAATCAAAAATCAATTGTAATTTTAAGAGCACACACAATAGATGAAGCAATGAAACTTTATGATAAAGGAGCTGATTATGTTGTTACTCCACACTTTTTAGGGGGTGAGTATTTAGGAAAAATGATTTATGAAAACAAAACCAATTCTGAAGAATACTCTAAAGAAAGAAAAAAACATATAGAAAACTTAAAAGAAAGATTATTTTTAGGACATAAGCATCCAGAAGTAGAAAAAAACTAAAATTTAATTTTTCTTTAATTTTCTTTTTTATTTTTCTTTAATTCCAATAATATCAAAAACAAGATCAAAAAATCTTAGTATAACTTCAATTACAATAATAAATAAGAGATAACTTAAGATTGTTGTATAAAAATTTGCGATTTCTTTAAACTGAACAAAGATTCTTTCAAAACTAATTATCGCTGGATTAGATATTGCTATGACGAGAAGTGTTAAAGGTAATAATTTAGCAACTTCTTTAGCAACACTTTCTCCATATTTTGGAATGTAAGCCATTATTCTTATCGCTGTGATTATTGCTATAGAAATTGTTAAGAGTGTTTTTAACGTTAAATTTTCAATCATAAAAATCAGGAAAATGCTAAAAACTAAAAACCATAAAAAAACTAAAAAAGGTAAGATAATTATGTACTCTAAAAAATACAAAAATATTGAAAAAATTTTATAAGCTGTTTGGTGTTTGTACTTGTTGTATTGAGATAAATTTAATTCTAACAAATTTTTTGTTCCTAAAAATCTATAAAATTTCCATACAAAGACAGAATAAATAACTATAACTAAAGCTATTCCGAAAATAAGTAAATAATCTTTAAAAAGAGGTGGAACAGAAGAAATTACTACATCATAAAATTTTTCTATGTTATAAAATATATTATAAAAAATGTCAAAGATCATTAAAAAATAAAAGAATTGTTGCTTTTAAATTTTAGTTTTTTAATGAAAAAAGATAAAATAAACCGATTCATTTATGTTGCTCAATTGCTAAAATATTTTTAGGAAAAGTTTGTAAGTTT